>LT629302.1:630000-945000 GCA_900104375.1 Flavobacteriaceae bacterium MAR_2010_188
TATCATGAAAACCGATATAGGAATTACCGAAAAAAACAGAAAAGCTGTTTCTGACAGTCTATCTAAATTATTAGCAGATGAATTTGTTCTTTATACAAAAACAAGAAATGCCCATTGGAACGTGCAAGGTCAAGACTTTTTTGATAAACACAAATTCTTTGAAATGCTTTACGAACAATCCGATTCTTTAATGGACAGGGTTGCAGAAAGAATTAGACAATTAGGCGCAACATCTCCCGCGACTTTAAAAAGTTTTCTTTCCTTGACAAAACTTAAAGAAACCGATGGTCAAAAAAATGATAGCTTATTTTTTATTGAAGATTTATTGAATGACCACGAAACCATAATTAAGGAAATGCGTGATAATATTACCCCTTATGCTGAAAAATATAAAGATTCAGGAACCAGTGACTTTATTACCGGACTTATGGAAGAACATGAAAAAATCGCTTGGTTATTAAGAGCTCATTTTCTTCAGAAATAAAAATTTAGATATTATGCCCGATAAATTAATTAAAAGGAAATTAGGCAAGAACGGTCCAAAAGTATCTTCTATTGGACTAGGTTGTATGGGCCTTAGCTTTGGCTACGGCCCAGAAACTGAAAAGGCTGATGCCATTAAGGTGCTAAGGACGGCTTATGATAAAGGCGTAACCTTATTCGATACTGCAGAATCTTATGGTCCTTTTACCAACGAAACTTTGATGGGTGAAGCGCTTAAGCCTTTTAGAAAGGAAATAGTTGTCGCAACAAAATTTGGATTTAAGAATGCCGAACCCAATGATGGCTTGGATAGCCGACCTAAAAATATCAGGAAAGTTGCGGAAGAATCTTTAAAAAGACTTCGGACAGACTACATCGATATTTTTTATCAGCATCGGGTAGACCCAAATATACCGATTGAAGATGTAGCGGGAACCGTTAAAGATTTAGTGACGGAAGGCAAGGTTAAATATTTTGGCTTATCCGAAGCGAGTCCACAAACAATAGAGAAAGCATATCAAGAATTACCGGTAACCGTGCTACAAAGCGAATATTCCTTGTGGTGGAGAGAACCAGAAAAAGAGATATTCCCGCTTTTAGAAGAATTGGGTATTGGTTTTGTCCCCTTTAGCCCACTCGGACGTGGATTCCTAACCGGTACAATTACCAAGGATACCCAATTCACAAAAAATGATTTTAGGCATAACGTCCCGAGATTTAAGGAAAAAAATCGGGATGCCAATCAAGTTTTGGTGAAGATTCTCAAAGATATTGCGTCTGATAAAAATGCGACTCCTGCTCAAATTGCTTTGGCTTGGATATTAGCCCAAAAACCATATATAGTCCCTATCCCGGGTACAACCAAGTTGAACCGATTAGAAGAAAATTTAAACTCACTTTCGGTTTCGCTTTCAGAATCAGACCTGACTAAAATCGAGGATTCTTTCTCTAAACTAGGAGTGAAGGGAGATCGGTATTCTGCAGAACTAATGAAACGAACCGGTAAATAAACTAATCTTGAAATTCCTTAACAGCTTCACCTAAGTCAAAAACTTTGGTGTTTTCAAACTTATTTTCTAGAATACTACTTCCGGCAGCACTTCTGTAACCACCGGCGCAATGAACTACAATCGGTTTGGCGCTAGGGATTTCATCAAAAGAATTCCTAAGGTCATTTAAAGGATGTGAGAGGGCATTTTTAAAGAACTTGCCTTCTTCAACTTCGCTTTTATTTCTGATATCAATGATGGTATATTCCTCGGGATGATTTTTGAAGTGATCAAGATCTAAAATGTCAGTTTTTTCAATTTCAGCTTCGTTCAAAGTTATCACCGATTTTAGACTTTTTTCATATCCGATTTTTGATACCCGATTGAGAATGCCCTCTAAATCTGAAGACGATTCAATCACTATATGAAAATCTTCATTTGGTTTTACGATAGCTCCTAGCCAAGTTTCGAATTTAGAATTGGCCGAAGTCGCTTGTATATTAAAGCTTCCGGACACATGGCCTTTTTTATAAATAGCTTCATCCCGAATATCTACGATAACATTCTTATCATCAATTGAAGAATTCAACTTAAACGGAATTTCAGAAATTGATTTTCTTAGATTTTCAGCACCAGTCTTATTCATTTCAACATCATAACCAAAATACGAAGGTATAAAAGGTTGATTCTCTAAAAGAACATTTACAAATTCCTCTTTAGTTTGCTCTTTAAATGCCCAATTACCCATCCGTTCATTACCTAGCGTACTGCTATTGGCGTCGCTCATACTTTTTCCGCACAAAGATCCTGCACCGTGAGCCGGAAAAATCAATGCGGCATCCGGGAGATTTTTAAATTTAGTAGTGACGGTATTATACATGGCTTCGGCCAGGTCCTGTCTTTTTGACTTTAAGTTACCCGCACTTTCGCGAAGATCCGGCCTGCCAACGTCACCAATAAAAATCGTATCGCCAGTAAATAAGGCTGTAGCATTGCCGTCCTTAGCAACAATGGTAATACTATCTGGAGAATGACCAGGCGTATTTAATGCCGAAATCTCAATTTTCCCTAGTTGTAAAGTATCGCCCTCATCAAATGATTGGTGAGGATAATCGGCTCCAGTTTTTTCACTGTTATATATGGTTGCTCCTGTTTCTTGAAGAATCTGAAGATGAGAACTTATAAAATCAGCATGCGGATGGGTTTCAAACACGGCTACGATTGTAGCTCCGCTGTCTTCGGCATATTGATAATATTGGGAAGGATCTCTCTCTGGGTCTATTACCGCCATCTTGCCTTCGCTCACAATGGCATAAGAATAATGGGACAAAGGTTTATACTCAAATTGTTTAATGTTCATCTGTAAAATTTTGTGTAAAGTTAAAAAAGGTTACAACCACTGGCTGTAACCTTAGATACACAACTTAGTTTGTTGCATTTATTTTATTCTTTTTCAGGTTTTGGATAGTTCATATATCCACCTTTTAAATCATAGATTTTTTTAAACCCGAGCGAATCTAGTTTAACCGCAGCCTGGCCGCTTCTGTTTCCAGAACGACAATAGAGGTATAATGGTTTAGAGCGATCCAATTTCTCGACTTCGATATAAAAAGTTTCAGGTTCTAAAAAATTAATATTTTGCGCGTCATTGATATGACCTTCCGCAAACTCTTCCGGGGTCCTAACATCTAACAATTGAATGCTATCTGCAGAAATAGCTTTAGTGAATTGTTCAGCATTTAAAACGGTAATGGTATCCTTCACCTGAGCGTTGGAAGTTGTAAAACTAAGTGTCGTTATAAAAAGAATCAGTAAATATTTCATTTTGAATAGTTTTAATGTAACAAAGATAATCAGTGGTCTCGCTTGTAGACCGTAAATAGAATATTTTTGTTAAGATTAGTCTTTAGAATTTCTCTTCAACTTAAATGAAGTCGAAGAGATTTTTAGTTCGACTTTTTAGTATCAAAAATATATCCAGCATTATGAATGAATTGAATTTAATCCAGAACACCGACATTTATCTTATCGACCAAATCTTGAAAGGCAGATATTTTCAGGGTGAAAAAATTTTGGATGCCGGATGTGGATCAGGTAGAAACTTGCCATGGTTCATTCACAACAAACTAGAGGTATTTGCAACGGACATAAATCTTGAAGTTGTTGAAAATATAAAAGAAATTTTCACAACGCTTGAAAAAAACAGTGTACAAGCAAATCTTGAAAGCTTGCCCTATCAAAAAAATGAGTTCGACCATATTATTTGCTCCGCAGTGCTTCATTTTGCCAGCAGCACTCAAAATTTTATCGATATGTTTTCTGAATTGGTTAGAGTTCTAAAAGTAAACGGAACACTGTTTATAAGAATGACCACGGACGTTGGGGTAGAAGCGACCATCAGAGAAATTGGTGATGGGGTATCTTCGTTGAAGGACGGAAGCGATAGATTTTTACTGACCAAATCGTTATTGTTTGATTTAATGATCATTCATAATCTCGAATTCTTAGAGCCTTTTAAAACGACGGTTGTAGAAGATTTAAGGAGTATGGCAACGGTGATGTTGATTAAGAAGAGGTGTTAATAAGGCTACCTAATTTTAAAAAGAAACTTCCTAAGTATTAGTTAGGAAGTCCTCATTGATGATTTAAAATCGATTAAAAATCTATTTCTGATTTCTTATAATCTCCAAATAGTTTTTATACGTTTCTTTATAGGTCACTTGTGTTTGTCTAATAGTTTGCGCCCTAAAGGTTGGATCATTCAATAGTTTGTCGAGCCCAGGATGATCTGCGATTTTTAATCCTTCAGACTCATAACGTTCTTTTATTAAGAGCATAGCTTCATCCATAATATCATCACTTAACTCAGCAGGCATATTAGCGACTGCAATTTCATACTTGGTAGGTTTTTTAACCTGAACTATTGCCGCCTTGGGAGTAGCAATTTTGTCCTTTTCCTCACCATTTAATTTCGAAGCTAGTGCCTCAAATTTTTGTTCTAGTTTTGAAATTCTTGATTCTTGTTTAGCCACTAGTTGCGCAATATCATTTCTATTAAGGCCAATTGCCATATTGATAAGTGATACACCGTTATTCATCACAGAAGCAGACCAAGAGACACCAACAATCTTGGTATATTGATCGGCAGTAATTTCATCTGGAGAAATCGCTATACCGATACCATCATTATTGCCTGAAGGTAGAATGTAATCTCCCACCATAACCAATCCTCTAACCTTCACAGGGATTTGACCCATAAATGCTACTTTTTCGAATGATTTTTCTCTTCCTTTTTCAGGCATATTTCCTAACATCGCTGGTTTTGTAGAGATAACCATAAATTGTTTTGCGTTTGCTGTGTATTTTGAAATTTTTCCACCTGTAACCCCAACGATATCACCTGCGATGATTTGTTCATTAGGATTGGCACGTTCTAACCACTCAGCATAATCTGCAGAACCAGATTCGTAAGTGACTCCCAGATTTGAAGTTTCAAATATATTAAAAGCTATGAGGTTAGCGGTTGCCAACGCCAAATCTGCTGCGGCCATACCTATACATGCCCCACACGGTCCTGTTGAAACCACTAAGCCCCCTGTTGTAACTGGTATAAAAGATAGGCCAAAATTAACTCCTGCTTTTATTTCAGTAGCTATTAATATAGCCTCATCAAATATAAATTGTGGAGAAGAGGTATGCTCTGCCAAAGTTTCTCCTTCAATCCGGCCAACTGCGCCGCCACCGCTATTAAAAAAGGTCACAAAATTGCTGCTATTGTCAGGAATAGCGGCAGATAATTTGATTGCGATTCCTTGTTGACTTCCTTCGATGCGTAGAGGATAAGCATCATAACTAGCGTCCCCACCACCAACATTGGCATTAATTGTTACTTGGCCTTTTAAGGCTGACGTATTATTGATGGTAGTAGGACCTTGGATATTAGTTGAGCCACCAACGGTATTTAGGTTAACGTCTGCACTGGAGTTAAGGATATTGTTGATATTCGTAATTCCCGAGATATTTGTGGTTCCATCAACACTGTTTAAGGTTACCGCACTACTAACGTCCAAAATGTTATTAATCGTTGTTGCTCCTTCAACATTCAATGTTCCACTAAGAGCGGTTGCAGAAGCATTATTTACATTTAGTCCATTGTTAAGGTCGGTAAGGTCGTCTACATTTAAAGTTGATTTTAAATCTGTAGCGCCATCAACGGTTATTGTTCCAGTTAACAGTGTAGAACTCATATCTTCCACCGTAAAATTACCGTGGTTTATGGTTGTACCTCCATCGATGTTCATTTCAACATTATTGTCTAAATAAGTATCATTGCCAACATGAAGGTCATTGCCGATATCCACATTTTTACCGACGTTAAGGTTATTTGCAATATTAATATCGCCGTCTTTTGTAATTCGTAACCGGTCAAGGTCATTGGTTATCAAAACCAGGTCAACGTAATCGGTAGTTCCTAATTTATCCTTATCAGAATTAGACGCTCGGTTCCCAAACAAAGACCAATTTTGTGACGGCACCCCTATTGGCGCGTTGCCATTTACATCTGGGAAATCACTGCTCACTAATTGTGACGCAGTAGCGGCGTGGAATGCATAAGGAACAGCAAGCAATTTGCTATTGCTAATGGTGGTAAACTCTGTTTTACCGTTATCCTTTATAGAAATTTCCATCCAGATGTCTTCGGTACTCCAGGGTATTTCGTTGAATTTCCCTTTTATCACAACTCCTTCACCAATTACTAGGGAGAAAAGACCAAACTGATTTGTCTTGATTGTGTGTGTTTCTGTAAAATGAATAACTGGCGATTGCAGATTACTTTGAAGTTTTATTTTTAAGACGACTTCTTGATCTGCAATAACGACTCCAGATAAGTCCCTAGCCACAGCTTGGTATTTCATTCCTTGAGGAATGTTTTGTGCCCAGAGTGACGGCATCATCATTGCGATGAACAATATGCCTAATAGTGTGTTTTTAATGTTTTTCATGTTTTTGGTTGGTTGAAAGGTTTAGTATTTAATGATTTTGTGCGAATCGGAAGGACCGTTCGCGGTGGTAATCTTTACGAAGTAGATTCCGGATGGTAAGTCCGCCACATCTAGCTTAACGATTTTAGATATTGAAAATTCATTTTCAAAATGTTTAAGAAGGCTTCCATTGACATTGTATATGTCCGTGGAAACTTTAGCATCTTTTTCTGAGATTAGTTTCACATTTAAAAATGTGGTCACCGGATTGGGGAAGAGAAGCATTTCATCTTTAATCTGGATAAGCGCCAACGACCGTTTTAATGTCGGTTGGATAAATCCTTGAGAGTAGATTACATTCTTTTCTGCAACAGTTTCGATGGCACTTTCTCCCAAGGTCCATTCTAGGACCATGGTTTCCGATTTATCAAACCCGCCCTGGGACGCAAGGAGGGTTGGCGACAAACTTTGAGAAAAAGAAATCGTAGCCGTCAGCAGGAGAAGACCCACCGTTACTACAGTTTTTTTCATAATTATATAAGTATTAGGATTAATATTAAAATCAACGAATTCACAAAAAATTGATAAAGGATTTGTTGTAAATTAAAAAGCGCGCCTATTCATTTGAAGATTTAAATAGTGGAAGTAACTGCTTTTTAAAAAAGGAATTATACTAAACCGTCTCGGTCGTTGTGAATATACGAATTTAAGCATAAACCCAAGAGAATCATGTCGTTATTTTTGAAATTTTTCTCCGCTTTTTTCTTTCGTTGATTAACTAAAGAAATAAAATGCTGCACTTTATTATTATGAACTACTTTTTCCAGATTGGGCTTTGGCGCTTATAATTTTCAAATTGTCTTATATTAATTCTTTACATTCAAATGTTTTGAATGAGCTAAAGACCGATCGGTTAATTATTGGATTACTGCTCAAAATCTTCGACCTTTGTTAGGTAGCCTGTGTTAAATATATCTGCACATTTTGACACAAATTCTTTAAAATGAAAATACTTTTTTTAAATATTAATTATGCTAAAGGATTATTACGTTAAGAATATGGTTTGCGAGAGGTGCATAAAAGTGCTTCAAGATGAAATCGAAGCTGCCAACATGCATCTAAAAGAAATTGAACTCGGTCGCGTCCGCTTAGATATACAGGATGCCAAGCAGCAGGCGAAGCTAATTTCTCTTATTACGGAAAGTGGTTTTGAGATAATTACTTCTAACGAGGAACACCTAACCGAGCAGGTCAAAATAGAATTGGTTGGCTTACTGCAAAACCTTCCTTTAGAGCTTAACAGAAAATTATCTGAGATTCTTTCTACCAAATTAGCTAAAGACTATTATAAAATAAGCAAGACCTTTTCTTTTACTGAAGGCATGACCATCGAAAAATACTTCATCAAACTAAAGATAGAAAAGGTAAAGGAGCTCATCCAAAATCCTGAATATAATTTTTCACAGATCAGTCAGATGTTAGACTACAATCATCCCAATCATTTAAGTCGACAATTTAAGAGCGAAACAGGAATGAGCCTTACCCAATATAGAGACAGTCGCGAGAATTCTAGAAATCCCTTAGACAGAATTGTGTAGGTTTTAACCAAAATTATGACAAGGTTTAAGAGGTGTTGATGTTATCTTTAAGGTAGAATAATATTAACAATTAAAACCTCTAAAAATGAGAAACGAGAAACTTATAAGTGCACTAGGAAACTGTATCAATCATTGTAATTATTGTGCTGACGCATGTCTTGATGAAGATAATGTAAAGATGATGGTGAAGTGTATACGTACCGACAAAGTATGTGCTGAAGTTTGTAGTAGTCTAAGTCAAGTTTTAGCAACCAATTATACCGATGTTAAAGGTTTGGTTGAATATTGCAAATCTGTTTGTGAAGCCTGCGCAAAAGAATGTGAAGGTCATGATCACAAACATTGTCAAGAATGTGCTGATGCCTGCAGAAAATGTGCAAAAGCATGTGAAGAATTTTTAGCTTAAAATTCATATATATAAAATACGCCCGCTCACTCGAGCGGGCGATTTTTTCCAATATCACTTCTAAAAATAGATTTACCAGAGACTTGTAATCTATTCAAATTAAAACTTTATACATATTATGAAACATACATATCACGTAGGTGGAATGACCTGCAACGGATGCAGAACTACCGTAGAAAAAACTTTGAATTCTGTTAATGGAGTAGAACACGCAGAAGTTGACTTAAAATCGGAAACTGCGGTCATCGAATCTGAAAACGAAATAGATTTAAGTAAATTAAAGGATGCTTTAAGCAAGGGCGGTGGTCACTATTCAATCTCTGAGGATAATAAAAATTAAATATCATTTACATTTAATTTTATTAATTTATGCTGTCACCAGATTGACATTTATTACGATACAGTTATATATCTCATCGACATTTTAATTGAGCAGTTCCGAATTCTAGGAAGCTAGTTCCGCTTCAATAATTTAAAATTAATCTTATGACCCACAAATATCAAATTTCTGGAATGACCTGCAATGGCTGTAAAAGTCATGTAGAAGAAACTCTTTCTAAGGTCGAAGGTGTTACTTCTGCCTCTGTGGATTTAGAGAAAAAAGAAGCCAGCATACAAATGGACTCCCATATTCCCTTTGAGACCTTTAAGAAGGCTTTGGAAGAAGAAGGCGGGGCATATAGCATACATAAACAAGGTGAGGTTCTAGAAGAGCCTAAAAAAAAATAGCTTAAAGCAAAGGGCAGGGAAGCGGAACTTTCTATTGCCCAATGCACTGCGAAGGAGATAAGAATTAAAACAAACCATGAGATTGTCCGGTCTGTGTTATGGATTTGGTCGAGCAGCAATCGCGGCCCAAATCTACTCAGTTCACTTGTCCTATGCACCCAGAAATAGTTAAGGACAAACCAGGGGATTGCCCTATTTGTGGGATGGATTTGGTTCCGATGAAACCAGATGTTTCTGCAGAAGAGAAAAATTATAAGATGCTTTCTAAAAAGTTCTGGATTGCAGTCACCTTCACGCTACCGATTTTTCTGATTGCCATGTCAGAAATGCTGCCAAACAATTTTCTATATGACATTTTTCCCATGCGTACCTGGAATTGGATTCAGCTAGTACTGTCCATTCCCGTAGTGTTTTATGCCACATGGATGTTTTTTGAAAGAGCTTACCGCAGTATAAAAACCTGGAATCTTAATATGTTCACCTTAATTGGTATTGGTGTAGGGGTAGCGTGGTTATTTAGTGTTTTCGGACTACTGTTTCCTGAGGTTTTTCCAGATCAGTTTAAAACCGAAGCTTGTACCGTTCACGTTTAGTTTGAAGCTGCTACCGTAATCCTAACCCTAGTTCTCTTAGGCCAAATGCTAGAAGCACAAGACCACAAAAAAGACCAATACCCTAAATTTGTATTGATGCTTGCAGCATCTTTCGTTGCAATGTACATCACGATGTACCTCAATACTTACCAACTAGATCATGTTTATTTTAGTCTAACCCGGTTTTATATGAGCTGCCTCGGTATAGCCTGTATGGCGGTGATTATGTTCCTTTTTATGAGGAAAATGTACCAGAACAAAAAAAAGAATATTGCCATTCTTTTAGGAAGTTTAATCCTCTTTGTTGGCGCCCTAGCACTTGTTAGAGCTCAACGTCCTATCATTGGTGACGTACTTTATATGAGAGCCATGATTCCTCACAATTCTATTGCGATAAGCAGTGAAAGAGCCGATATTAATGACCCAGAAGTAAGAAAGTGGGCCGATGGTATTATCAAAGCTCAGGTGAAGGAAATTGCGGAAATGAAGGCGCTTATAGAAAAGCAAGAGAACGAAAAATAGAAGCAAATTAAATATCTTTATATTCTTTTAGAGGACAGGTTTTTAATTTGTTAAAACTCATTTTTTGATATGAATAGATATTTGTTATGCGCCATTCTTTGCTGCGCGCTTTGGTTCAACTGTAAAAATGAAAAGACTGATTCAAGTGAAAACACTTCTAGCGAAGTTGCTCCCATTCTAGAATCTGATACCTTAACCAAGCATCTAAAATCTTTCAACAAAAATTTACCAACCATTGGTTTGCTTATGTATAATGGGGTGCTTCAAAGTGAGGTGGTCGCAACTTCTGATGTATTTTCAAAACCATCAGTAGATGGAGAGAAGCTTTTTAATGTTATAACTATTGCCGAAACTGATATACATATTGTCACGGAAGAGGGATTAAAAATTATCCCTGATTTTAATTTTGATAACTGCCCTAAGTTAGAAGCCCTTTTTATTCCTAGTGCCTATGATATGTACGCGCAGGTTCATAATCTTGAAATCATAGATTTTATAAAGGAAAAAAATAAGGAAACAAAATTCACCGTGAGTAATTGTGCTGGGGCTCAGCTGGTAGGTCAATCTGGTATTGCAAACGGTCACAAGATTGTAACCTGGATTGGTGGCGGTGTTCAATTACAAAAGGATTATCCAGAGTTGAAAGTTCAAAACGACAGCTTGGTAACCTTTGTGATGGATGGAAAATTTCTATCATCAAACGGAAACTTGACCAGCTATATCAGTGCTCTAAATCTTCTAGAAATCATGACGAATCAAGAACATCGCAAATTTGTAGAAAGCTATCTCTATTTAGATGAGTTGAAGAATTACAAACACTAATTCTAGATAAGATTTTCAGGAAATTTAAAATTTATAGGCGAATCCCAATTGGTAGTTGCCTTCTGAGCTATTAAAGGTCATTTCCATATGTTCTTGCTGATATTCTGTTGTAAACAGAAGATTACTTCCAAGGCCAATCGCGGCTCCGGCTAGAACATCTAAAATGTCGTGCTTTCGTGAATCGATTCTGCTCGCCGCTGTATAACCCGCCAAAACATAAGCCGGAATGCTGTATTTAAAACCATATCTTCTATGAATATAGCCTGCGCTATGAAAAACGGTTGAGGTATGTCCCGAAGGAAATGAGTTATCGTTGCTATTGTCTGGTCTTGGTTTGTTAATACCTACCTTTAATCCATAGGTTACGGCTTCAGTCAACAAGAACCCTTTGGTAAATTGCCAAGCTCCGGGTTCGTCACCGATAATAAAGCTTGAACCAATGGTTGCTGCTGGCAGTGCAAATAATACCACATCTCCTATCGTTTGTACTGCACCTATTTTCGGTTTTGTTTCGCTAGTATCTTGGGAGAACGAATATTGCGCAAAAAGCAGAATAACAATTAAAACAAAATAGCTAAGGAAAGAAGAGAATCTTTTATAAGGGTAATTCAGGTAGTGCTGCATAAAAAAAAGAGAGGGAACAAATCTTTAATTAAGGATTAAATAACGTCTAACTTTCTAACGTAAAGCTTAATGAATTATTTTTTTAATTAATTTCCATTTCTATTAAATGGTACTATTTTAAATAAGCCACTCGGCAGGTCGATAGGTTCTTTTAAAGTGAATAGCCTTCTTTATTACTATTACAAATGCACTTTGGCATAAGTTCGTAATAAATCGTCCAGAGACTCTAAATAGTCTCGCAATTCTTTCCTGCTTAGGCCTTCGTCTGAAAAAGTTAAGAAATGTACTGGAATTTCATCTATATATTTTAGTAATTCTGGATACTCTTCCTGAATCTTATTGGTAGTTAAAAATATATCCTGATTTAAATGTTGTTTTGATTTCATCTTGAACTTTTTTAAAAGATACAAAGGCAACTTTAGTTAGTCACCTTTGTAAAAAAAATAGAATTAGTTAAGAGTATTTATATTGACTATTCCTACGACTCCGAAAGTGAATAGTGGTAGGCGACTTGTAATTCGTTATTTAAATTGCCAAATGCCTTGGTGTTTTCCAAGCGATGCGTTCTGCTTCCTCTTTTTGATACCATGAATTTGCAGCGCCAGATAAGGTTAAGGTGTTACCCTTAACAGTTACCATCATATTAGAATTGTTAATGGTACTTCTTTTAATCGCATTTTCTGCGACGTGCTTCTCGATTTCATCGTGAGATTCAGATTTTACTACAATTTCATTAGAAATATCTTTTACGCCTTTTAGATAAGGCACTGCATTTTTTGCATCTTCCCGTTGATGGTTCCAAGGCAAGACGTCGCCAAGAGTAACCTAACCATTTTCTACTTTTACACTTATGGTATTGAGTGGTAGGGACCAAGTGTTCTTAAGGGCATCCAAAACTTCTTCTACAACTTCCGTATCTGTTTTGGACCGGTCATTCGGGAATTTTACTTCAATCTTTTCAATTATAGCTTTAACACCTTTAACTTTTTTCGTGGCATTTTCTGCTTCAACTTTTTTAATATAACTATCGAATTCACCAGTAAGAGAAACAACGCAATTCTTAACGGTAACTCCTATTTCTGCGGCATGTAACAATGGCTCAAATTTAATGGCGTTTTGGACGTCTGCCAGTAATTTTGCATTGTTTTTCATCTTGAAAATTTTATAGGTTATGAATTAATTTTCGTTCCTTCCTAAAGGACGGGTTTAAACTCTCCAACCGCTTTTACAACTCTCTTTTTATGTTGCATAATTAAGAGTTTTTTAGGTCTAGAAATTAGAGGTCTTCTATGGTGGTGCGTTTTTTATTTTTGATCCCCTTAAAGAAAGTAGGGGTGAGCCCAGTTGTTTTTTTAAACTGATTAGATAGATGAGCAACCGAGCTGTAGTGCAATCTAAACGCAATTTCGGTTAGACTTAACTCATCGTACATGATGAGTTCTTTGGCTCTTTCAATTTTATGAAGAATGATAAAATGTTCTATGGTAACTCCTTTTGTTTTTGAAAAAAGCGCAGAGAGATATCCGTAATCTCTATTGAGTTGACTGGTGAGATAAGAGGAAAAATTCTTGGCCGGTAATACATTATTATTATGAATCATGTATATGATAATAGAAACTATTTTCTCTACGAGAATGGCCCTTTTATCTTCCATTAGCTCTAGACCGTAAAGGTGAAGTGATTCTTTTAAGAGTGCTTTCTCGTCTTTGGTTATCGGTTTTATAAGATGCACTTCTCCAAGTTCTAACCTATCGTATTCAATATTTAGATTTTTAAGCTCTGAGGCTACCGTCATCTTGCAACAACGACAAACCATATTCTGAATGTAGAGTTTCATTTTCTTGGATGTTTAAATTTCAAACGTGGTGATTAGTTGGTTAAAATTTGTGCCTAGCTGGCATCCAGAAAATGGGCAATGGAGTGAGGATTATTTATGAAATATTCACATTAAATAAGTATCCAACTAAAGCTGTAAGTCCCATCGCTACTGTTCCCCAAAAGGTAATCCGTAGAATGGCTTTAATAATATTTGAACCACCTGTCTTGGCGGCTAATGCTCCTAAAATACCGAGAAATAATATGGCAAAACCATAGAGATAATATTCCATTTGCTGTAATGGTAAAAAGAGTACGACCATAAGCGGAAGAATGCCTCCCACTGTAAAAGATGCACCAGAGGCAAGTGCGGCTTGTATTGGCTTTGCCTGACTAATTTCATTGATTCCTAACTCGTCCCTAACATGGGCAGCGAGGACATCGTGTTCGGTAAGTTCTTTGGCGACAATTAGAGCAGTTTCCTTTTTTAATCCTCTTTCTTCATAGATTTGTGCCAGGCGCTGTAATTCTAATTCTGGCTCTTCTTCTAATTCTATTTTTTCTCTTTCTATATCTGCCTTTTCTACATCGGTCTGCGAACTTACGGAAACGTATTCTCCTGCAGCCATAGATAAAGCACCGGCAACCAAACCTGCTAATGTTGCTAAAATAACTGGCTCTCTCATATTGCTGGCTGCTGCAACACCAATTGCCAAACTCGCAGTAGATAAAATCCCGTCATTGGCGCCGAGCACTGCGGCCCTTAACCAATTACTTCTATTAATGTAGTGGTTATCTAAATAATCTTCTAAACTTTCCGATTCTGAATTCATCTAAAATTTGTCTTTTAATCACGCTCTAAATCAATGAACTAATCTTATTCCAAGGTAGGGAAACACGTTGGTTATACAATATAAATCCAGTATAATAGTATAATTTTCCGAAAACATGTTTCTTGAGTATAACATGCTGTGTAGTCAGTCTCTTACGCATGTTCAGTTAAATATTTTAAAGACAGAACAGGTGATTTCTCCATCTGCAGTAATAGAGGTGCCGTCTTCAATCATTAGGCTGTCCCCAACGACCAGATTTACACTTTTAATTTTATCAACCTTAGAATTTCTGATAACCTCGCAATTGGGCTGGGTAAAGTTTTTCAACTTTTCTAAGGCATTTCTGCTTCTCGAAAATTGGTATAAAGAAATGGAAGTTATAAATATAATTGCGGCTACCATGAAAATACCGTCGCCTATATTCCCACTAATAAAATAGATAGAAGCCGCTACCAAAAGCAAAATGGTCATGGGTTCTTCGGCAATGCGTTTTGCTGTATCTAAGATACCGTTCTCTTTCTTGTAATCAATTGATTGGACCCATACTTTTCCCTAGCAAGAAGTACTTGCTCGTCAGTTAACCCAGAAATATTGAAATTATTCATGGACATTTTAATGACAATTGCGATTGTAGTATCTAGCGATTAGAAGATCTTGATTTTCTTACCTATCAATTTAATTGCGTTTGAGGAGTACTTTTCTAACCTATTGAAAATAATGGTATTGACATGCTAGCATTTGTTTAACCAATCAAAACTAGGAAAGATGAATATTGTCTCCCTTGTTTACAAAATTCGATAATTAAAAAAGCCTTAGAACTGATATTTGTCATCATTTGTGAACTCTCGAGAGTCTAATTTTGTATAAGAAACAATTTAAATCTCTATACCATGAACACTATATATGCAAATTTCCGTACCGATTGGAATAAGAACTTTCTTGGGTATTCTGCAATGGCCATAATTCTTTCTACCTGTCTAGGTTCTATTGCTATTATGAGTACAATGATGCACGGAAATGGGTTTGCACAGATGGTCCCGGTCTTCTTCGTAGTATCTGCTTGTAGTGCACATAATGCGGCTATCTTGACCGTTCAAAACCCAGGATTTGTCTTAAAGCTTCTTGGGATAAGCGTCATTATAAGTTTGGTGGTGTTAGCGATAGGTCTTTCTTATTAAGCTCAGGATAAGCCATTATTGAAAATGGCTTTTATAGTTGCTTTTTTATATCACCTAAAAAACCAAGATTCATTTAGATTCTTGGTTTTTACTTTTAACAAACTTCATCCTTGAGTTTATTATCTTCAACTTTAACCGGATACATCTACATTCTAATTGTTAAGACCGGTAAACTGGAATGGTTAACAAGGTCTTCACCGATACTTCCCGAAAAGAAGTGTGCCAGGCCTTGACGTCCATGGGTGGACAGGCCAATCATATCTGCCTTAATTTTTTTGGCGTAACTGAATATGCCAGCTTCCACCGTATAGTCCGAATAAACCGTGACATCTTCAGGAATAAAATCCTGTCCCGGTAATTTTACAAGAAAATTCAAGATTCTAGAATCTATTTCTTCGGTTCGTAAAAAGCTTTCGTCAGAACGGTTAATAAACACAAGTTCTACTTCAATATTCAGCTCATCAAAAATCTTCATCGCTTTTGTGAAGGCAGATAAACTTTCATCCTTATAGTCGCTTGCAAAAACAACCTTTTCGGCAGGCCAACTTTTACTGTTTTTTACAACTAAAACAGGGGTCGCAGAGGACCTCACCACTTTTTCGGTATTAGATTCCACAAAGAATTCAGAAAGACCACTGCTGCCGTGAGAACCCATTACAATTAGGTCAGCATTATGTTCGATAGCCACTTCGTCTAGTTCACTAAAATTAATATAATTGCGGACCATATGCTTTACGGTAATTCCATTTAAATAGTCCTTATTCAAAAATTCTTTAAAACGCTTTTGGGAAATGTTCACAAAAAATAAGCCCTCTATGTCTGGAGAATTCTCTTTGGTAAGTGCGGCTAAGTTCATCCCCATCATATGCACAGCCACAATTTCTGCCGAGTTATTCTTAGCAATGCTCGCTGCAACTTTAAGTGCATGTTCAGAATATTCTGAAAAATCTACCGGTACTAAAATGGTCGTCATGATGTTTTGTATTTTAGGGTTAATTTAATCTCGTTTAACTATGCGAGTTACTATAAAAATATAGATGCTTTGGCTGAAAAAATATGACATTTGTCATGCTGGTTTTATCCAAGGCGAAATAGGTATGGATTCTGAATCTGAAGATGAAGTAACTATTATTAAACCCGATATGTAACTTTAAGAATAAAAGCATGGGAGTTTCAATATAGTTTCAAGAATTTATCCTACCATTTTTAAACTAATCATCCCAAGCAGAAAACCCAGACAAGCTCCCAACGCCGGAATCCAGTTTTTGTTTAACCTTGATAAGGGTGCGATATCTTGAAAAAGCAGATAAATAATTCCACCTGAAGAAAATAACATTAGCGCTCCGATGGTCATATCCATTCCCGATAAAAAGACATAGCCCAATAGGGCAGAGGCAACTCCAGAGAAACTCAGAAAGAATAATATAATTAGGCATTTTTTAGAAGAATAGCTAGTCTTTAAATTGAGGTAAGCGTTAAATGCTTCCGGGAAATTTTGAATTCCGATTATAACTGCGAGTAAAATACCCAGTTTGTAGTTTTGTGAAAACACCGCACCCATCGCGATTGCTTCTGGTACAAAATCCGAAAGCATTCCTAATAATTGAGCCAGGGTCCCGCCCTTTTTTTCAATGTATCGGTCGATGAAAAAGAAAGAAACTGCACCAGTTAAAAAACAAATTGCCATTGGTATTGCAGAAAGTGCTTTCATGCCTTCGGGAATCAATACCAAAGACCGCAGCCAATAAAATACCACCGCCAAAAGCGATGGAAATATGTATGATTTCCGCTTTAATTATACCTTCACGAATATACCAACCAAAAAAATGAGAGAACAATCCACCTAAAATAACGGTAGAACCAGAAATTAATGAAAAAAGAATAATGAGCTGTAGTTCGGTCATTTTTAATGTTAGCTGAAGAATAATTGTAATTTTTGAAATCCTTAGGTTGTAAAGTCAATCAAGGCCTAACGATAGTATTTATCGTTGGCCTTGATCTTGTTTTATATTAGTAGAAGTAGAAATAGGATTATTCCACATCAATCAAAAGTGGTTTTACCTCGACCGTGATGTCAAGATTAATTTTCGATTTCATAGAGTTTGAAATAAGGCAGGCATTCTCGGCTTTTTGTACGATTCTCATCGCTCTGCTTGTTTGCAACTCATCACTGATTACAATGGTAGGCCTTAGGCTAATCTCGCTTATCATCATTTTGCCATCCACTTTTTCCAATTTCCCGGTAGCCTTACAGCTAAAACTCATAAATTCTAGTTTAGAACTATCTGCAATGGCTAAAAAGGTGGTCATTAAACAACCACTTACCGAGGCCACAAACAAATGTTCGGGTGACCAAATACCTGGGATGCCTTGATCAAATTCTGGAGGGGTTGCAACTTCAATACAGATGCCGTCTTCCTTACTAAGCTCAGGTGAGCAAATGAGTCCTTTACGAGTATTTTCCCAATTAATGACTACATTATAATAGTGTGTTTCCATGATTTTTATGTTTTGGTAGTTAATAGATAAGCAATCCTTTAGTTGTATCTATTTAATTTGAAAGTAAAGGTTAAGCTTCTGGTTCTAATTCTGTTTTGGTATTAATACCAAAAGGAACATACAATGGGCAAAACTTGAAGATACTAGTTAGCAGTAATAATCCCGCTAAAATTAGAGAAAGTATAGCCCAAAAACCTGTGATATAACTCAGCGCGCAAAGGCTCGTCAAAAATATCGCTAACACTATTCTTATTATTCTGTCGGCTAATCCTATGTTGGCTCGCATGGTTTTCTTATTTAAATTTTGGTGCATTATTTGCTTTCTCAAGTTCAAGTTCTTTGAAAAAAAATAGTCAGCACATGTTAATTCAACTTCTACAGTCTGCATTCTGTCTTTAGCTGTGGCATAAGAACTCGACACAGAAACAATAATCTTTACTCCAGGTTATTAATCTGCTAGCGATTAATCATATGCTCGCTATCTTAATTTGTTGTGATAGTCCTATCACTCATACAGATATGTTCTAACTTAAGTAGGTTAAGTAGGTAGATTTGGGACCAGCATTTCGCTTAAGGCTAATTAAAAACTAATCGCTGCTTCCACATTAAAGCCATCAAACTCGGCTCCGGCAAATCTTCCGGCCCAGGCATTTCCTTTGTATTTTTGATTTACATATTCTAATTTCATTACAATGTTTTTAGAAAGAAACCAGCCGCCGCCTAAATTAAATCGGGTGATTTTTAGATCATCAGTAGCGCTTTCTAATGTTTTTCCTTTTACGGTGTTATATCGTGTTCCTAAGTAGAATCTTTCATCTGCACCAAATCGATAAAGTAATTCTCCAGCAACTTGGGTAAAACTACCTTCTTTGTCAGAAACAGGACCAGTGATTTCATTTCCACCAGAAGCCACTTCATAAATTCCGAAGAACTCAATGCCTTTCAACTTAATAAAAGGGTTGATTTGTATGGCGGTAATTTTTTTGAAACGGGCATTGTATCTGCCTTCAAAATCACCACCTTGAGTATTTCCGTCGGCATCAGCTACAGTATGTAATACATTGTAATATCTACCACCTGCACGGTCCCCACCATAGAGATATCCACCTGTTGAAGTTCCTTGGTTAGAATAGATAGATCCAGTTAATCTGAACCTTATGTCTGGTCTGATCTGTTTATCGAAACCTAGCTTACCGTAGATAGACAATTTATTATCTGTATTGTCGTCTACAATAACACTCTGGTTTAATTTACCGTTAGTAACACCTAGCACAGCTAACAATCCATTTTTTTGGATGTTCACCTCTCCAAATGCTTCGGTAGAAAATGAATCCATAATGTAGTTCCCTACGAAAGGATTAAAAATCGCACGTGCATTATCCGTTCTTCTAAAATGCGCATCACCGTAGTTAAATTCATCTAGACCGATTCTGATCGTAGTGTATTCCATTAGACCTTCCAAAAATCCTGGGGTCACAAAATCGAGCTTGTCTATTTGGATATGCCCACCTTTTACCCAAGTTTCTTCATGATGTTGAGAAGATAAGTAAGCGGTAAGGTGCATTCTAACGCCATCTATAAGTTGCACATCTAAATTAAGATTGGCAACTGGTAAGTTAAAGTTAGACCCTAATTCTACCAAATTGTTTTGGTCATTTGTTTGGTCTAACCCTTGAAACTGCATGGCAAAATCGCCACCAACTCTTACTTTTACTCCAGTATATGGGATGGTATCGGTTTTTGGAGTTTCAAAGACATTCATACCGGTTTTGTCATTTGGCCTAAAATATTGTATGCTGGTCTGCTGTGCATAAATCCCAAGAGAAAAGAGACACAATACTATAATCATTAGATTTTTCATTTTGGTATGTATTTAAGTTGTTAGTTTATTGATTGTCATTTAATGCATAGGTCACGTCAAAATCGAGAGTAGCATCATCGCCTGTTGTCATAAGACCCATCATAAAGGATGGTGGCTCAACGTTGTAATCTGTCATTTTTAAGATGTAAACCCCTTTACAGCTAATGGTGTTATCGTCGTTAACAGTAATAAGGATGTCCATATTAATGTCTTTGGTAACCCCAGCAATGGTAAGTTTACCTTTAGATTTAAGAAGGTAGCCTTCATTGTCAGGAATAAGAGTAGAGGACGACAAGACGTAGTTTATATCCTTGAAATCATCCGTTTTTAATGCCTTGTAGGCATTTTTATCTAGTGCTTTACTGTCGCTTTGTAAATCTTTAACCAATAAATTGAAGGTTAAGGTTTTAAGTGACTTAAGTTTGGTGGCATCGACCTCATTAACGATAAATTGGGCAGCCCCCGTTGCGTTACTAGCATTCATTTCCCAGTCGTGCAAGGTTGATGTCCCAAGCAGTTTAATATCTACATCCTTTGTGTCCTTTAACGTGTAAGTATCCTGCGCAAAACCTATGTTTGCGAATACTAGGATGATGATGATTGCGAAACTCTTAATATATTTTTTCATGATTTTATTTGTTGATTTTTAGTGTATAGTATTATTAGTTTGTCAAGATTATTTTTAAAGCTTTTTCTTCTGCGGCATTCCCAAAAACTTCGTAAGCCTTCATGATTTCATCTAATTTGAAGTGATGCGTGATCAGTTTTTCAGGTTGAAGTTTTCCAGATACCACTGTTTTAAGAAGCATTGGAGTCGTGTTGGTATTTACAAGTCCCATGGTGATTGTGATGTTCTGAATCCATAAATCCTGAATTTGAAGATCAACACTTTTTCCGTGTACACCAATATTGGCCACGTGACCGCCAGGTCTAACGATTCGTTGGCAAATGTTGAAGGTTGCCGGAGCACCAACTGCTTCAATGGCAACATCAACACCGTCTTCAGTTTCGGACATTATTTGTTTTACCGCATCAGCAACACCAGAATTTATGGTATCGGTAGCTCCCATTTTTTTGGCCAGTTTAAGACGATTTTCATCTAGGTCGATCATATATATTTTGGCCGGAGAATAAAATTGGGCGGTCAGTAAAGCAGACATTCCTATTGGACCTGCGCCTACGATTGCTATAGTATCACCTGGTTTTACACAACCATTTATAACACCCATTTCGTGGCCTGTAGGTAAAATGTCGCTCAACATCACCATTGCTTCGTCGTCCATTCCTTTTGGTGTTGTATAAAGACTGTTGTCGGCATAAGGGATACGCACGTATTCGGCTTGAGTTCCGTTGATTAGGTTACCTAAAATCCATCCACCGTCTTTACAATGACCGTACATTTGTTTTTTACAGTATTCACAAGAACCGCAAGCGGTTATACACGAAATGATGACGCGGTCGCCTTTTTTGAAATTACTAACGCCAGACCCAACTTTTTCTATAATCCCAATACCTTCATGACCTAATGTGGTCCCTGGTTTTACTGAAGGTGTTTTTCCGTGAAGAATTCCTAAATCGGTTCCGCAAATTGTGGTCTTAACCATTTTTACGATTGCGTCTGTTTGCTCTTCGATTTCTGGTTTAAGAACTTCTTTATATGAAATCTTGCCCGGTCCATCGTAAACGAGGCCTTTCATCTTAGTTGACTTCTCGGAAGAAGAACCATTCGATTGTATTTTTTTAACTGGAACAATTGTATCTGACATTGCTTTTTATTTTAAGTTAAACTGACAAAGTATTTTATATCTATGGCAAATGTAGACCAGGAGTCAAGAGTAAAATATGACCGATATCAGTCCGCGGTTTATGAAGGGGAAGGAAAAATTTGAAGTTGGTAATTGGAAGGGAGTAGTGAGTATGTATGAGGGAGTAGGGAGTATGTATGAGGGATTAGGGATTAGGGATTAGTAATTCAGGGGAAGTGGAGGCTTGAAGCTAGAAGCTAGAGACTAGAAACTAGAGACTAGAGACAAGATGCTAGAGGTTGGAAACTAGAAACTAGAAACCAGAGGCTAGAGGCTAGAGGCTAGAAGATAGACTCCTTTGCAACTCTGCAACTTTGAATCTTTGCAACTAAAAATCAATAAAAACAGGTAATAGAAAATAAGAACTGACTACCTATTAAACCGTAAACTGGCTTCTCTTTCAAGATGTTCTCTATGGTCTGGGTGCGCAATCGAAATAAGTGCTTTTGCCCGTTGTTCCATCCCTTTTCCAAATAAATTTACCACACCGTATTCAGTTACAACGTAATGCACGTGGGCGCGGGTAGTTGTAACACTGGCGCCTTCCTTCAAAAATGAAGTAATTTTAGAAAGTCCTTTGTTGGTCACTGATGGCATGGCGATTATGGGTTTTCCGCCTTCGGAAAGTGAGGCTCCACGGATAAAATCCATTTGTCCACCCACACCAAAATATTGATTGATACCAATACTATCGGCACAAACCTGTCCGGTTAAATCAATTTCTATTGCACTGTTTATTGCGGTAACTTTTGGATTCCTCCTAATGATTGCAGTATCATTGGTATAAGAAGCTTCTTTAAAATGAACTATGGGATTATCATCTACAAAATCAAATAACTTCTGGGTTCCCATCGCAAAGCAGGTAACGATTTTCCCTTGCTTTACGACTTTTTCTTCACCAGTAATTATCCCTTTTTCAACTAAAGGAAGAATGCCATCGCTAAACATTTCGGTATGTATTCCTAATCGTTTATGATTATGAAGGTTGTTTAGAACGGCGTTAGGTATGTTCCCGATTCCCATTTGCAGTGTTGCTCCATCGTCAACCAAACCGGCTACG
The DNA here is from genome assembly GCA_900104375.1 of Flavobacteriaceae bacterium MAR_2010_188. Lineage (NCBI taxonomy): Bacteria > Pseudomonadati > Bacteroidota > Flavobacteriia > Flavobacteriales > Flavobacteriaceae > Flavobacteriaceae bacterium MAR_2010_188. The sequence goes on from LT629302.1 coordinate 652,800, forward strand.
TGCTTCCCAATAATAGATTCTACATCTGTGGGTATTCCCAAATTTGCGATGTGTATCGGGCTGTTTACTTCTACAGCAAAATCAATATTGTTAATATGAATAATCCCATCACCGTTTGTTCTTGGAACTTGTGGATTAATCTGAGCGATAACCTTTTTAGCGGTCTGTATTGCAGCCAAAGTTATATCTACCGAAATCCCTAATGAACAATACCCATGATTGTCCGGTGGAGACACTTGTATAAATGCGACATCTAAAGGAAAAATGTTCTGCTTAAATAGCAAATGAATTTCACTTAAGAAAATAGGAATATAATCGCCGTGAGAGGTATTGATACTTTTACGAACATTTTCTCCCACGAAACAACTCGAAAGATGAAATGCCTCCGTATAAGGTTGCATGGTATACTTTGCCTCACCGTGAGTGTGGATTTGTATTATCTCGACCTTCTTTAACTCTGCATGTCTTAAACAAAGAGTATCGATCAACAAATTAGGAGTCATTGCCGCCCCTTGGAAAAATATACGATTATTGGATTTTACTATGGATACAGCCTCTTCGGCAGATACTATTTTCATAAGTTGCTTTTTGATTATTGTGAGTGGTTTTCAGCTTCAAATTTATTCGTGCAATACCAATAAAGGTATGTAAAGATGGTAACTGATGTTTTCTAAGGGAACTTTAAATAAAATACGCTGAAAGAGATTTAGGTTTTTTGCCATGAGCGCTATCATGTCGATTTTCATACTACTAATGAATGAATCTAACGAATTATCGAGATTTGGATTTTCAATAAGATGAAAACTATTATGGGTTTTCTTGAGCTGCTCTTTTAGAACTTCACGATGATTATTTTGACTTTCAGTTAAAGCTTTTTGGGTTTGTGCAACCCTTATCACCTTAATCGAGGAATGATATATACTTACGATTTTTAATAAAGAGCGCATAGCCCTATTTTTATTCGGCGCATTTAGGTCAGTGGGAAAACCAATGTTGATTGGTTTTTTAAAAGTTGCCTGTTCTGGAATTACTAACGTCGTGCATTTAATCCGCTTGATTACCGCACCTGTTTTACTGCCAACAATGGTATCCTCTAATCCAGAAACACCTCGAGATCCCATAATCAAATAGTCTATTTTGTTTATTTTGATGTAATTTCGGATGCCTTCAATAAATGCGGACTTTAATATAATCGGGCTAAAATTGAATTTTTCATCTTTTGCTAATTCCTCTGCATTTTCTTCCCACAATTTCATTTGAAGCTTAAGTGACTCCGGTATATCTTCCGTTTCTAAAACTTCAGCATTAATTGGCTTGTTGTTTCTAACTTTAGAAGTGCTTATAATAACATGTAGAAAGTGAAAAGTGATGTTCTTGCCGTGAAAAAAGCTCAAGGCGTATTCCGTGGCATTCCAAGAATTTTGGGAAAAGTCTGTAGGTATTAGTATGTGTTGCATTCTACTTTGTATCTAAACAAAAGTATTGATGCAGCTAAGACTAAAACCTGATAAAAATCAGTTTCAGCATCATTCTACCATTTCCAATTCGTTTAGCTTAAGGATGCTTATGTTTCTACCGTCTATTTCTATTAAACCTTTTTTCTTGAATTCTGATAAGGTCCTGATCAAACTTTCGGTGGCTATACCCGCCACACTGGCCAAGTCGCTTCTAGAAATCTTTATGGAGTCACCCGATTTTTTATTTAATATTCCCGCAAATTGAAGAATGGTTTTTGCCGTTTTCTTCCGAACGGAACTGTAGGCCATTTGGACTAGTTGATTTTTAATGTCCGCCACGGTATTGTTGAGAATATTCATAATCTCTAAGGATACATCTAGATTATTGCCGAGTATTTTTTTTAATTTACTTTTCTGTATCCCAACAATTTCTACTTCTTCAATACAGCTAGCGGTTTCTTGATAAGGAATGTTTTCTAGAAAAGACGTAAATCCTAAAAATTCATCGGGTTTGTGTAATGCGGTTATAAGTTCTTTACCACTCTGGTCCATTTTATGGCTTTTCACAATTCCACTAAGAATCAAATAAATTATAGTTGAATGGTCCCCTTCTCGGTAGATAATCTCGCCTGGCGAGAACACTTTGTTTTCACCCGTATCATCGAATAAATTTTTCAATTCATTTAAGTTACGAATACCGCTCTCGGTCTTTGATTTATTGGATGCTTCGCTAATTATCTGGGCAAGAACTTCCGCTTTCGCCAACCGACTTTCGACCGCACTTAGCAGTTCTTGCTCTTCAAAAGGCTTAGAAAGATAATCGTCTGCTCCCAAATCCATTCCTTTTCTAATTTCTTGGTATTCTGTCTTGGCAGAAAGAAATATAAATGGGATGTGCGAAGTAGTCGGTTCTAAAGACACGGCCTCTAGAACGCCATATCCATCTACTTCTGGCATCATAATATCACATACAATTAGGTCAGGTAGTTGGTTCTTGGCTACCTCGATCCCAATCCTTCCGTTAGGAGCAGTGCTAATACTATAACCAGATAGTTCTAAGAGTTCTGCAGTATTTTCTCTTAGTGCTGTATCATCTTCAATAATTAGAATAGTTTTCATTTTGTTTTTTTCGATGTTGTCATTGGGATTGTAACCATAAATTCTGTCCCTTTTCCTTCTACGCTTTTAAAGGTGATATTTCCTTCCAGATTTTCTAAATGGGTTTTTACGATATTTAAGCCTATACCAGTTCCTTGGGTCAACAAGGCATTTTCTGCTCTAAAATATCTGTTAAAGATATATTTCTGTTCTGATTTTAGTATTCCCATACCTTCATCACGGATGGTCACCACCAAATTTTTCCCAACTTCTTTGGCGGACAAGAATATTGTTGAGTCTTCCGAAGAATACTTAACCGCATTGTTGATGAGATTGGTCAAGATGAGTTCCAATACATGTTCATCAAAATCCAAAAATATAGAGTCCGTATTTTCGGGATATTCAATCTGCTGGCCTTCTTTTAAAAACATATTTGCTTCATAAACAACTTCGTTTACGACCTTACTCAAAGGGAAATTAGAAAAATTATAAATCACATTTCCACTTTCCATACGCTCAATGGATAAAAAGTCATTTATGATGTTATTAAGATACTTTACTTTAGATTGAATTGTTTTTAAGTGTTTTTCTCGCTTTTCGTGATGTTCTTCCTTCGGATACTTTCCGGCCAAGGTGGCCGAGGTCAATATTCCGCTTAAAGGAGTTTTAAATTCATGGGAAACTAGAGACAGAAATTTTGTTTTTAGCTCGCCCAATTCTTTTTCGGTAGCCAAGGCATCTTCTAACTGCTTGGTCCGGTCTGCAACAGTTTGTTCCAGTTTTTGGGTGTATGCTTCGTGCTCAATAATATCTAGGACAATAGCCAAAAGCGCATCTGTATCACCAATTGAAGACTTTTGAAGATGGACTTCGACGGGATAGCTAGTACCATTTTTGCGTTGGTGCCTTGTGTTGAATTTTAACTTATCCAAAGAGTCATCGTACAAGGGAGAGATAACGGCTAAAAATTCGGCTTTACTAAACGATGGCATGATGGACAAAACCGACATCTTTCTTATTTCTTCTAAGGAATAACCAATGTTCTTTAGCGCCCCCTTATTCACGTTAATAAATGCTAGGGATTTGCCATCAAAAATATAGATCTCATTAAGCGACTCATTAAAGATATTTGCCCAATGCAGTAATTCTTGCTCAGATCTCTTCCTAACGGTTATGTCGATAACCAATGCCATCACAAAATCTTGATCATAAAACGTAAAAGGATTGAGCCCGGCTTCTACTGGAAATACGCTTCCGTCTTTACGACGTCCGAACAAGTCCCGTCCGTGACCCATCTGGCGTTTGTCACTCTTTTCCAAAAAACCGCTTACGTGCTTATGATGATTTTTTTGATAATTTTTAGGGATAAGGACATCAAGATGCTGCCCTCTCAATTCATCCTCATCGTAACCAAAGATACCATTTGCAGCAGCATTAGTGGCCACAATAATCTGCGATTGGTTCACGATTACGAGGCCTTCTGAAACAGCTTCTGAAAGTATCCTGAATTCATTACTCCCTTTTTTGAATACATCCATCTGTTAAAGATACATTAATATGAACCTGATAAATATCCTAGCTTAACAAAACGTCTAAGTTTACATTTACAACATAAATATTTTCAGTAAAATGAATAAACCAAGCAGACCGGGATTGTACTTCTACCAGAAATTGGGAGAACTTTTCTATGCTGTTGCAGCTTCCGATATCTCTATCGGAAAACTAGAATACCACGCCTTAACCCAGTTAGTTGAGAACAAATGGAAGAATGTGGATAGCCCAGATACATCTAATAAAATTGATGCACTTAGGCAGATTTCCATATTTTTTGAATGGTTCGATTATGAATGTATGGATGCAGATGATTGTTTTATCGGTTTTACTGACTACTTTAAACACCATAAAAATCTCTTTGTGGAAGAACAAAAGGATTTAATAATTAAAACGGTCTATAAAATAGCCTTCGAATTTAAGGGCAACCATAAAAACGACCGCAGAATGATCAATGAATTACGATTTCTCTTTAACCAAAATTGAATTTATGAATGCAAAGTACTTAAGTATAGTATTACTCCTGTTGTTAATACTTAGTTGTAAAGATGACAATCAAAAAAATGTAGAAAATTCCGAAGTGAATTTGGTTGTAAAAGACCTTCAATCCCAAACTTTTGAACAGACCTTACCCTTTGATACCATTTACAATCACACTGATGCCGATTTAAATAAGACCAAATCGGTTACCATGAAACGGAACAATTTGCTCGAGAAGGAAGACGATAAAGTAGAGCTGCAAGAATTGGTTAGCGAAAAGAAATTCAAAAAAGAGCAAGACGACTATCTAATCGATTTTACCTATCCTTACCTAAACCCTGAGGTAAAAGCCACCTATCAAAACTTTAATGACTTTCTTGCCGATAATTATCTAAATATTGAAGGAGTAGAAGCAGATATCCTAAAGGAAAATGCCCTTAATTGTGATCAGCTTCCAACTAACCGTTTAAAGGAACAGCGTTACGTAGATTATAAGATTTACAATCTAAATGAACGCATTGTTAGCGTGCTTTTATATCGCGAGAATTACTATTCTGGAGCATTGCATCCCGCCTATACCTTTGACTGTTTAAATTACGATTTAGACAAATCCGTTTTTATGGATTATGACGATTTTTTTAATCTTGGTAGTGAAGAGGAAGTTGCTAATATCATAAATTCCGTTTTGACCGAACAAATACAATCTGGAGATATTTACTATGAATGCTGGGAAATTACGCCCGACGATTTTGTGAACAATAAGAACAATTTTGTTTTAGATGAGATGAAGGCCGAGTTTTATTTTGATGACTGCGTCATTTGTCCATCGTATACCGGAACATTTTCAGTAGAAATTCCCTTAACCCAATTGATGCCAGTTCTTAAGAAATACGCTTCGAATCCACTGATATTATGATTTTTATTTTTCGTTTTCTGTTAATTCGCGATAAAGTCTAAACCTTCTAAATGTTATCTTTACGTATTTCAACTTAGAAAACTTTAGAATATGAATGGTAATGAGTTTTTTCCGGAGCAAAATATCTCTACGATTATCCCAATACTGATTGGTTATCCAGCAATTCAAGAATTGTTAAGCGCAAAATTTAAAGATGAAATAATAAATAAGGAAGACGCAAATGGCCGACAATCTAACTATGCAAGAATCCTTGATGTTTCATTAGATAAAAGTAATATAGAAGAATATGATTTATTGGTAGGCATAAACTTAGAAACCTTAACATTTTTGTATAGGAATAAGGAGATATTGGTTAATGTTCACGTCTCTTTAATTTTAGATGTCGAAACCCAAAAAATCGGGATCGAGAAATTTAAGATCGACAGTAAAGGTAAAAGTTGGCTTGCCGATCAGCTGCTAGAGTCGGTGGTAAACAATTTTATGTATGATAAAATCAAGGAAAAGTTGAATTTTGATTTTATGCCACAAATTCAGGATCAGGTGACGACCCTAAATGATAAACTAGCTAATAGACTTGAAGCCAGAGAAGGGATTCATATCACTGGCTCTTTAGAAAAACTAGAAATAATCCTGGTGGAGTCTCGTGACACCGCATTATGGATTTTTCTTAAGATTATCGGTTTTGGAGTCGTAGAAATCGAAAAATTAGAAATGTAATCTTTTGGTTGTAAGCAGCGAATGAAAATAGTAACCTTAGATTGTAGGACCGAAAATAGACCCGAATGTTGAAATTTTTATAACTTTGGTTAAAATGAAACAATTTTTCCACAAATCGCTTTCTCTAGTGATGGCCGTTCTCGTCTTATCGACAACGCTTTCATTCGCCATAGATATGCACTTTTGTGGTGAAACCTTGGTTGATTATTCTTTCCTTAAGCAAGCGAAAACTTGCGGAATGGAACAGCCTTTAAATACCGTTAAATGCGAAAACCCCTCGGTTTCCCAAAAATCCTGTTGTAGTAACAGCCAATTGATAAAGCAGGCGAGCGATGACCTAAAAGTCTCTTCGCAGCAGTTGTCTCCAGAAATTCAGATTTTTATAACTTCTTTTTTTTACGCTTACCAAAACCTATTTCAAACCGATACTACAAATAAGATTTCTTTTAATGAATATCCGCCACCTCTTATCCAGCGGAACATCATGATACTTCATCAGACATTTTTAATTTAATTTTTTAGACAGTCCCGAAACTATTCGGGAGTATTGCCCTATGGAATTTTCGTAGGTGCTTCAATTTGTCCTTTTCATCTAGGTATATTTAAATTACTTCAAAAAAAGGGCAACACCAACCATATTCACTGTCTAATAAATAAAATAGATGCTAAATAAAAGCATAAAGTTCCTTATCGAAAACAAACTCGTTGCTGTCTTAATACTCGTTGCATTTGTCGGTTTCGGAACCGTGTACGCACCTTTCAATTGGAATACGGGAATTTTACCTAGTGACCCCGTGGCTGTAGATGCCATTCCTGATATTGGTGAAAATCAACAGATTGTGTTTACCAAATGGGACGGTCGTTCACCACAGGACATCGAGGACCAAATTACCTATCCATTGACCACAACGCTGTTGGGGGTTCCAGGGGTGAAAACCATTCGCAGTTCCTCCATGTTCGGGTTTTCGAGTATTTATATCATTTTTGAGGAAGATGTCGAGTTTTACTGGAGCCGTAGCCGCATCCTTGAAAAACTGAACTCACTCCCTGCCAACTTACTGCCCGATGGTGTCAACCCAGCTTTGGGACCTGATGCAACAGGCTTAGGACAAATATTTTGGTATACTCTCGAAGGTCGTGATAAAGATGGCAACGTCACTGGTGGATGGGATTTGCAGGAACTGCGAAGTATTCAGGATTATTATGTGAAATATGCACTAGCTTCTGCAAGCGGCGTTTCTGAAGTGGCATCCATTGGTGGCTATGTTAAGGAATACCAAATAGATGTGAATCCGGAATTGATGCGCCAATACAACATTGGTTTAAATCAAGTAGTAAAAGCGGTCAAGGAAAGCAATAAGGATATTGGTGCACAGACTTTGGAAATCAACCAAGCGGAATATCTGGTGCGAGGTTTGGGGTATGTAAAGTCCATTGCCGATATTGAAAATGCGGTGGTGACATCCGAAAACTATACGTCCATTAAAATCAGTGATATTGCAAAAGTATCTTTGGGTCCAGCAGCCCGTCGTGGGATTTTGGACAAAGAAGGCGCTGAAGTTGTAGGTGCCGTTGTTGTGGCGCGTTATGGTGCCAACCCGATGGAAGTCATTACCAATGTCAAAGAAAAAATAGAGGAATTAAGTAAAGGATTGCCTTCTAAAGTGTTGAGTGATGGCAGAACATCACAAGTGACAATTGTTCCTTTTTACGACCGTACAGAGCTGATACAGGAAACCTTGGGCACGCTCAATGAAGCGTTAACGCTCGAAATATTAATTACCATTTTGGTCATCATCGTGATGGTGTTCAATCTCCGGGCCTCCATCCTTATTTCGGGGCTGTTACCAGTGGCTATACTAATGGTATTTATTGCGATGAAATTCTTTGGAGTGGATGCCAATATCGTTGCGCTTTCTGGTATTGCTATCGCCATTGGAACAATGGTGGACGTAGGGATTATCCTTTCTGAAAATATCATTCGACATTTGGATGAGGACGATAGAAACTTACCCATCAATACAGTTGTTTATAACGCAACAGCTGAAGTATCAGGGGCTATCGTTACGGCAGTTTTAACCACCATAATTAGTTTTATCCCTGTCTTTACGATGATAGGTGCCGAAGGAAAATTGTTCAGACCCTTGGCGTTTACCAAAACCTTTGCCTTAACGGCTTCTATTATCATCGCGCTCTTCTTAATTCCTCCATTTGCGGCGTTCTTTTTCAAAAGTAGAAACATCCGAAAGTCCGCAAATTATGGTATCAGTAGCCTATTGATTCTTGCAGGATTCATCGCCGTGATTTTCGGACATTATATTGGTCTTATCCTCATTGGGTTTGGTTTTGTGGCCATTTCTGTATTACGTGAAAAGCTCTCAAAAAAACGTTCGAATTTGTTCAACATTTACCTATCTGCAGCTGCCATTGTTTTTCTGTTGGCAGAATACTGGCGACCATTGGGCGTGGATAAAAGCATCTTTTGGAATCTTATTTTCGTGAGTATTATTTGTTTCGGATTGCTCGCAAGTTTTATGCTCTTCAAAACATATTACACCAAAATTTTAAAATGGGCATTGGAGAATCGACTTGTATTTCTAACAATTCCAGTAACCTTGTTGATTTTTGGTTTTATCATTTTTAAGAATACAGGAAAAGAGTTTATGCCCTCGCTAAATGAAGGTTCCTTTCTATTGATGCCGACATCTATGCCACATTCAGGTGTCGAAGAAAATAAGCGTGTGTTGCAGCAGTTGGATATGGCAGTGGCAAGCATTCCTGAAATAGAAACCGTTGTCGGAAAATCCGGTAGAACGGAATCTGCCCTCGACCCAGCTCCTATGTCTATGTACGAAAACATGATTCAGTACAAATCTGAATATATGTTGAAAGAAGGCAAGCGTCAACGCTTTAAAGTGGATGACGAAGGTTTCTTTCTTCATAAGGATGGGAATTTTATCGCCAATCCGAATAATGACATTAGTAATGATGCCATAGAGAAATATCAAAAAGAAAGCAAAAAAGTCACAGTGACTGTGAATGAATCTTCAGAAAAATTAATTCCTGATGAAGATGGTGAGTTTTTCAGAAACTGGCGACCAGAAATTAATTCCCCAGATGATATCTGGAACGACATTGTAAGGGTGACCAAATTACCAGGCGTTACTTCTGCTCCAAAACTACAACCCATAGAAACCCGCTTGGTCATGTTGCAGACCGGAATGCGTGCGCCAATGGGGATTAAAGTGAAAGGTCAGGATTTAAAACAGATTGAAGCTTTTGGTGTGCAACTTGAAGGCATTTTAAAACAAGCTGAAGGTGTCAAACAGGAAGCTGTATTTGCAGACCGAATCGTCGGTAAACCCTATTTACTTATCGATATCAACAGAGAAAAATTGGGGCGTTACGGCATTTCAATAGAAGATGTTCAAAATGTGTTGCAAGTAGCTGTCGGTGGAATGGTTTTGACAAAAACCGTCGAAGGCAGGGAACGCTATGGCATTCGTGTGCGCTATCCTCGGGAATTAAGGGGTGACCCTTCCGATTTGCAGGATATTTATGTGCCTGTAGAGAAAGGGAGTCCCGTGCCGTTAAATGAGTTGGCAACCATTCGTTACGAACAAGGGCCACAAGTCATCAAAAGTGAAGACACCTTTTTGGTAGGCTATGTGTTGTTCGACAAATTGGACGGTTTCGCCGAGGTGAATGTGGTGGAAAATGCTCAAGCACTAATCCAACAAAAAATTGATAATGGCGACTTGGTAGTACCAAAAGGCATCAGCTATAAATTTACAGGAACCTATGAGAATCAATTACGTGCCGAAAAAACCTTGTCCATTATTGTGCCATTGGCATTGTTTGTTATTTTCATCATTCTGTATTTTCAATTCCGTTCGGTTTCTACCACCTTTATGGTGTTTAGCGGTATCATGGTGGCATTTGCAGGCGGATTTGTCATGATTTGGTTGTATGGCCAGGATTGGTTCTTGAATTTCGGCTTTTTTGGTGAAAACCTACGAGACCTCTTTAATATCCAAACCATCAATTTGAGTGTGGCGGTTTGGGTAGGTTTTATTGCCCTTTTCGGAATCGCTACGGATGATGGCGTTGTGATGGCAACCTATCTCACACAAACATTCGATAAAAATGACCCAACAGATATAAAAGAAATTCGCCAATCTACATTGGAGGCAGCTTCTAAACGTATTCGTCCTTGCTTAATGACAACGGTAACCACCATTTTGGCATTGTTGCCAGTGTTAACTTCCACAGGTAAAGGGAGTGACATCATGATACCAATGTCCATACCTATTTTTGGCGGCATGTTGCTGGATACGACATCCTATTTCCTTGTTCCGGTATTGTTTAGTTGGAGAAAGGAAAGGTTAGCTAAAAAAAGATTAAAGAAAATAGAGAAGAGAAAATAGACTGATATGAAACAAACGAAAAAATATAGGTATCAAATGAAATTCAGAAGCGTCTCTATTCTCTGTTCTCTATTCTTTGTTCTCTTTGCACAAGGTCAAGATTTACAAACCTACATTAATGAAGCTATTTCCAACAGTCCCGAAATTCAAAAATTTCAATTTCAATATGAGATTGCTGCAGAAAAAGTGAATGAGGCCAACTGGTTGCCGAATACTGAAGTGAGTGCAGGTTATTTTGTAAGCGAACCGGAAACACGGACTGGCCCGCAACGAGCTAGATTATCATTAAGACAGATGATTCCTTGGTTTGGAACCATCACTGCTAGGGAGAATTATTCTACGTCAATGGCAGAGGCACAATTTGAAGAATTGGTAATAGCAAAACGAAAATTGATAGTGTCCGTGTCACAATCCTATTACAACTTAATGGCCAACAAAGCGAAACAAGACGTTTTAGAACAAAATATCCAATTGCTGCAGACTTATGAACGCTTGGCATTGACCTCCGTTGAAGTAGGAAAAGCATCGGCTGTCTCGGTGTTGCGGTTGCAGATTCGACAGAATGAATTGCAACAATCCAAAGACATCTTGGAACAGCAATTTTTAGGAGAACACGCCACATTCAATAATCTGATGAATAGAGAAAGTGATTTGAAAGTGGAAGTTGTGAGTGACTTAAGCATTCCCTTTGAAAACGAAATGATTTCAGAAGAAAACCTAAATGTGCATCCAGAGTTGACCAAATATGATAAGCTCTATGAATCCATTTCGCAGTCGGAGTTATTGAACCAAAAGGAAAGCAACCCAATGCTCGGTTTTGGATTGGACTATATTCCCGTTTCCGAACGCACCGATATGAATCCAATAGATAACGGCAAAGATGTTTTGATGCCAATGGTGACATTGACCATTCCAATTTTCAACAAGCGCTATAAGTCAGTGACCAAACAAAATCAACTGAAACAACAAGAATTGTATTCACAAAAAGAAGAACGGTTAAATACTTTGTCAACCATGCTTTCCAAAGCCATTTTTGAGAGAAAGGCAGCGCGAATCAGTTATGATACCCAATTAAAAAACCTAAAACAAGCCGAAGATGCCGAAGAAATCCTTATCAAAAATTATGAAACAGGAACTATTGATTTTAATGACGTGTTGGACATTCAGGAGTTGCAATTAAAATTTCAGATTAATCGAATTGAATCAGTTAAAATGTACTATATACAATCAACAATTATTAATTATTTAACCCTTTAAAAACAAAGTCAAATGAGAAAAGTAAAAGTAACTACAATAGTATTGGCATTAGCATTCATAAGCCTAACGGCGATGTCTTGTAAAGAAAACAAAAAAGAAAACATGGATGATGATATGCAATCAGAAATGTCTCATGATGGCGATGCCAAAATGGAACATGATAGTATGGACAGCACTAACGATATGGCATCCAACGATGGTCAGATGACCAACGCAAAACAAGTTATGGCAGATTATATGGCTCTAAAAAATACTTTAGTGGCAACTGACGAAGCTGAAGCAGCCAAAGCAGGAAACAAAATGGTAGAGAGCCTTAAAGGATTCGATATGAGCGGCTATAGTGAAGCACAGCAAACCGAATTAAAAGACATTATTACAGATGCCGTAGAGCATGCAGAACATATTGCAAAAAGTGAAATGTCGCACCAACGCGAGCATTTCAAAACCTTGAGCAAAGATATGATGGATATGGTGGCCATAACCGGAACCGATGCCACTTTATACCAACAATTTTGCCCAATGTATGATAAAGGAAGTGCTTGGTTAAGTATGGAAAAAGATATTAAAAATCCATATTACGGAAGTAAAATGATGACTTGTGGTAAAGTGGAAAAAGAGATTAAATCCACAATGTAATTTAAAAATCCTGCAAGGTGTTCCCAGCCTTTCAGCTGGGTTCCTTGTAGGTTTAAATACTATAAATGAAAATTTTTAAAAGTATAGCATGGCTGTTATTGTTATCATTTGTGGTAATTCAATTTTTTCCAACGGAATACAATCAAAGTGAAACCGTCCCAAAAACCGATTTCATTGTGGTCAATGTTCCACCAGAAAACATCAGTAAAATATTGCAGACATCCTGTTATGATTGCCATAGCAACAATACAGCATATCCATGGTACAATAAAATACAACCAGCAGCTTGGTATTTAGAAGACCATGTAAAACATGGCAAAAGTGAATTGAATTTTAATGAATGGGATGAACTATCAGATAGGAGGAAGGCAAGTAAATTAAAATCCATCATCAGCCAAATTACAAATGATGAGATGCCAATGGATTCTTATACCTTGATTCATAGAGATGCTATGTTATCAGAAGAGGAAAAAAAGGAAATAATTCAATTTATGGAACAATTGAAAGACAGTTTATAATTAATAATTTGATAGTAAAAAACCAAAAACCAACATCATGAAATATTTAAATATAATGGCAATTGTATTTTCATTAGCTTTATTTAATACAAGTTGCAAGAAAGAGAACAAAGAGTCCGAAGCTCTTAAAACAGATGAAGTGGAAACAATAGACCTTTCAAAAGAGAATGAAGCTGTTGCATCCGTAATGCAATCTTACAAAGATGCTATTCAGAACTTAACTACAGAAGGAACTTTTGAGCTATTTACACCTACAGCAACGGTTTTTGAACAAGGAAAGGTGGAAGGTACTTATAAAGATTATATCGATAATCATTTAGGGCCAGAATTGGGTCATTTCAAAAGCTTTAAATTCTATGATTATGAGATTGAGACGACCGTAAATTTACCCTATGCCTATACAACCGAAAATTATCTATACACTATCGTTTTAAAGGCAGATAAAGAAAAAGGTACTGAGGAGCGTACCATTGAAAGTAAGGGTGTTGCCACGTCAATTTTAGAAAAAATCGAAGGCAAATGGAAAATCATTCATTCACATACTTCCTTTAAAAAATTATAATTAGGGAATGACACAAACTCTTCATATAAAAAAAATGGTTTGCGATTGTTTGAATTTCATAGTACGGGATACTTATTTCGACAGAAGAAACAGAAAGCTTAAATACGTGATCAGCCAAATTAAAAATAATAAAATGCCTTTGTACTTGAACAGTTTGAATCATAGGAAGGCCATTTTTTCCGATGAAGAAAGACTTGCATTTATTGATTGTTTAACAGAATTGAAACGGAAATTGTAAAGAAAACCTTATGAACACAGAAGACACACTATCGGAAACAATGGCAAGATTGCAAAAACGTGGTTATACCACAGATTTTAATCTCTGTTCAGAACATATCGAATGCCACGCCTTAAAATTGAAATTGCATCCAGAAGATTTTGATGTAGATGAGGTCCATCGATTTGAAGGCATGAGCAGTACCGACGACAACAGTGTGCTCTATGCTATTTCATCCAAAAAGGGCGTAAAAGGTCTATTGGTGGATGCCTATGGTGTCTATGCCGAAAATATTTCGGAAGCCATGCGAAAAAAATTAAGATAAGATGACACAAACTCTTCACGTAAAAAATATGGTTTGCAACCGATGCAAATCTACCGTGGTGCGAGAAATCAAAGCGGCGGGATTTGATTTGGAAACGATTGAATTGGGCAAGGTGACCATTAGTGGAAATAATTCCGATGGTATTATCAAGTTGGAAGAAGCTTTAAATGCACACGGTTTCGAGATTATAAAAGATGACACAAAGGAATTGATAGAGCAACTAAAAATCACATTGATTCAAAAATTGGAAAGTCAAGAGTTGTCAAATCTATCTGAATTTTTACCGAATGCATTTCACAGATCCTATTCGGCATTAAGTAAATTGTTCAGTAAAACTGAAGGCATGACGATAGAGAAGTACCTTATCAATTTAAAGATTGAAAAAGTAAAGGAATACATTCAATTGGGCCAACTCAATTTTTCAGAAATCGCCTATGCGTTGAATTACACTAACAGTGGTCACTTGGCACGTCAGTTCAAAAACGTGACAGGCATGTCGATGAGCGAATTTAAAACGCTACAACATTGGGATAGGAAATCGATTGACCAAATTGTGTAAATAGTATTCAAAATTGTGTCAATGAAGCAGTTCGCTAAAGGGTAATTTTGAATTATATAATAAATACTAAAATGATGAAACACACATATCACATACACGGAATGACCTGCAATGGCTGTAGAAGCCACGTGGAAAGCACGCTCTCAAAACTTGATGGTGTGATAAACGCATCGGTTGATTTAGAAAACGCAGAAGCAACTATTCAAATGGAATCACATATTCCAATTGAAACATTTGAGGACGCGTTAAGAAAAGCTGGAGGTAACTATTATATTCATCTGCCAAATGATAATGACAAAATGAACCACACTTACCACATCCACGGAATGACCTGTAACGGCTGCAGAAAGCACGTTGAAGAAACTCTTTCTAAAGTGGAGGGTGTATCAAAAGCAACAGTCAATTTAGAAAAGGCAGAAGCGACCATCGCGATGACTTCCCATATTCCGATAGAAACCTTTCAAAAAGCCTTGAAAAATGATGGTGACAAATACAGTATCCATAAACAAGGTGAACATCACCACCCAGTAGCAAAGAAAAAAGAAAAACCAAAAGGTAAAGGTAATGGCACTTTTTACTGCCCTATGCATTGCGAAGGTGATAAAACCTATGACAAAGCTGGGGATTGTCCGGTTTGTGGTATGGACTTGGTGGAAGAACAAACTTTATCTAAACCTACTGCAACCCAATGGACCTGTCCGATGCATTCCGAAATTATCGAGAATAAAGCAGGCGCATGCCCAATTTGCGGAATGGATTTGGTCCCAATGGAACCGAGTCTTTCAGCCGAAGAACAAAACTATAAAAAGCTGTCCAAGAAATTTTGGATAGCGGTCGCATTTACTTTACCCATCTTTTTGATGGCGATGAGTGAGATGATTCCAAACAATCCATTGTATCAAATGATGGAGCAGAAATATTGGAACTGGATTCAATTTGGGTTGTCAATTCCGGTGGTTTTTTATGCCACTTGGATGTTTTTTGAACGTGCCTATCGCAGCATCAAAACGTGGAATCTCAATATGTTCACACTGATTGGAATAGGAGCAGGCGTTGCTTGGCTATTTAGTGTCTTCGGAATGTTGTTTCCAGATGTGTTTCCGGCGCAATTCAAAACGGAATCAGGTTCAGTACACGTTTATTTTGAAGCTGCCACCGTAATTTTAACCTTGGTATTATTAGGCCAGCTATTGGAAGCACGCGCGCACAGCAAAACCAATAATGCGGTTAAAGAACTGTTGAAATTAGCACCCAATGAAGCGGTGAGAGTGGTGGATGGCCAAGAGGAAACGATTGCCATTGATGACATTAAAATTGGAGATGTACTTCGTGTGAAACCAGGGGATAAAATCCCAGTAGATGGCTCTATTAAAGAAGGTCATAGTTCAATTGATGAAGCCATGATTACTGGCGAGCCAATTCCTGTAGATAAGCAAGAAGGTGACAAAGTAAGTAGTGGTACCATCAACGGGAAACAATCCTTTTTGATGACAGCCGAAAAAGTAGGTTTAGATACCTTGTTGTCTCAAATTATCGACATGGTGAATAAAGCCAGTCGCAGTCAGGCACCTATTCAAAAATTGGCAGATAGAATTTCAGGTTATTTTGTACCTGTCGTAGTACTAATTTCGGTCGTTACATTTATCGTTTGGGCTATTTTCGGTCCAGACCCTGCTTATGTGTATGCTTTGGTGAATGCCATCGCTGTATTGATTATTGCGTGCCCATGTGCCTTGGGATTGGCAACGCCAATGTCAGTCATGGTTGGCGTGGGCAAAGGTGCTCAAAATGGCGTATTGATTAAAAATGCCGAAGCTCTCGAAAAAATGGATAAAATCGATACACTGATTATCGATAAGACAGGGACAATTACGGAAGGTAGACCATCAGTTGAAAAAATTGGCGCTACACATGTTGACTATTCAGAAAAAGAAGTACTTCAATACATTATGTCGGTTAACAGTTCCAGTGAACATCCATTGGCTGAAGCCACGGTGAAATACGGAAAGGAGCAGAACACTGAAATTTTAAAAACTTCTAATTTTAGTTCCGTAACTGGAAAAGGTGTTACAGGAGTGGTCAATGGCAAAAAAGTAGCTTTAGGCAACGAGAAGATGATGGAAGAGGCCAAGGCCTCATTATCAGACCAACTGATAAAAGAAGTCACGGAACAACAAAAATTAGGCAAAACTGTACCAATGTTGGCCGTTGACGGAATAGGAATCGGTTACGTCGTCATCAGCGATAAAATAAAAGCATTCAGCAAAAAGGCGATTGAAGAACTGCAATCGCATGGGGTCAAAGTCATCATGCTCACAGGAGATAATCATGATACTGCGAAAGCCGTGGCAGAAACATTGAACCTCGCCGATTTCAAAGCCGAAATGTTGCCACAGGATAAATTAAATAAAGTAGAACGACTTCAAAAAGAGGGCAGAAAAGTCGCTATGGCGGGCGATGGCATCAATGATGCGCCTGCATTAGCTAAAAGCGATGTTGGCATCGCCATGGGAACAGGAACTGACGTCGCCATTGAAAGTGCATCAATGACTTTAGTCAAAGGTGATTTACAAGGAATAGTAAAAGCACGAAATTTAAGTGTTAAAGTCATGAAGAACATCAAGCAAAATCTATTTTTTGCTTTGATATATAACACACTTGGAGTGCCCATTGCCGCAGGCGTTTTATTTCCATTTTTCGGAATTTTACTGTCGCCTATGATTGCCGCTTTGGCAATGAGTTTCAGTTCGGTGTCCGTCATTATGAATGCCTTACGATTAAGAACCGCAAAAATATAATATTCACTAAACAACCTATACTATGAAAAAATTACGGATACTTTTAATGTTACCACTTATACTCTTCAGTTGCAAAAATGAACCAAAACAGTCAGAAGACGAAGGGCATGAAAATCACATGGAAACCGTTGATACCAAAGAAGAGACCAAAAAGCCGGTTTTAAGTCCACACACATCCGCGATGGCTATGATTGGTGATGCCCATGTTCATATCGATTATTCATCACCTGGTGTAAGAGACCGTATTATTTTCGGAGGTCTTGTAGGTTATGATAGCGTATGGCAAGCTGGAGCACACAATGCGACTTGGTTAGAAACGAATAAAGATTTGGTCATTGATGGAAAAACACTTCCAGCAGGAAAATATGGATTTTTTGTCATTCCATCAAAGGGTGATTGGACCGTTATGATAAACAAAAACTGGAATCAACATGGAAAAGACGATTATGATGAAAAAGATGATGTTCTAAAATTTAAAGTCACCCCAATTATTAGTGATACGATAACGGAACATTTGGAATACAAGGTGACAGAAGTTAGTAAAACCGAAGGCAGCATTTCAATGTCCTGGGAAAAAGTAAGCATCAGTTTTCCGTTTAAAGTAAAACAATAACATGGTAAATAGACATACGGCGAAAAAAATCCGAAAAACCCACAGATATCTGGGTCTGTTTTTAGGAATACAATTTCTCTTTTGGACCATTAGTGGAATGTATTTTAGTTGGACGAATATTGATGAAATTCATGGAGACCAATTCAGGAATATGGATTACGTCCCCACTGCATTTACTGAGCTCATGAGTCCTTCACAAATAGATAGTTCGGAGGAAATCCGGAGTATCGAAATTAGGGATTTAAACAGCGAACCCTATTACTGGGTTAACAATCATCAATTGTTTAACGCAAGAACTGGCGAAGCAAAAAAATCCATCTCCGAAAAAGAAGCCCTATATGTTGCCGAAAACTACATGAAGGAGGGCTTAAAAGTTACGGATATAAAAAAAATAACCGAAGTGGATGATTATCACGAATACCGTGAAAAATTGCTCCCCGCTTATGTTATCTCTTACGATGTAGACGAAGCATTAAAAGCATATGTTTCCATTGCCGATGGAAAATTTCAAACGGTTCGGCACCGTGCATGGCGTTGGTTCGATTTTTTATGGATGACCCACACGATGGACTATGATACTCGCGACAACTTCAACACTATCGTATTGCGCGCATTTTCACTGCTGGGACTTATTACCGTACTGAGTGGTTTCTTGCTCTGGTACACATCCTCCCCAACAATGAGAAAATTGATAAAGAAAATTAAAAATTAAATTTAACCACAAAAATCAATAAAATGGAACATTCAAATCCACACTCAAAGGAACACTCAAAAAAAGGTACTTACACCAAATTTGGTTTGATGCTTGCCGCATCATTTGTCGCAATGTACATCACCATGTATCTCAATACCTACGAAATCGATCATGTATATTTCAGTCTTACAAGATTTTATATGTCTTGCTTGGGTATCGCTGCGATGGCGGTGATTATGTGGGCTTTTATGCGCAACATGTATCAAGACAAGAAGAAAAATATGATTATCTTAATAGGGAGTCTTGTTCTTTTTATTAGTGCCTTGGTATTGGTAAGAGCACAACGTCCGATTATTGGAGATGTTCTTTGGATGAAAGCAATGATTCCTCATCACTCTATAGCGATCTTGACCAGTGAACGGGCAGACATTAAAGACCCAGAAGTCAAGAAATTAGCTAATGAAATTATAGAAGCACAAAAAAAGGAGATTGAAGAAATGAAGAGGTATATCAAGCGGTTGCAATCAGCACAATAAGCGGTCTAAATCAAATCTTCCTAACGAGTATACAAGGTTGATTTAATTATAATACTATGAAAAAATATATCATTTACATTGGCATTTTAGTGGTCGGTCTCATTCTGGGCTATTTGATTTTTGGAGGTCGGGCTGAAACGACGAAAGCAGCAAAAAACATATCGGATACTTCCGAGAATTCTACGGACCAAAATCAAATGTGGACCTGCTCAATGCACCCACAGATTATGCAACCCGAGCCCGGGGATTGCCCAATTTGCGGAATGGACTTAATTCCCGCTGAGACCTCGGCAGATAATATTGGTGCAAATGAAATTAAGATGAGCGAGAATGCAATGGCATTAGCAAATATCCAAACTACGATAGTTGGAAATATCTCTGCAACTGACCAGAATGAGATGCAACTTTCAGGTAAAATCGTAGCAAATGAAGAAGCGAACGCAGTGCAGGCAAGTTATTTTGAAGGTCGAATCGAAAAATTGAATGTTAGCTTTACGGGTGAAGAGTTGCGGAAAGGTCAACTTTTGGCAACGATTTATGCTCCGACGCTTGTCGCAGCTCAGCAAGAATTGATTACGGCTTCTAGTATGAAAGCTAGTCAACCACAATTATACCAAGCGGTTAGGAATAAATTAAAACTTTGGAAACTCTCTGAAAGTCAAATCGACCAAATTGAAGCTTCTGGACAGGTGAGGGAGAACTTTCCTATTTACGCGACGGTTTCTGGGACTGTTTCCCAAAAAATGGCGGAAGAAGGAGATTACGTTAAGCAAGGACAGCCAATTGTTAAGGTCAATGATCTTGGGTCTGTTTGGGCATCTTTCGATGTTTATGAAAATCAGATTTCCCAACTTAAGGAAGGCCAAAAAATTACTGTGGTTACCAATGCCTATCCCAACAAGGAATTTGAGGCGACGGTAACGTTTATAGATCCCACCCTAAATACAAAATCAAGAACACTGTCCGTACGCACCACCTTAAACAATAAAGAAGACCTTTTAAAACCAGGAATGTTCGTTACAGGTAAGATAGCCATAGAAGCAGGTACTTCAACTAGTACACAAATTACCATTCCATCGACGGCTGTGCTCTGGACCGGAAATAGATCGTTGGTTTATGTAAAGACCAATCCCAATGAACCCATTTTTGAGATGCGGGAAGTGACTTTAGGGAATAAAAATTCTGATGTGTATACTATCACGAAAGGATTATCTAATGGGGATGAGGTTGTTACCAACGGAACCTTTACTGTAGATGCTGCGGCGCAATTACAAGGTAAAAGAAGTATGATGAATGCAAAGAAAGAGTCCTCGACTAAGGATTCATCTCTAATAAATACGATAAGCATAAAGCGTTACGAAGTTTCAAAACCGTTTAAAGAGCAACTCAATGCGGTTTTAACAGCCTATTTTTCACTTAAAGAAGCGCTGGTAAATGATAATTCTGAAAAAGCGAAGTCTTCGGCCGAAAGCTTGAAAGAGAGATTAGCTAAAGTCGATATGTCCTTATTAAAAGGGGAGGCCCACGCCCATTGGATGACCCTTCAAAAAGAATTAAATACCTCAACAATTAGCATAAGTACTAGTTCTGATATCGAAAAGCAGAGAAAGGAATTTATCTATTTATCAGCCCACCTGATCAACGCGGTGAAAGCTTATGGAGTTGATGGGAAGGTTTACGTGGATTTTTGTCCTATGGCCAATAATAATGTCGGCGCCCATTGGCTGAGCCAAGAAAAGGAAATATTAAACCCTTATTTTGGATCTGATATGTTGACTTGTGGAAGTGTTACTGAGGAAATAAAATAAGCAAATCTTAAAGAATACATAAATTTAATTGCCTGCTTCTTCAAATCCAGAAACGATTGATTTTATTGCATACCTTTGATTAATAATAAAATGGGAAAGCAAATTCATATTGCGATAATGACAATGGTCCTTGGCATGTTTTTAATGCCCAGCGGTATATTTGCCCATACCGGCCTATCGTACAAATCAGAAAAAAATTGTCATGCGATAAACTTAAACCAGTCCCCATCAGATTGTTGTAATAATCACAACAATCGGGAGGCCCAGCACAATGATTATAACGGTACTTGCGGAAATCCTGCATGCCATTGTCCTTCAAGTATCACGTTCCATATAAATAATCCTGCATCAACAGAAGTCCCAAAGGCCGTTGACCTCACCACTTTTACAAAGCTCTGGAACTATACCCATCAGCATCCCAGCCCTGTCTATTTACAAATCTGGTCTCCTCTACAAATAAGCTCATTAACTTTATTGGTAGCTTTAGCTATGTAAAATTGAAAACGAACGCTGGTTTTCAAAATTCAATCTTAATAAACATCTTTAAATTTAATTCAAAATGAAATCAAATTTCAATTTTTTTATAGTACTCATATTAGTGTTATCAAATTCTACGGGCTTCGCACAAATAAAAAACCCTATAACCGAATCCATAAGAATATTCGGTAATTGCAATATGTGCAAATCGACCATTGAAGACGCAGGAAATCTTAAAAACCAGGCTAAGGTGGTCTGGGACAAAGACAGCAAATTAGCCCAGATAACCTTCGATTCAAAACAAACAAATCGGGACGAAATTTTGAAACGTATTGCTTTGGCGGGTTATGACAGCGATGAGTATTTAGCACCGAATACCGCCTATTCTCAGCTTGCGGAATGCTGCAAATACGAAAGACAGAACAAACAGCCTACAATAGCTATGGACCACACTAAAATGGACCTTCCTGCCGGACAGGCAGGTATGAAAATGCCACCTTCTGAAAATCATATGGATATGGATATGCCAGCATCTGAAAAGCATTCGGATATGAAAATGCCTGCTACTGAAAAACATACGGAGATGGCTATGTCTGAAATGAAGGACACAAATAGGTTGGACGCATTGTTCACCAGTTATTTTGCCCTAAAAGATGCCTTGGTAAAAACCAACGCCACATCTGCTGCCGCTAATTCATCGGAGTTATTGAACGCATTAAAGGACTTGAAAATAGAATCGCTAAAAGCAGCAGAGAAAACCGCTGTCACCATGGTTATGCCGTCTTTGATTGATGCCGCAAAAAGTATTTCAGCTACCAAGGATATCGGTAAGCAACGGGAAAGTTTCAAAGGGCTGTCAAAAAATATGCACGCTATCATTTCTATTTTCAATTCCCCTGAAACAATTTATTATCAATATTGCCCAATGCAGGATGCCAATTGGTTGAGCAAGGAAAAGACCGTAAAGAATCCTTATTACGGTTCAGAGATGTTAAGCTGTGGCTCGGTTGTAGAAACGATCCAGACTAAAAATTGAAGCTCAATAAAATTCTAATTTTAGAGATCAACATGAAAAAAATAATCTTTTTGCTCCTGTTTTTCGGAACACTTTCCGTAGCGGCACAAAACATCGTGCGCTATGACCTGTATGTTCGCGATACCATAGTCAATTTTACAGGTCAGGAAAAGCGCGCCATTGCCGTAAATGGACAGATACCAATGCCCACGCTCACGTTTACGGAAGGCGATATTGCGGAAATCTACGTGCACAACGAAATGGATGAGGAAACTGCGATGCATTGGCACGGACTGTTTTTGCCCAATAAGGAAGATGGCGTTCCATACCTCACCCAAATGCCAATAAAACCGCATACAGTCCATAAATATACCTTCCCCATCATTCAGCACGGCACCCATTGGTACCACAGCCATTTTGGGCTACAGGAACAATTGGGAATGTATGGCTCCATGATTTTGAATAAAAGGACGGATGATAAAACCTTCAGAAAAGGCATCGACGATTTGCCCACCATTCCCATAGTCTTGAGCGAATGGACAGATATAAAACCCGAAAATGTACATAGAATGCTCCACAATGCATCAGACTGGTTTGCCATAAAAAAAGGCACCACTCAAAGTTATGCAGAGGCCATAAAAATGGGACATTTCAAAACAAAACTCCACAACGAGTGGAAACGGATGTTGGCAATGGACGTAAGCGATGTTTATTATGATAAATTTCTCATCAACGGCAAAAACGAAAATGTAGATACAAGCCTAAAAGGTTTGAAAGCAGGAGATAAGGTGCGTCTGAGAATTTCAAACGGAGGCGCTTCCAGTTATTTTTGGCTTACTTATGCCGGTGGAAAGTATACTGTGGTTGCCAATGATGGTAATGATGTGGAACCGGTGGATGTAGACAGATTGCTCATTGCAGTATCCGAAACCTATGATGTGGTTGTTACCATTCCTGCAGACAGTACGGCATTCGAATTTTTGGTCACACCCGAAGACCGTACCAAATCGGCTTCAATCTATATGGGTAATGGCATCAAGCAAATCGCTTCCCCATTGCCAAAATTGAAATATTTTGAAGGTATGGAAATGATGAACGGCATGATGAAAATGAATGGAGACCTTGACCAAATGGGAATGAACATGAGCATGCAGCAAATGGATATGAACGTGGTGATGTACCCGGAAATTACCGGTGCTCTGGATAAAGGAAAGGACACGAAAATGGAAATGGAGGGCGACAACCATGCAGGCCACAATATGGAGGGAATGGAAGACATGAAGATGAACGAAGACATGTACAATAGCAATGAACTCTCGGATATCACAACGCTCAACTACGCCATGTTAAAGTCGCCCACCGTGACGACCCTTCCCGATGATGCACCGATAAAAGAACTACATTTTACGCTAACGGGCAATATGAACCGTTACGTCTGGAGTTTGGACAATAAGGTAATTTCAGAATCGGATAAAATCCTAATAAAAAAAGGTGAAATAGTTAGGATTTCGATGTACAACAATTCTATGATGCGCCATCCAATGCACTTGCACGGCAACGATTTTAGGTTGCTCAATGGTCAGGGCGAATACGCACCATTAAAGAATGTGGTGGACATTATGCCCATGGAAACCGATGTCATTGAGTTTGAAGCAAATGTTAAAGGTGACTGGTTTTTTCACTGCCACATTCTTTATCATATGATGAGCGGTATGGGCAGAGTCTTTAGCTATGAAAACCAAGAGCCCAATCCATTGATTCCAGATCCGGCCCTTGCTTTACGGAAGCTGAAAGGTGAGGACCGGGAATTCCATGTAATGGCAGAAAACGATTTTGCAACCAATGGCAACGATGGGGAACTTATGATCCAAAGTAGACGATGGAGTATCGGTACCGAATGGCGATTAGGTTATAATGACATGCACGGTTACGAAACTGAAACCCATATTGGGAGGTATATCGGAAAAATGCAATGGCTGATGCCATTCGTAGGATTTGATTGGCGCTATAGAGAATTTGGGACTCATGAGATTGAGGAGAATCTCTTTGGTCAAAAGAACACCAAGAATCGACGTTCTGTATTAAGTGTAGGAGTCAATTATACCTTACCCATGTTAGTAATGGCACAGGCCGAAGTATACACAGACGGGAATGTTAGGCTGCAGTTTGAGCGGGGGGATATTCCTATTACCCCAAGGCTACGCATGAATTTGATGTGGAATACCGACAAGGAGTATATGGGCGGACTTAGATATATAGCCACCCGAAATTTGGGAATTACCACACATTATGACAGCGATATGGGATTGGGGTTTGGACTTAATCTGAATTATTGATTTTCTTAGAGCCAACTTACCTCATTCTAATTTTGAAGCATAGACATTCTCCCAATGCTCCTTCTTTAGCTTCCTAACAGTTTTTTTGTTTCCACAATTAACGCAAGATATTGTAAGCAGTATTTTAGATTGTAATAAGGTTACTTGATATAATTAAGGAAATAGTCTTAACAAACAATGTAGTGACGTGGCGATAGAAACGGCCGATCTTACCATTCAAATAGACCAGCCCACCGAGATTGCTAAAGCTATAAGAATAGGTCGTTCTACAAGACGCATTGTTTGGCAAAATATAGGCTAAGATTTTGGAGTTAAGATAATTGTATTGATTTTAGAAGCAGGAGGCTTGGCCACTATCTAGGAAGCTGTTTTTACCGATGTGGGTGTGGCGTTCTTAGCGATCTTAAATGCTGTGAGGTTGCATAAATTGAAGTGGTAATCGCCGGTAATTACAAAGCTTATTTAACTTTTTGTAAAAGTACATAAGTAAAATCCTGTGATGTATCAAAAGGCGTTTGGTGAACAACATCCATGTTTTTTCTCAATTCGAATTGAGGACTAAATAGTTCTTTTAAACATTCTGCATTGTACTGCGAAATTGGAAGTCCACTGCACGTAGTTGGTCCGTAAGGAGCAAAAGTTGCCAGAATTAGATATCCATTTAATTCTATGGAATCTGAAGCAAGTTTCACATAGGTTACAATATGTTTATTTTCCGTTAAAAAGTGAAAGGTTGCCCGGTCGTGCCAAACGGAAAATTGATTATTAGGTTTATATTCCAAAATATCGCTTACAATCCAATTGACTTTTGCAGAATCCATTCCTAGCTTTTGTTGTGTACGCTCTAAGGCTTTCTCTGAAATGTCCAATACGCTAAGATTTTTGAATCCCATCTTATTTAAGTAAATGATAAAATTGGAGTTACCACCTCCAATATCGATAATCGATTTGTTTTTATTAATGTTTAATCCTTTGATAATATTTATGGAGGTTTCTGGATTTTCTTGGTACCAACTTACCTCATTATCTAATTTTGAAACATAGACATTCTCCCAATGCTCCTTCTTTAGCTTCCTAACAGTTTTTTCTTTTTCCATAATTAGCGCAAGTTAGCGTTAGCTGTATTTTTAGATTGTAACAAAGGTTACTTGACATACCTAAAAATTAATCTTAACAAACATTTAGGTCTTAAGTGTATCCTTTGTTACAATGCCCAAGGGCCCTAATTTATAAGTTTGTGAACCATATGAATTACCATTTTTATATAACTTTCTTTTTAGGAGTATTTTTTTCGCTGCAATTTATATTGGTTTCTTCTAATCAATCTGAAGGGTTACAGAAGCAGGAGAGTTATTCTGTACGTCTTGGTAAATGCAAGAAAAGAATATTTAAAATAGGTCAGGGCACAGATCAACTTAAACCTAATTTTAAGTCTAAAGTAAATTATGATGTTCTTTGCAATTCGCCTGTAAGTTTAGAAGCCGAATATTTTAAAGTCAATATTAGGAATGAGAAAAACTTAGTTTATGATTTTGTAGATTTTAAAATAAACATTCCCAATCTCAAAAAAAATATTCCGCCTCCAAGAATAACGCTAGTTTACTCAAAACATACAACGGAGAAGACCTAGGGTAATTTATTAAAATCCGGTTTTAAAGGGCTTCATTTTTTTTAAATCCATAAAATATAATTTAAGATGACGACACAAATCTTGGTCAATCGTCGTTCAATACAATTACTACGGGTACTATTGAGCGGAATTTTTTTAGTGGCGGGTTTTGGCCATTTATTGAACACTGAAAAGACAGCAAATCGAATAGAAATGGCAAATTTTAAAGGGCTAGCTTATTTTTTTGGTGAACCTAAACTGCTGATTATTTTATCAGGTATAGTGATGCTGACAGCTGGCTTTAGTTTTTTAATGGGATATAAAACCAAATGGGCTGCATTAATATTGATTGGTGTTTTGATTCCCATTACTTTGACGGTCCAAGTCGGTCAAATCAACACCCTTGGTCCATTATTCAAAAACATTGCAATTTTCGGAGGACTTATGTTCTTCGTGTTAAATAATACTTCTAATTTAAAAAACAATAAAGATGAAAAAAATAATTTTTAGTTCAATATTATTAATTCTTGTGGTGTTTCCCACAACGCTGAATGCCCAAGATTCAACGGATCATTCCCTTTACAATTATGTGGTATTGACAAAGAAAATCCAACAATTAAGGCCAATTTTATTAACGGCCGAGGCACTAAAAAAGGAAGATCAACATCATTTTGGAGATTTTCAAGTTATAATCTGCGGAAAGGAGATAGAGGATTTGACAAATCTAGATAAAATGGGTGAATTTGTTTCAATGGCAAAGGAGGCGGGAGTAACTCTTGTGGCCTGTGGTTTTTCTTTAAATAAATTTAAGGTTGATGTAACGAAAATACCTGAAGGAATTTTAATGGTTGAAAATGGTATACTTCATAATTTTCAATTGCAAAAAAAGGGTTATTATAGTTTAGGATTGTGAAAAAGTCAACTAAAAAGGAAATTCTTCAATATTCAATTTTTCTAATAATAGCACTGACACTTTATATGACGGGGCTTCATACCGAGGTTATTGGATTTGTTCAACGCGGAATTGTATCTACAGGACTCTTAAATCCCCACTTGAATATTTCAAATAATGATGCCAATGGAAAAAAAATCAAAGCTGACCTTGGCTTATTGCTTATAGATGAATCGGGAAAAACAATTGCCTTAGAAGAATTAGAAGGGAAGGTAATTTTTATTAACCTTTGGGCGACCCGGTGCCCGCCTTGTATTGCCGAAATGCCAGGCATAAACGCCCTTTATAAGGAATTTAAGGATGAAGATGACGTAAAGTGTTTAATGATTTCGTTGGATAATAATTTTGAAACCGCAAAATCCTTTATAAAAAGAAAAGGGTTTGAATTTGAAGTATATACGCCCCGCAACTTGCCTGTAATGTATGATTCTGGCAGTATCCCATCCACTTTTATTATAGATAAAGAAGGGAATTTGGTTTTGACCCATAAAGGAATGGCGGATTATGATACTTCAAAATTTAAGGAATTCATAAGGCAATTAAAATAATTGGTTGGAATCTCAGTAGCTTTAGGATTAGGAGTTTTCCCTCTGATTTTTTTATTATTTGTCTTCATTTAAATTTGTATTTCAGTTCTAAAAACATACTTCATATAATTATCCACCGGATTAGTGGTATAAAAGTCACTAATGTTAAAATTAGACTATAAGTCTACCATACTAAGTATGGCATGGAATCCTATATTCTATTGTATACAATTATGGATATACGTCAAGGTTTATAGCTTTCGCGATAAGATTAATAACTTTTTATTATTAGTTTATTGATGGAGCTTTGGTCCTGAGAAAACATGGCTAATGGTTCAGTTGAAATAAAAAAAAATATTAATTATAGAAATCAAAATAATGAAAACAATAAATAGAATGAAAAAAATAAAACAAACGACCAAAAATTTAATATTACCCCTATTGGCATTAGGTCTCGTATACAGTTGCGACTTCGATAAAACACAAGAAGGTGAACTACCTGAAGTGGATGTCGACATAAGTGCAGAAGAAGGAGAAATGCCAGAATACGACGTAGATTGGGCTGAAGTAAATGTTGGGACCACCACCAAAACCGTGGAAGTTCCAAAAGTTGTTGTGGTAATGGAAGAAGAAACAGTAGAAGTACCGACGATAGATGTGGACATGCCTGACGATAATGGCGAAAAATCGGAGAGAACTTTGATGATTGAAGCCGAGGTTACAGGAAAAGAACACAATATCGATATCCAACAGATTTGGGCATCCGGAAAAACACTTCACGTTATTGCAGAATTAGAAGAACTTGATACTGACTTGGGTGATAAAAAACTTAGAGTGCAAGACCAGGTAACTCTTAACGCAGCAGATTTAGATGTTCGTTATTATATAGTTGGTGAAAGACCCGACAGAGTATTTAATGATAGACATGATTACGTAAAATCTATGAGTGATTTAGAAGATAAAATTGGTGAACACCGAGTTATCTACACTAAATAAATAACAAGCCTCAATAATAACATCCCCGTATTTTAGATAGTGCGGGGATTTTTTTTTAAAATTATCAAGAGTTAAAGAAATCGATTCTCCCAGAAAAATATGTCTGTAAATAAAATTGGAGGACAAAAAGTATACTTTTCATACCATATACATCTTGAGTAAAGCAAGCTGTTTGACGAAAATATTGAGAAGGTCAACAAACTAATATTCAGAATAATAATTGATACAATATCAGATAAGGAAAACTCTTTAAAAGTCCGCTTTTAGACTCACCATAGCTAGCCTACCGATAGATGGAGAGCCAACAAATTCTATCTGACGGGTATTAAAAACGTTAGACATATTGAAATTGAAGAGCAAATTTTTATTCCAACGATATTCTGCTCCAAAATCAAAAGTTGTGAATCCGCCCAAAGGTCCATAATTAAAATTTTTCGGAGGGGTTCTTGTTCCAGCACCTTCGGCGCTTCCAACCTGATTTCCACTATAAAAATCATATTCTTGAACCATTCTAGCACCAAAAGACAGAGCGAGATGGTCCTTCAAAAGATTTTCAAATGTTAGAAGAGCAATTCCTCTATGATTTGGTGCATTAATACTTTTTTCGTCTTGAGCTATTACACCATCCTTGTTAGCATCATTTTCTTCAAACTTAGCATTGAGCCAAGAATATTTAACCGCTAATTGAACAGATGGCAAAAGAGTGTAACTTAACCCTAAATCCAGACCATATACTTTGGCCTTACCGTAATTAAAGAAAGTAAAAAAGGTAGCTCCTTGCAGAGTATCATTGCTTACCGTACCTGCTAAATTTGGATTATGGTTCACTTCAATACCATTTACGGATAGGGCTCTACCACCAACAGGGAGTGAGGGCGTTATAAAGTTTTTGCTTGTACCATAATAGGCATTAGCATCCACCCATAGTTTTTGGGTAGGCTGCTCTTTAAAACCCAATTCCCATGTATTAACTTCTTCCACTTTTAAAGGCTGGGTAGTACGCACAGACGCTGGATCATTAACGATTGAATTATTCGGAATATATGAAATACCTGTTCCTCCATTACCAAAGAAAAAATCTTGAATACTGGCATACTGATTCTGTATGGATGGCCGAGCATAGGCTTTTGCCCAACCAAATCGAATATTTCCCTGAGCAAGATCTTTTACCAAAGTTAACTTGGGGGCAAACAAATCCTTGAAGTTATCATTATTATCATAACGTATCGCCCCAATAAGACGCAAATCAGTAAGAATGCTTTTTTCAAGTTGTAAAACGGCCCCAATCTGGGAGACAGAAATATCACCAGCTTCTCCAACCAAGGTAGTCCCATTATCGGTGTTGGGGCGTGCGTTTTCAAAATCCAATCCTGCAACTAGAAATAATCCAGCTTCCGAAAAGTTGGTATTATATTGAAAATCAGCATTAAACCTCCTGCTTTTCTCTTTAAAGCGTACGGCATTTAAAGCAAACTGTTCCGCTTCGTCTGGGGGTAAATATAACGGACCTGGCTGTGTTCTCATCCAATAGATCTGAGTATATCCGCTCAGGGTATAGCTCTTACCAAGCGTGCCCCAAGTATTGTACACATTGGCATAGAAATGGGGACTTTTGTATCTGGCTTGTAAAAAGCTGTAGCCTACGCCTCTCATTTGATTACGACCCGAAGTGGTAACCTGTAAAAAATCATTGCTGCTTGCTCCCCCCGAAACCACGATTTCAGTTTTGGGGTTAATGTTGTAATAGAGATGACCTTCCCCCGAAGATGACGAAAGTCGAAATCGACATTACGCTCAGGAATTCCTTTAGGAGGCCTTCCGACATACACACTATCAACAAAATTAAATTCTTGCCCGCTGGCATATTCTCCAGTGATTTTCCAGGCCCAATTCTCATTTATTTTCTGAGCGTGCCTTAATCTCCCACTAAACTGTTGTTGATTGCCGGCACTCAATGAAACAGATGTTCCCGGAGAGAGGCGTGGATCTTTGGTGATTGTATTGAACACTCCGTTATGTGCATTGGGTCCATATAGGGCCGTTTGCGGTCCTACCACAATTTCTATTTGCCGGATATCATCCTTTATTGTTGTACCATTATTAAATACAGGTAAACCCCCACTTAAGGGAGAGTTACTTATTCGTCCATCTACAATCTGGAGTATTTTATTATTAAAAGCACTGTTTAACCCCCTCGCATTAAAAGTTGTACCATCTACCCCATAACGCGTAAATTCCACACC
Source organism: Flavobacteriaceae bacterium MAR_2010_188 (assembly GCA_900104375.1). Taxonomy (NCBI): domain Bacteria; kingdom Pseudomonadati; phylum Bacteroidota; class Flavobacteriia; order Flavobacteriales; family Flavobacteriaceae; species Flavobacteriaceae bacterium MAR_2010_188. The sequence goes on from LT629302.1 coordinate 684,124, forward strand.
TTGAAGTTTTGCGAATAATTCACCGGTATTTGATCCGGCAAACCGATTAATGTCCTTAGAGGTAATAACTTGTATGGAAGCTGGTGCCCGGGTTATTTTTTCGGGACGTAGAAGTGCCGTGATTACCACTTCGGAGAGTGTGTCGATTTGAGTTTCTTTTTCTGGCTCTTCGTTTTGTGCCGAAACAATTTGTATTAAAAAAAAGGGGAGGAGGAAAAAAATTGCCGATTTCTTCATAAGACAAGATTTTACCAAAACGCTATTCTAGCGTATGGGATGAGGGATTGAGTTTTACCTTTTTCATTGTAATATTTTCTTGTTGAATTTAGAACGTATATATTCTCCTTCTTGCGATACATAACCCTAAATAAAATTAAGCATTTTTTTATTAAGAATATTCTTTAAATATAAATTTATCAACTAAAAATCAGTTAGTTAAACTGTACTATAACCAATCCTCAATCATTCTTTTTGACCTGCAAGAATCGGAGAGTTCGGTATTGCATTATACGCATAATCCTTGATGACCCATTCTGTTTTGCTTTTTACTGTTAAACGCGCCCATGCATAATGGATATCTTCTTTTATAAGAAATCTAATACCGAGGTATTTATCCTCTTTATCTTTCCATTCGTCATAGCAGCTAATTCTACCCGCGTGACAATTACCTATAGTAAATATTACATTACTATGATAAAATTCGCCATGATCTGAATAAGAGGGAAGGGCAAATATTTCTCTGCCAGCGTCAATCGGGACTACGCTAACAAACCAATCCGCAACAGAAATTACTGAGTTGTCCTCCGTCTGTTCTGATTTTAGTTCTAAATAAACATAGTCCTGATATTCATAAAACACAGATTTCAGGTTAAAATCAATAATACCGTCATTGTTTAAATCAAGTAAGTAAAAATAACCGCGGTTTTCGCTGATAAAATCTGGCTCAATATCCGTGTAAATAATATCAGATGAGTAATCAACCTTCGGTGTTCCATTGTCATCAGGATGCTCGTTGTCATCAGGTGATCCATTATCATCGGGTAATTGATTTAAAATTGTTTCTACCTCATCCGTCTTAGAACAGCAAACAACTAAAAGAAGACAGCTCAGTAAAAGTATTGAGCCCCAACTTAACATCAATCGGAAATGTGATTTAAATTTTCTTGCATATAAGGTTGCCACCCGTTTTGTTTTCATGAATATAATTTTTATTGTTCATAATAAAATGTTTATAGTAGTTGTCTGTCGCAAGTCCCAATTTATTTAATTGATTAATATTCATTATACCTATTCCATTTGACCTGCAAGTATGGGCTTATTAGGCGTTGCATTAAAGGCATAATCTTTTAAGACCCAATCGGTAGGGCTTGTTAAACTTAATCGCGCCCATCCGAAATGAGTCTTCCCATCTACAATAAATCGTAGGCCAAGGAACTTGTCGTTTTTATCTTTCCAATCCAAATAACAGCTTGTGTCACCACCAAAACAATCTCCAATTGTAAAAAAGCCCCAACTTTCATAAGCTTCGCCATTTGAATAACCACTAAGATTGAAAATTTCCCTATCACTATCTAGAGGTACTGGGTTTGAATACCATGGGCTAATCGAAATAATACCATTACCAGCATTTGTCGATGTTATCTCTAGAATGTCTACCATTTCCCAATAATCATCAGATCGGTATCTCAAAGTAAAATCAATAAATAAATCATTATTTAAATCCAGCTCATAAAAATCGTATTTATGTTCACTAGTGTAATCGGGCTCAATATCAGTATAGATAATTTGTGATCGGTTATCAATTGGTGATATCTCGCCAACGGTTTCCACATCATCACCTTTAGAACAGGAAACGAGCAAGATCACAGAGCTGAGGAGAAGTATCGAACCCCTGTTTAGGATATTGCGGAATGTAGATTTAAATTTTCTTGCATATAAGGTTGCCACCCGTTTTGTTTTCATGAGTATAATTTTTATTGTTCATAATAAAATGTTTATCGTAGTTGTCTGTTGCAAGTCCCAATTTATTTACTTGGTTAATATTCATTATACCTATTCCATTTGACCTGCAAGTATTGGCTTATTAGGCGTTGCATTATAGGCATAATCTTTTAAGACCCAATCGGTAGGGCTTGTTACGCTTAATCGCGCCCATCCGAAATGAGTCTTCCCATCTACAATAAATCGTAGGCCAAGGAACTTGTCGTTTTTATCTTTCCAATCCTCATAACACTCGATGTTACTGTCAAAACAATCTCCTATTGTAAAAAAGACCCAACTTTCATAGGCTTCACCATTTGAATAACCACTTAGATTGAAAATTTCCCTATCACTATCTAGAGGTACTGGGTTCCAATACCATTGGCTAATCGAAATAATACCATTGTTATCATTTGAAGATGTGGTTATTTCCAACCATTCATAAGAATTATTATCAGAATCTGATTTCAATGTAAAATCAATAGACTGGTCATTGTTCAAATCCAGTTCATAAAAATCATGCAAATTTTCACTAGTGAAATCCGGTACCATATCAGTATAGATTATCTGAGATGGGTTATCAATTGGTGATATCTCGCCACCCGTTTCCACATCATCACTTTTAGAACAGGATACGAACAAGATCACAGAGCTGAGGAGAAGTATCGAACCCCCGTTTAGGATATTGCGGAATGTAGATTTTAATTTTCTTGCATTTAGGGTTGCCACCCGGTTTGTTTTCATAAAATGATATTTAAATGTTATTGAGAAGTTTTGCCAATGTTTTTTAACACTTCGAGATGGTCTCCATGTTTTCTGCTATTTTGATGGTTGGTCCCTGAAGAAGTTTTTTATTTAATTTTTTTTTCAATGAATTAGGACTTTCCTTTTTATAGGGAATGCAGAATTTTCGGCTATCAGCTCAATTACATAAAGTCCAGAATTTAAATTCTCGAAATTGATTTTATTATCAAACTTTTCCAGATGACCGTCGATTATCTTTTGTCCATTTAGAGCATATAGATTATAGTTGCTATAATCGACAAGATTGTATACGGAGACATTTTTATGGGAAACGATAATCTTAACTTCCTTATGATTGGCTTCTTCCCAGCTTAGAACCATTTCACCTGTAATTATAGCTTCATTGGGTGTAGCATTATAAGCATAATCCTTAACGATCCATTCAGAAGGACTAGTCACCTCTATCCGCGCCCAGCCGTAATGTTTTAGACCATTTATAAGAAATCGAAGGCCAAGATACCTGTCATTTTTGTCTTTCCAATCAAAATAGCAGCCCCCACTTTCGTTAGAGCAACCACTTGCGAAAAAAATTCCATAAACATCATACCCCACGGAATAACCATAAAGTATGGAATATGGAATATTAAAAACTTCGCTAGAATTCTCCAGAGGCACGGGGGCTGATTCCCAAGGAAAAAAAGAAATAATTCCATTAAAACCATTAGGGTTTCCTTCAATCTTCAAATAATCACCACTAGATAATAATGATTGCAAAGTAAAATCAACAATTTGATCATTATTTAAATCCAAATTATATAGGTCACCAATCTTTGCACTAGTGAAGTCTGGATCAATATCCGTGTAGATTATTTGGCCTTGTACGATTGGCGCATATGTCCCCAGGATAAATAAAACCGCCCATCTTAAGGAGTGGGTTTTAATATGTAATTTGCTTTTCATGACTCGTTGGTTTTTAAGTTATTAGATTAAAAAATATGATTAAATTTAACTCATAACTTAATATCAAATTTTCTTTGTCGACAGACCGTGAATAGGTATAGATAAAAACATTAAAACGGTAGATGAAATGTATTTGTCGTGGTTTTGCATATGTCTATCTTAGAACAGCCTAATTATGTAGTGAATGCTCCAACCTCGATCATTATATCGATATATTTGAAATAGAAAATACAAGCAAGCATGTCTGTTAGGGAATTTATACTTTCGGATAAAAAATGGTATCGTCTTGGACGGCACTTGGTTTTTTGGCTTTTTTGGGGTGGCTATTTTACATTTACTCGCTACCTTAATCCTGTCGTCTATATGGCAATGGGGAAATTTCCTGATTTTTGGAAAACCATAGTAGAAACTTTCTTTTTTCTATTTCCACAGACATTCATTGTCTATCCTGCACTTTATTTTATTCTGCCACAATTTGTTTTTAAGCAGAAATATGTTCGTGCCGTGTTTTGGTTTATCTTATTCTATTTTGTTGCGTTGCTGATACATGCCATTGTGCTAATCTATATTCCTTGGGACAAACTCAATTGGATTTCTACCGCTCAGCTATTCTTGACGACCAGCACTTTTCCCCAAAAATTATTCATGGCCTACCTCGGTAGTATACAGGGCTCTCTTACGGCTCTGGCGTTAGCCTCTAGTTTTAAGATGTTTAAGCATTACTACCAAAAATCTCTGCGAAACCAACAATTGCAAAAAGAAAATTCTGAAGCACAACTTAGACTTTTGATGGCGCAGGTACAGCCCCACTTTATGTTTAATACCTTAAACAATATCTATTCCCAGGCTCAGGAAGAATCACCGAAGAGTGCCAAGATGATATTAGAACTTTCATATATCCTTCGCTACATCCTAGATGAAGGAAAGAAAAATTGGGTTTCTTTAGAAAACGAACTTCAAATGGTGGTAGATTATTTAAACCTAGAAAAGATTAGGTATGACGAAAAACTCGATCTGCATTATTCTTTTCCGAAAAATGTAATGGACATTTCTATTGCTCCACTGCTGTTGTTGCCTTTAGTAGAAAATTGCTTTAAGCATGGCGCAAGTAAAATGGTCAATAATCCGTGGATCAACATTAAATCTGAACTTAATGGTCCTATTTTTTCAATTAAATTGATGAATGGCAAGAACGAAAACATTTCATTGGACTCGGGCAGGGTAGGAACAGGTATAGAGAACGTTAGGCGTAGGTTAAATTTAATCTATCCAGATAAACATACATTGTCAATTAAGGAAGATCGGGACATTTATATTGTTGATCTTGCTATTGAGTTAAACGTGGAAAAATCAAACCAAACCCAGACTTCAACCGCTTCTGGTTATGAATATGCAAAAACCTAAACATATAAATCCTAGATGCCTCATTGTAGATGATGAGCCACTTGCCAGGGATGTACTAAAGCGTTATTTCGCTAAATTACCTGTTTTGCATCTGGTAGGCGAATGTAGTAATGCTATAGATGCATTTGTTTTTTTGCAATCGCATGAAGTAGATATTCTTTTTTTGGATATAAGGATGCCAGAATTGTTGGGTACAGAATTGGTCCAATCCCTTAAGAACCCTCCAAAAATTATCTTTACAACCGCCTATAAGGAATATGCTCTAGATGGTTTTGAACTAGACGCAGTGGACTATCTCCTAAAGCCTGTCCGTTTTGACCGCTTCCTTAAGGCAGTAAATAAAGCTTTGCCCGGTTTTGAAACTTTTTTAAACACTAACGAACCATTAGAATCAGATCGAAAATCGGGAATTGATTCTATCTACCTAAGAATCGATAGGAGGCAGGTGAGGATTATTTTAGATGATATCATTTATATTGAAAGTGATAAAGACTACATAAAAATTTATACCAAGGACAAAATGCATATTTCTAGACAAACAATTTCTTCTATTGAAGCACTCATCAATAAGAATGAATTTGTTCGCATCCATAGATCATTTATTGTGCCTATCAATAAAATTAAATCCTATACTCATGAACTGGTCGAAATCAATAAGAAAGAACTTCCTATTGGGAAGTATTATTTAGAACAGTTTTTAAAAATGGTAGGCTCCACCAATCCTTAGAACTTCAGAGAATAGAGAAAATTGAATAATATTTAGTTACCGTCGTTCAATACCCAAATTCTTATTTCTCTTCCCATTGAAACCCCAAAAATTCTGGGTTCATCTATCAGCTTCCGCTTGATTGTCTTCCAAATAAATTTTCATCTTAGCTTACTTTCTAACAAGTAGCTATACTTCTTCTAGAGATTATATAAATCTCCCTAATCAACTTTTTGGCGCCAAAAGCAATGTTTATTTATCGCAGAAAATCTTATATCTAACGCAAGTAATTGCTCCTACATCTCATATTTTAAATAGCTATTGTACTTACAAATACCTTTATTCAACTAAAAAAATAATCTCAAAAAATTATGAAAACAAAACTAAAATTACTCGTTGGATCAATCATCCTAATTACACTATTTAATTGTGAAAAAGAGCCGTTAGATACAACGGAAAATGATGATTACAATTCAGTAGGCAATGATTTTAAGACCTACAATAACGGTATGCTAAAATCTTATAGCAACGATGCCGTTATTAAATGGAATGAAGCTTTGAGCACTGTTCTTGATAATAAAATTCCACAGCCTACCGAAGCTAGAATTTATGTTATGGTGATGCTTGCCATGCACGATGCCTTAAACAACATTGTTCCTAAATATGAAACTTATGGTTTAGATAATTTAGATGTGGATGCCAGCGATGTTTCTAAAAAGAATATAGAGGCTATTGCCGATGCCGCAGTGGGACAAGCGGCACATGATATTGTGGTCCGCTTGTATCCACCATCCAAAAATAGTATTGATCTTCTGTTAGAAACGTCACTATCCCAAATTTCTGACGTTGATTCTAAAGAAAAAGGTATTTCTATTGGTAAAGCCGCCGCTTCAGCCATAATCATTAAAAGACAGTCTGATTTTGCCTTAGGGTTCACATCTTTTGTAGGCCCCGTTGGTCCAGGTTTGTACCAAGCAGATTATATGCCCTACGCCATCGCATTTCCCCCAGTTTGGCCAGCTCATGCTGTCTATGGTGCAAATTTGGGAGCATACACTCCATTTGGAATTGAATCTGGAGACCAGTTTCGGGACGAAGAACCATATGATATCAATTCAGCCGCCTATACCGCAGACTACATCGAAGTAAAAACGGTAGGTTGCAATGGTTGCCAAGATAGGACCGCAGAACAGACCGAGATTGCCTCATTTTGGCACGAAAGCAATGCCAGCATGATGAATAGAATTGCTAGAATTTTGGTAACCCAACAAAACTTAAATGGATGGGAAGCTGCCCGAGTGTTGGGACTTGTACAAATGTCGGTGATGGACTCTTACATCACTTCTTTTGACGGATATTACTATTATAATTTTTGGAGACCAATTACCGCAATTCGAAATGGTGACTCAGATGGAAATCCTGATACAGTTGGGAATCCTAGTTGGTCAGCATTATTCACTACGCCACCAACACCAGAATTCCCTTCTACCCATGGATATGCAAGTGGCGCTACAGTAGCTGTACTTCAGCTTTATTTTAAATCTGAAACATCACCTTTCACACTTACAAGCCCATACTATTTACCTGGAGTTGAGAGAACGATGAATACTCTCGAACAAATTGCCGATGAGTGTTCTGTCTCAAGGATTTATGCCGGTCTTCATTTTAGACATTCTACTGAAGTATCGCAATATCAGGGATACGAATTAGGTCAATATGTTTTTGAGAATAATTTGAGACAGTTGAAGAATAAATAATTATTAAACTTAATCAAACAGACCGCTTGATTATTTAAATCTAAAAAGCCATGAAAAAAATTGTATTAATACTTGTATTTCTATCAGCATCGTTCATAATGTTTAATTGTGAAGCTGATGACACAGTGAACCCTTCAAACGAGGATGATATCGTTAGAGTTGAATATGATTGGCAAATGGTTGTCAATTCTGTAAACGCCATAAAATCAATAGATAGCGTGTACGTAGCTGCAATAGTTATGGGGGAAACAATTGAAACACCTTTATTTTCTAGTGAAGGGACGAAAAACCATCCGTTTGGATTAGTAGAAAAGGAAGATAGAGTTGTATTGAAGACCAACGACTATTCTACTTTTTGGGGAAATGAAGAAGAATGGAACCTTAGCTGGGAAAAAGACGCTGACAGTTTAAATATTGAAGGTTCGTCAACTATGCTTGCTCTATGTGGAGGTCATGAATGGAAACCGGGTTTTGCAAAATTCTCATTTAAAGGAGCACTAATTTCTGGTTCCGAGGAAGTCCCAAAATATGCGGGCATATATTTATTGACAGAATCGACCTATAATTTTGAATGTATCAGGGTTTCTGGAGAAATGGAAGTAGACAAAATAAGATAATCTTCAGTTTGATGCAATGGAAGGATTTCGAAAGAAATCCATTATATAATCTTAAATAACTTTTATGCTTATGATTATTTTAAATTGATTTGAAAAAAAAACCTAAAACCTGTAAATTAGATATTTACAGGTTTTATTTTTTCCGATTTTTTGTTTTGTAAATATTTCTAAATGACTTGTTGTAATAAAATGGAGATTCAATAGATCATTAAAAATATAGTCCTAGTTTGTTAATAGTTGAGCTCCATTAAATTCATGATTAGGTCTTATTTCACGATTACCTTTTTCACAGTTCTTCCTTTATTGGTCGTTATTTCCGCAAAATAGGTTCCTTGGCTGAGTGACGACACGTCTATAGTGGAGGATGTTGTTGATAGTAAGGTCTGTCCCAATAAATTGGAAATGGCTACTTTCTTTAATTCTATTGATTTTGGCAATAATGTCTCTACAACGTCAGAAGTTGGATTAGGATAAATTTTGACTTGTGAGATGTTATCTTCAATTAATCCTAAAGTACTATCGTTATCCTCCTGACCTACAATGCCATCAATACTATATACTCTTACCAATCCTTTGTATAATCCTTGTGCTTCATACCCCTCGCCCACATAAGTCATGCCACTAAGAAAGCTCCCAACAGCCAGAGCGGATCCATCAGCTGATAAACTTACATTATCACCATATCCTGAGCTTTCTATCTGGTCTATGGTATTGCCAGCCTGAACCCATTCACTCTCTAAATATTCATAGATTCTATATTTTGCCTCATAATCACCACCCTCAGTTGAGTATGCCCCAACCACAATAATATCCCCATTATCTGAAATGGCTATATCACCATTATATTGGTAACCTCCAATGCTAGGAAATTGTTGACCCTTTTGAACCCAATTTCCTCCAGAGTACTCATAAAAAATGGTAGTATCAGAGGCTAGTCCTACGACTGAACCATCTGGAGACATACTGACTTTTCTAACCCATACTGGATAAGAAATCACATCTCCCAAAAGATTCCAACGTCCTTCTTGATACTTGTAAATCTCTAAGATACTCTCTCCCAAATAAAGACTGCCAAGAAGCCTATCAGTTGCACGCTCCCCAGACACCAATAAGATGTCACCATTTTTAGAGAGGGTTCCATAGTCTAAACCATGGTCACTATCCCAGATTAAATCCTCTCCCAACTGTGTCCATATCCCATCCTCATGTTTATAAACACTTGTCACATATTTAGTGTCATTTGGATCTCCCGTTGTACTTATCTGGATAAAAGATATTGACAAAATATCTCCATTAGACGAAAGGTTTATATTGGATGGATTATAACCTTGCCTTTCAATATTACCTTTAGATATCCATTGTCCTGAATTATATGAATATACCTGGACAATCTGCTCGTTGATAGTAGCAAATGTTGTCCCCTCCTCTGAGAGGGTGATACGAATCACATCTGGAGCACCAAAATCCAGACCTAAGGCATCCTCACCATATTTTACCCACTCGCCATCCTTGTATTCCAAAATATGTACTTGTCGTTGATCCCAATTATTTGAGAGTATAGCAAGGATTTTACCATCTCCTGAGAGAATTGTGTAATACCCTAAACCTTCATTTTCCTCACCAACTATATCCTCCCCAATCTGAACTTGGGAAAATGCAGGTGATAGAATAAAAAATAAACTAAGGATTAAAAGTAAAGGTTGTTTCATAATAACTGAATTTAGGGGGCTTAGGTGATTGTAGGTATAAACATACGAAAATACTTTATATCCTTGGTAATTTTCTCAAATACAAATAATTACCCACAGTAACTACTCCTAGAGTGATATGGGTTTATAGATGCCAGAATTATAAACAGAAACAAATTATATTATCCTCAATACCTGTTTAGAAGGATTACTTGATACGCTCGTGAGCCCATAAGAGAGTTCAATACATCTTTAAAAGCTTCGGGCTGCGCGCCCTCAACCTTTTTTCATTTTTGTTCGCCTTCAATTTCGATTTCAGTTTCGATTTCAGTTTCAATTTCAACTTCAAACAGGATTACTCGCAATCCCTCGTGAGCCCAGAAGAGAATACCATACACCAGTAAAAGCTACAGACTACTCTCTGACAAGTATTATGAAACCTTCAATTGCTCATAAAATCGAGAACAGGATTTGATAATGTTATTTTGTTGGAATAAAAATCTCAAAAGTCGCTCCCTGGTTCGGTGCACCTTTTGCGGTTATGATGCCATTGTGATTTTCAACAATTTTTTTAACGATAGAGAGCCCGATTCCTGTTCCGTTATACACATTTTGACCGTGTAAGCGTTGGAATACTTCAAAGATCTTTTCATTATATTGTTCTTCAAAACCAATACCATTGTCAGCTACGGTGATATGGCAATATTTAATTTGAGGTGAGAGTTTTTCATTATCGAATTTTATGCCTTTGCCAATCTCGCTTTTTATTCGGATCGTAGGTGGATTGTTTGGTTTAGAAAATTTTAGGGAATTACTTAAAAGATTGTGCATAAGTTGGCGAAACTGAAAAGGGATAATTTCCGCACTACTTAAGTTCTCTGCATCAATATTGGCTTGCTTCTCTATAATCTCTTCCGATAATTCTTCTTCTACTTGGCTAACAATTTTATTAAGGTCGGTGGTTTCAAACTTCCGATCTAACGTTTCAGTGCGCGAGTATGCAAGTAAATCTTGAATAAGCGTTTGCATTCTTCTTGCGGAAGCCTGGATTCTATTAAACATAATCTTGCCATCTGTTGATAACTTATTCCCTTCAGTATCTGTAAGGAGAGCGGTAAAGATTTGGATCTTTCGCAGAGGTTCCTGTAAATCATGACTTGAAATATAGGCAAAGGACTCAAGTTCCTTGTTCATTTTTTCAAGCTTTTCATTTTGATTTTTAAGCAAGGCCTCCGCTTTTTTTCTTTCGGTAATATCTTGGTAAGATGTTACTGTATAAATTTCGGCGCCAATTTTTAATACATCAAATGAAATAATGGCCGGAAAAGTTTCACCATTTTTTTTGGTATAAAGTATTTCAAAGTCCTTCATTATTTCCGATCGTTTTAACCTTACTAAAAGGTCTTCCGTTTCTTCAACAGATAAAGCCTGTACTTCGGCAAGTGTTCGGTTTTCATGAAGATTCTTGAATATTAAATCAATCACTCTTAAGTATTCCTCCGGATCAATCAAATTCAATTCTTGGGAAGTACGCCCAATAATTTCTTCTTTAGTGTAACCAAATACAGTGCAAAAAAGATTGTTGGCATATTTTATTTTATTTGTTTTAATTTCTGCGAGTGACATCGGGACAGGATTGCTATCGAAAATTTTATAAAAACGCTCTTCGCTAATTTTAAGTTCTTCTTCATATTTTTTCTGATCGGTTACATCCTGGGCGGTTCCAGACATTCGAATCACATTTCCTTCCCCATCGGTAAATACCTTTCCAGTAGCACTTAAAGTCCGAACTTTTCCGTCAGCACCTTTTGTTCTATGGAAAAATCTGTATGGCTGGTGGTCCTGAAATGCTTGTTGAACTATAGAGTCTACGTATGCTGTATCATCGGGATGAATATACTTGAGATAACTCTCATATCCAGCTTTGAATTCTTGCGGAACGAGCCCGAAAATCCTATAGAGTTCATCGGACCATTCAAAACGATTGGTTATCGTATCCCATTCCCAGCTACCCATTTGAGCTAGTTGTTGGGCTTCTATAAGTTGATTTGTTTTGTTCTGTATTGTTTCCTCAGCCCTTTTGCGGATTGAAATATCACGTATAAATCCAATAAAAATATAGCTATCGTTTACTTTGGATGTTGATATTTTCAGTTCGACTGGAAACTCATTGCCATTTTTGTTAATTGCCGATAACTCAATTGGTTTATTTATTACAGGTCCATCACCGGTAGCTAGAAAATGTTTCATTCCTTGCTCATGCTGCTCACGATACCTCTTGGGAATGATGGTCTCAGTGAGCGTCTTACCAATAGCCTCACTTTCATTCCAACCGAAAATAGCTTCTGATTCCACATTCCAACTTTTGATAACTCCTTCTTCATCAATAGAAATAACGGCATCTGGTGCATGTTGCAGGATGGCCTTCATTCGTTTATCACTTTGTTTAAATTTCTCGCCTAAGGTTTCATAAAGTTCTATATGTTCATGGATTTCCGTTTTGGAACCAATCCACATTTTTGGTCTGCCTTGATCATCCTTAACAGCGGTGGCACGTATAAGATGCCATAAATAGTTGCCATCTTTGCGCAGAAGACGATTTTCATTTTCAAAGTCCTGACCGGTATTGAGGGAGTGGACCCATTTTTGTTTTGTTTTGGACCAGTCTTCAGGATGAATAATTTTTTTCCATCCCCAATCTTTTAATTCATCAAAGGTCAATCCGGTATAATCAAGCATTACTTGATTAAAATAATTTCTGTTTCCGAGTGCATCAGCAGTCCACACTTTTTGTGGCATACGATCTGCCATTTGTCGAAATTGTTCTTCGGCTTCTTTTTGCAGACTTATGTCAGTGTTAGTGCCGATCCATCGGATTATTTTCCCTTCTTCATCTGTGACGGGATGACCACGGGTGAGGAACCACCTGTACTCACCGTCATGCCTTCGCAAGGGGAAGGTAAGTTCAAAAGGTTCGTTGATGAGCCATGCTCTCTTAACAAATTCCATGACCCGGTCAATATGGTCCGGATGGTGTACTTTTTGCCAGCCCCAGCCTTTCATATCTTCCACTTTAAGCCCCGTGTATTCTAACCATCTTTTGTTATACCAATAAATCGATCCTTCGCCATCGGCTAGCCAAGCAAGATTTTCCATATTATCTGCGAGTGTACTGAATTGTTCTTCGCTCTTCTTTAATTCTTCTTGGGCATTTTTAATCTCAGAAATATCACGGGTAGTTCCGGCAATTGCTTCCACTTCATTTTTATCATTTATTATCGGTGCAAAAATGTAATCGTATATGCGCATGCCCAAGTTTGCATGAGGAAACGATACTTCGCCCCGAATAGGCTTTCTAGTGGCGATTACGTGGTCGATTTCCCGCTCATGCATTTCGGCATGCCAGGTTTCGTATCCAATTTCTAACATACTCTTACCGATAGAATCCTCCCAGGAGCGCCCCCACGTTTTTAGCAATGCTTCGTTAACATAGGTAAAGCGGTAGTTTAGGTCAAATACATAAATAAGATCGGGGGTGTTTTGGGTTATTGTCTCGTAAAGCCGCTTCCTTTCTTCAATATTTTTTCTCGCTTCTACTTTTTCTGTTACTTCGGTCGCTGTTGCTATGATACCTGAGATTTTTCCATCTTCCTCTTTTAACGGATAATAGAGAAAGTCGAAATAGAACACCTCTTGCTTTCCGAATCGATTCAATGGTATCGGAACTTCGTTTCCATGGTAAGGCAGGCCCGTATTAAATACGTCCTCCAGTAAAGCATTTACAGATTCTTTTACTTCGGGTAAGGTGGCATAAAGTGGCTTGCCAACAAATTCATCTTGTGTTTTATTGATTAATTTGAGGTAAGCATCATTCGCCATTTCTACCATATATTCAGATCCACGCAATATGGTTATGCCCACGGGAGCCTGTTTCATGGTATTGCGGAAATTCTTATTACTTTCCCTTAAAACTTCCTCTGCCTTCTTTTTATAGGTGGTTTCTATAACAGTCACTAAAACTCCACCTACTTTCCCATCATCCTGCCTAATAGGGCTGTAAGAAAAATCAAAATAACAGTCTTCCACAAACCCATTTCTATTTAACTGTAACAGAAACTCGGGAAAACCTACTGATTTTCCATTCATCACTCCGTCGAAAATGGTTTCTAGTGTGCCCCATACTTCAGAAAATGTATCAGGGGCGCTTATGCCTAAGGCGTGCGGATGCTTGGTAGAACCATGGATGGGACGATATCCGTCGTTGTAAAGCTGAGTGTATTCTGAACCCCAGGCGATATACATACCAAAGGGATTTTCGAGCATAACCCCAACCATGGTGCGCAGACTATGAGGCCAGTTTGAAGGATCTCCGATAGGAGTTTTGCTCCAATCTTTTGCTCTTATTAATTGTCCCATCTCGCCCCCGCCTTGGAGAAAATAATGGTCTTTATTTTTTTTGCTCATTTAAATATCTGATTTCATTGAAGTCTTAATTCAAATCCTTTAGATTGGTTAAGTTAAAGCTTTGTTTTTGTGAACGATATTCCATTGATGTCTAGAAATGATCCTATTTTTAAGTATTTAATACAGGCTAAAAAGTGGTTTATGCATTAATGTATACTCCTCTTTTGTCATTCTCTTCGCTAAATTAATATTTTTTTATTGTGTCTTTTAGTACAGATTCTAATTTAGAAATTTAATTGAGGTGTTTCCTAAATAAATTTTCGCAAGGTTATGACTCGTTTTTCGATTGCGCTTTATTATGAATAGGTGTGTCATCTATGTCATTGCATAGAATTGGTGACATAAATTCAAGTTTTTTTGTAAACTTATAGATTTTAATTGTTGGCCGGATTCTCGTAGATGCTTATTCAATTATCCAAAAGGAAGAGAAGTAATTTGGAATTTGAAATTAATAGCATCCAATGGCCAAAGCACGGAAGTTTTGAGAATGTGGAATTAGGGAATAAATGCTAACAATTGATAATGAACTTACTCGATGATTCAAATTTGCAGTTAGGGTTTTTAAAAATCCGTACGCATTTAAAATGACCACAGAATCTCCTATTTGGTTTATGAAAAAACTTTCCTGAATTTTATAAATATAAAGAAATCTAAAAAATAAGAATCAGGGCTGAAATGCATAAAAGGATCATCAATAATTTTTTGAAGAGGTTTTCATTAATTTCCTTAAAAGTCCGTTTTCCTAAAAACTGAGCGAAAAGAAAAGCAGGAAACACCAACAGTGTCATTTTTAAGTGGCTAAAATTGAGTATCCCGCTAATTGCTAGTGCGGGCACCCGAGTTATGGTAACAAGACCTAAGACTCCTATCATTGTGGCCCTAAACGCTTTAATGTCTTTAACGGAATTTTCAACGCAAATAACATAAAGCGGACCTCCTGTAGAAAATATACCGGAAAAAAAACCGGCCATTACTCCCAGGCTAGTGACACCGCTTTTATTGAATTTTATCTTATTTTTCCCAAAATAAACATAACCCAGGTATAGCAAAATAAATAATCCAAGGGCTTTTTTTAGGAATATGGGTTTTGAAAAAGTAAGGACCAGTATTCCTAAAACAACTCCTATAATCGATGCTGTGGCAAGCTTTAAAATCATACTCTTGTCGATATTTTCCCATTCTTTTTTAATTAAAAAAGCACTGGAAAACAGGTAGAAAATGGAAATGTAAGCAACTGCATCTGGTAGTTGCATTCCAAAAAGTAAGATAGGAAGAGCCATTAAGGATCCTGCAAAACCAATTACAGTTTGCACATAAAAACCCACAAATATTCCAACTGATAAGAGTACAAAAAGGTATAGATCCATATTTAAAAAACTATTTATCTCAAAATTAGAGATAAAAGTTTCAGATTTAAAATTGATTTAGCGGATAACCGAACCTATTTTCCTATAAAAGATTTATTTTTGAGTAATAAACATCGAATCAATGGTTAACGATATAGATATTCAAATAATCAACCAGCTTACGAAAAATTCAAGATCTTCATTTGCAGAAATCGGAAGAAAAATAAGCCTTTCACCATCGTCGGTACGCGAACGTATTCAGAAATTAGAAGATTTGGGTGTAATTGAGGCTTACAGTGTAAGACTAAACCATGCATTGATGGGAAATGGGTTGGATGTGTTTATTATGTTGAAAATATTTGACGGTAAGCTTAAACAAATTATATCAGAAATCACCACCTATCCAGAAGTTGAAGAAGTCTTTAGAATTACTGGTCCTTATAATATACATATGCGGGTAGTACTTCGCAATCAATTGCACTTGCAGCAGTTTATAGATAAGCTCATTAAATATGGCAGTCCGACTACGCATCTCATACTTTCTGAACTTAAAAAAGTATAACCGGCTATTTTTAAACAATTTTGGGATATTTTAGATTGTGGTTTATTGTGACATTTAATTCTTGGTTAAGTGTTGGGGAGAAAGGAGGGGGGTTCACCTCCTTATTCCCCAGTGGGCGCCTAATTCATCATTAAAAGCTTCGGGCTTCGCCTTTAATTTTTCAATTCCAATTTCAAATTCAAATTCAAATTCAAATTCGGTTTCAAAAAGGATTACTCGCTATCGCTCGTGAGCCCAGAGGGGAATCCAATACATCATTAAAAGCCTCGGGCTTCGCCTTTAGTCTTTCAATTCCAATTTCAAATTCAAATTCAAATTAAAATTCAGTTTCAGTTTCAAAAAGGATTACTCGCTATCGCTCGTGAGCCCAGAGGGGAATCCAATACATCATTAAAAGCCTCGGGCTTCGCCTTTCGTCTTTCAATTCCAATTTCAAATTCAAATTCAAATTCAGTTTCAGTTTCAAAAAGGATTACTCGCTATCGCTCGTGATGCCCAGAGGGGAATCCAATACATCATTAAAAGGTTCGGGCTGCGCCCTTAATCTTTCAATTCCAATTTCAAATTCAAATTCAAAAAGGATTACTCGCTCTCGCTCGTGATGCCCAGAGGGGAATCCAATACATCATTAAAAGCTTCGGGCTTCGCCTTTAGTCTTTCAATTCCAATTTCAAATTCAAATTCAAATTAAAATTCAGTTTCAGTTTCAAAAAGGATTACTCGCTCTCGCTCGTGAGCCCATAAGGGTATCCAATACATCATTAAAAGCCTCGGGCTTCGCCCTTATTCTTTCAATTCCAATTTCAAATTCAAATTCAAATTCAGTTTCAATTTCAAAAAGGATTACTCGCTATCGCTCTTGAGCCCAGAGGGGAATCCAATACATCATTAGAAGCCTCGGGCTGCGCCCTTAATCTTTCAATTTCAATTTCAACTTCATATTCAATTTCAAAAAGGATTACTCGCTTTCGCTCGTGAGCCCAGAGGGGAATCCAATACATCATTAAAAGCTTCGGGCTTCGCCCTTATTCTTTCAATTACAATTTCAAATTCAAATTCAAATTCAACTTCAGTTTCAGTTTCAAAAAGGATTACTCGCTCTCGCTCGTGAGCCCAGAGGGGAATCCAATACATCATTAAAAGCTTCGGGCTTCGCCCTAATTCTTTTTTCATTTTTGTTCGCCTTAAGAGCGAGCTCTACGGCTACCTAAAATGAAAAAAGCTCCACCCGTTGGGTGAAGCTTTTAATGATGCGGAGAAAGAGGTTCTTCCACCTACCTTTTAACATTAGTGTTTACAATACTTCCAGGAGCCTAACTAAATAGGGTAACTAATAGGGTAACTCTCGTTGTTTTACTTCTAACTTATTTCATTTTATTATTGAATTACAATGGTAGAGATTATATTTTTCATTCTTTCATGCCTAAATGAGAGAGATTTGAGGCTCAGACATTGATTTTTTGTAGCCTATCCGTAAAAAGCTACATTTCAACTTATAAATTTCAATATTTTCCTATATGATAGACTCAGTAATACTTAAATAAATAAATTTAACTAACTATATAAGAAGCTTCTACAACAAATTACCTAATCATGAAACAAGACGATATTAAAAAAATTTATTCGAAACTTGACAACTATGGTATTGAAAATATTATTCGTAATGAAATAAACAAACTACCAAGTAGTGTTTATCTCTTCATCAGAGATGAAGCTATCAAGAGAAATATGTCAAATGAACTTTTACAGATTGTTGATAAGAAATTAGCTGAATCTAATATTGCGATTCCAATATCTAAAGAAAAAGTGGTACACTCGAACAAAGAACCCAAAATAATCAGTAAATGTAGTATTGTCAAGCCTCAAAAAGATGCACATGTCACGAAGGATGATATGGATGCATCTACAAAAATTAAAAAGCTCAATGAATTATCACAACTTTTAAAATCAACCGCAATTACTCAAGACGAATTTAATGCATTGAAAAATGAATTAATAAATCTTGAATACAAATCTGAAGAAAATCCGAAACTTACTGAGTTAAAGAAGCTCTTAGAGTCTGAGGTTGTAACCAAAGAAGAATTTAATAGCCTAAAAAAAGAATTATTAGAATTACATAATAATTCCAGTGAGGACTTAAATTTAATTGAATCTAGGGATTTATTAAATCTCGAAGAAATCTCAAAAGTTGAATTAGATAGGCTTCAGAGTGAAAAAAATATATTTGATAATGTAGACAAGCAGAGTGAGGACGATGTTGTTAGCAAAGTGAGAATAGTAAGTGATTCTGAAATTAAGGCGGGAATAAGCATTGCAGATTTACTGGGATATGCTGCTTACTTGGGTGTATTTGCTATAATAATTCTTTTCATAAACTCATTTAACAAATCATCTTCACAAGATACCGAGTCATCTTCAAACAGTGATGATAATTATGTTGAACAATCTCGCACTTCAACCCAATCATCATACGAATTGAATTCATCTAAAACTTGCTCATACTGCGGTGATTCATATACAGGTGATGGTTACAATTATGCATTTGGTGTATGCAGTTCTGGAAGTGGAAGTTACTTCTCAAAATGTTCACTCAAGTGTTGTCGAGAATCATTACAAAATGACCCCAACTTAGATAGAAAATGGAAAAATTGAGCAAAAACGGAATTAATCAATATGGATAAAATAGAAGAGTTAAAAAAGCTAAAAGACCTATTAGATAATGGTTTTATTTCGAAAGAAGAATTTAATTCTTTGAAAGCTGAGATTTTATCTATAGCAAAACCTGCGGCACAAGAAGTTGAAGAAATAGAAAAAGATGAGGTAGTTGTGCCTCCATCCAATCCAAAAAATGACTCAGCTTTACAGCCAGAAATGCCTACCCCTGAAAATTTAGAGAAAGAAGCCGATGTAAGTCTAAATTCTGATTTTATTAGTATTGAAGATATGGAAGAAGAATTCTCAAAGGATGAAATATTCTCTAAGGAAGATGTGAAGAAGGAAGATGTGAAGAGGGAAGATGTGAAGGAAGAAGAAGTGAAGAAGGAAGATAAAATTTATGAAATTAAACTAAAGTGTAAGAAATGCAACAAAGAAATTTCTAAATATATAGAACAAAGCAATAAAGGGTTATGTATTGATTGTAAGGAAAAAAGTCTTCAAATACCTAAATTGACATACCTGTTTTTATTATTGTTAATACCACTTATTTGGTGGGTTTTCAAAGATTCTTCTTCTGAAGATAACCCAAGGATTGTTAACCCTTCCCAATCTGTAATAGATAGGTCTGGTGACGGTTCTAGTAATAATTATGATACTGAAAACGTAGTACTTAAAACATTTTTTAATCCCGTTAGATTTTATAAAATAGATTATCCAGATAATCTTAAACAAGGAAAACCTTCATGGAATAATGATGGAATTAGTTTTAAAAGTGATAATGGAAAAGAAAATTTATCCGTTTACTCTAGTATTTTAAGGTATCCTACATTAAAGGAAAAATATAATAGTGAAATCAAAGAACAAGATTACGAAGTAACTTATAAAGTTTTCAAAGGAGATTGGTATGCAATTAGTGGGTATATCAAAAACACTAATGACATATTTTATTTAAAATGTTACCTTTCAAAAGAGCAGGATGAAACTAGAACTTTGATTTTAACCTATCCAGAATCAAAGAAAAATATTTATAATTCTATACTATCAAAAATATTGGATTCATTCACCGATACTGAGATTAAAAATGCAGAATTACAAGAAACTTATGAATCTTCCACTATCCCTATTAACTCCCATTACGTAGATTTAAAATTAATCGCTGTCAGTTGTTATGAGGGTAACGAATGTAAATTTGAATTTCAAAACTCCGATTCAAAGACCTTATTTTTTGATTGGTATCTTGAACCTACTAATGCTGAAAAAGATTCCTATGAAAGCGTTTTTATGACAAATTATGGGACGGGGTATAATGGATTTAATAAGTATTACGGAAAGAAATTTAGAGTTTATTACAACAATAATGATAATTCTCCAGGTACTTGTAAGGATGACGACGATATTGGTCTAATTTGTACTAAAATTTTAAATATGTATTTGATTGACAGGCTGAATTCTTCAGTTACAGATTTAATTCATCCAAAAAGTGGTACTATCAATGGAACAGATGTAATTATTAGACAAAAACCAAATTCATCGTCAAAAATTCTAGGGTCTTTCAAGAAATCTGGCGAACAAATCACCATAATAGATGAATATGTTTCACAAAACACGTCTCAAGCGTTATTATCAGAAGATATAGATATTTCCGACGGTAATACTAACAAAATGCTCCATAAGGGAAAGGCATTGAATATTTTATCTAACGAAGATTCGCTTTATTTAATTTCGGTTGAAGATGACCAGAAAGATTACAAATTAAAGGTAACCCCGAACTATATTGAATTTGTAGAGGACAAATGGTTCAGGATTATAAGAACATCAGGTGAAACGGGTTGGGTTCTTGGTAAATTCATATCGGTTGAGAAAACAAATGATTAATAAATCAAACATTTAAATATTTTATCAGTTTGTCATATAACTTATACAAATACCTTTTTTGTATTTATTTCTTAACCTTCATTAATATTGAGGGATATACACAAGAAATACAGGCTAAAAACCACAATATTTCAGGTTACATTAAAAACGATGGGACTATTCACGATAATAACCACAATACGGTAGGATTCATTAAAAATGATGGAACTATTCAGAATTCAAACCATAGTACAATTGGATACATTAAAGGTGATGGTACTATTCAAAATGGCAATCATACCATCGTAGGTTATGTAAAAATAAATGGGACGGTACAAGACATGAACCACAGAACATTGGGTTATGTCAAAGGTGATGGGACTGTCCAAAACATCAATCACAGTACAATTGGGTATGCAAGGGATATCAATAAAGAGTGGGCGGCTGTCTTTTATTTCTTCTTTGAATTTGACTAATAAAGCACTTAGTTGAGTTAAGTATTAGTTAGAATATTTGATAATTCATTACTCACCACATCTTTTAAACAATCGCTGAATTTGTACTGGATTAAATTCTTTACCTCGTCTGGTTGTGTACTGTACAATTCAATTTATCCGCTATAGCTTGAAAATCACGTCCTTTTTTTTTGCTGAATAGATAATGTTTATGGCTTGGATATTACTTTTATGGTTGCATGCATTTCCTTTAATTTTTTGACCCTTTTTTGAATAACCAAAACCATTTGGTTTACCTAATCTAATTTCACCGTCAATAGATGACATTTCCGACACATCTTCATTTGCGTAAATTCTTCGTCAACTTTTTTGGGTAACTAATATGGTAATTCCATTTGTTTTACTACTAATTATTCTCAATCTATAATTGAAGTACAACTATAGAATTAAATCTATCGAAGATATAATATTATTTTAAAATTATTTCAGGGAATCCTTGGGAATCCCTCGCTATACCTATAAGCATGTTAGATATTTGCAGTATATATTAATATTAACAATTTAAAATTATGAAATTATGAAGACACAAAAAGTAGTATTAACAGAACAAGAAAGCGACGAATTATTACACAACTTTTTAATCAAAAGTTATATTGCTAATGGTACAATTAAAGTCACACCATCTGAAGTTAGGAAAAATCTTAAAATTGAAATTACAAAAGATGAATTAGCTCGTGATGTTGAGATGGTACAGCGTGAGCAAATTGACTATGTAATTGGCTATCAAATTGACTCACCTACGGCAGAAGATATGCCAACTTATTATAAAATAGTGAGTCATGTAATCACATCTTTTAATTTTTCAAAGTATGAAAATATGACCATAGACGAATTACGCTCGCACTTAAGGGTTTATGATGAACGCACTAATAAAGCTATTAGGGGTGAAAATTTAATAGAGTTTGAGATTGATAGGGCTTGCGTTGGTATCTATTCGCAGTTGAAAGGAGGCATTTATATTGAAGAGGATATGTCTATTAATGTCATCGAGAAAATTGAGGAATTGAAATCACACGGTTTTTTAAACGAAGAACAAAAAAGAAATATAATTAAATCACTTATGTAATAACCATGGCATAAACAAAAAACCCATTGATACATTCAAAGGGTTTTTAAATTTATTAAATTTTTAATGGACACGATTAATCATCACATTTTTTAAAAAGTCGTTGAACCTGAATCGGTTTGAACTGCTTACCTCGTCTGGTGGTGTATTGAAGTTTATTTAGTTTATCTGCGATAGCTTGAAAAGTCATTCCATCTTTTCGGGCTGAGCAGATAACATCCATTGCCTGAATGTTGTTTTTATTGTTGCGTGCATTTTCCTTGATTTTTTCAACCCCTAACTTTTGAAAATCCCCAAAACCATTAGGATTACCCAATCGAACTTCACCGTCTATAGGATTCATTATTGAGCCATCTTTATTAGTATATATACCTTTTTCAATTTTATCTTTTTTCACTCTTAAAGCGTCCTTAATCCTTTTCGATATAACCTCAGCTTCATGTTCGGCTATTACCGAAAGTAGCTGGATTGTTAATTTATTGGCGTTTGGGTTATCACAGCAAATAAATTCAACTCCACCATTGAATAGGGCAGATGTAAATTCTACATCACGAGCTAGTCTGTCTAGCTTTGCTACAATCAATATAGCTTTATTAGCTTTTGCTAATTCGATAGCCTTATAAATCTCAACACGTTTTTTCTTTCTGGTCCCAGTTTCAACTTCTGTAAACTCACCTACTAGATTTCCTATACCACTAACATGATTGGCTACAGCATTTTTCTGAGCCTGTAGACCCAGCCCAGAACTTCCTTGTTTTTGAGTCGATACCCTATAATAGGCTACGTACTTTTTCATTACGCTGCGTGTTTTCCTTCTATATAATCAATTACGTCAACAAGCATATCACAATATACACCTTCAAAAGTTTTAACTACCTCACGTTTTTTATTAGTAAAAATAACAGTGTAGGTATCTGACCAATTTAATTCGATTGTTACCCAACCTTTATGAGTTAGACCATTTACCTGAAAACTAAGACCTCCTTCTCTAGTTTCATTTTCAGATAACGAACAAAAGGATTTTGCTCCCCACGCCATTAAAGCAGATTTATCAAAATATTTAATTTGGTTTAAAATTGTTCTTGCGATTTGTTCAGACGTATTTTTCATGACTAAGAATTTAACTTAGACAAATATAAAACTTTTTATAACAAATCGCTAACATTAGTTTGCAATTTGTTATATTTGTAATGAATTAATTTTTAATCGTTTTTTTGATGACAAATAATAAAGGAAATCAAGAATTTAATTGGAGAGAAAATGATGAATCATCATTAACTTTGCTTAAATATGATTTGGAGGCTGACCATTGGGTAAGGGCATTTAAAAGCGCAGAAAGAAAACACGCTACTGCTCCAATTGGCGAAACAATCGGTGTGATAGGGTTGGTCTTAAGTCTTGTTTTTAATTTAATTGTGCTAATTGTATTACTGTTGAATAAATTAATAAATTATCTGAAAACGTAATTTTATCCCTATCTAAATAATTTTACTAAGGCATCTTCAATCTCTTTACGCTTGTAATAAACTCTATTTCCCACTCCAAAAGATTTTAAGACACCTCTTTTAGTCCAATTATGCACCGTAGCTAAATTAATTTGAAAAAATTGAGAAACTTGATTTCTCTTCATTAGTCCTAATGGTACTTTTGTTTGAAGATTTTCTTTAATTGTTCTAAGTTCAATTTCTAAAAATTCAACTATTTGAAGTAGTAACCCGACTGCATCAGGAAGGTCTTCAAATTTTAAATCTTTTTTCAATTCTTCTTATTTCTCTTGTTATTGTTAGTGTGTTTTTTAATTGATGATTTTTAGAAATATCAATTTTTACGTTAGCAAAAGGAAGGTGGTTAGTGAAATTTTCGATTTCATAAAACGATTTACCTACCGACAACTCAATAAACTTTATGAGCGTTTTAAATTCAACTTCTCTAGGATTAGGAGATTCTGCATAATAAACAGAAACACTTTTTAAACAACTCAAGAGTTTTAACCAATAACCGCCAGTATGAGGTCCCTTCTGACCTACTTTATGAGCATAATACTGTTTTATTCTTTTCTGAAGCGGATTAGTTAAAGAAGATGATTCACCAATGTAGAGTATATTCTCATTAGGATTCCAAAATTGTCTTAGATAGTCTTTGACTTCTTTCTTTGATGTAACCATCTTTCCCTTAATCTCTAAGTTTGTTGCCTGAGTTACCCAGTAATTGAATGTCTCATCACAAATCTCAAAGCTATGCGAATGGACTTCTGAACTCTTTGGGTTATCTGTTAATGCAATGACATAGACGCCATTAAATTTTGCATTCAATGATACATTCCATTTAAAAGCTCCTACGTAGTTTAGTTTGAACTCATTAAATAAAACATCTATTGAAACTGCCATACCATTAAATCGGGTTCTTATCAATCATTTTCATTCTGGATTGAATTATTTTACGCGATTCCATATAAAATCTGAAGTATATGTTAGAATCTGGTCTTTTGAATATTTCAAAACATTTGAAGTATCCTTACCTATTAATCCATATTTATAATCATTTTTAACTGGTAATGGAGGATAAGTATTAAAAAGTCTTAACCATATCTTCTGTAATGTTTCCTCCATAAAACTCAGTGAAATTCTAACTTTTTCAGAGTATATATATTCTTTTAATAATGTCTTTCTTTCTACATTTGTAAGGATTTTTACTATAAATTCCTCTTCATTTCGATTAATGTAATCATTAAAGTCTACTCTATTTAGACCAAAAAAATGTTCAAATTTGACAGCTTCTTGACTAGAGTAAAATTGTATCACTAAATCATTCATAAATATGATAAAGGGATTTGTACCACTGGCAGAACCAACAAAGTTCTCTGTAAATGCTTTATTACCGCCTAAAGTTTCTAAATAAGAAACTGAGAGCGGTAAATCATTAATCCCTTCGTCTGATTTATTAAGTATTATGAGTCTTAGCCTTTCTTTTATGTCATCTGGTAAGTTGAAAACTTCTTCGCAAATACTATTTCTCCAAAGTTGTATGTAGCAAAACATCCGAATTAGTATATTATCCTCAAATGAAATACTTGTCAAATCTGTTAAATCAGAGCCTCTTAATTGAGGTAATATGGATGCTGTAAAAGAACTTTCTGTTTCTGTAAAAATATCTTCACATTCTTTACAAAAGACGTAATCAACCGAGAAGGGAATTTGCTTTGCAGATTCAATTTCTTCATCTGTAGCGGGTCTTCCTAATGAATTTTCAAGGGTTACTTCATCTAGTCTTTGAAAATTGAATTCTACAAAAGGATTATCGTTAGATATGTCAAAATAGAAACCTCTTTCCCTATCATTACTTCCATCAATATTCAGACATTGTCTAATTATACCATCTGATAGATAATGTGTATTTTTTTTATTTGCTTCTCTTTCGACACATAAAGCACAAGTCATATTTACAGTATTAATTTAAAATAGCTAGTAGTCTTTCTTTTTGAGTCCAAGGAATTGGTTCTTGTCCAATATGGTCTTGAAGAACATTTAATTGTTTATGCAGTTTAGAAGGAACAAAACCATCTGCTGTATCATTAATTAAAACAAGTTTATTTTCAATTACCCTATTATATTTTGAGTCTGTTGCAATTTGAAAATTTATATTAGCCTTTGCGATACTGCCAATAAAGTTGGCAGCAGTAGAACCTGTGACGTAGCTAACCAGATTTAATCTACTTTGTCTTTGCATTAAAACACTGAAGCGAACTGAACGAAACTCTCCTTTATCTAAAGGTGCTCTAAACTTAGGGTTGTATTTCTGGAAATTAGAACTAATATATGCAGAGGCTTTAGTCCTAAAGGTATTTCGCTCTTCTACCTCCTTTTGGTCTTCAAATTGAACACTAGCCGCTGAAGCACACATAGAAACGAACTGAGCCATCTCGTAAACCATATTTGGGATGAGGTTCTCTTTGGTTGTAGTTTTATAATAGTGCTTGATTCCCTTATTATCCTGTGTTCGTTTTACTTCATAGAAAGCTTCAAAATGATACAAAATCTTCAACAGACACTGATTCTCATAGTCTATTTCTGATTCGTAAGCCTCTGAATTTAAAAGCCCACCATCAGATACAATAAACTTTCCGTTTCTCTCAGTAACATATATTGAAACAAATTTGCTTGTTGTGGTTGAGTATGGTGTACTTATTTCTACTGTATCTGTTCCTCGCAACTTAAAAGACCATAATTGGTCAAAGCATTGACGAACATTCATTACTACTTTTTCTAGATTAGTCATATTTTACGCCTTGACTTGGGTTATCATTGTTGCTGTCAAAATCTAGTTCAGTTGATGGTGTCTGGATGACTTCAACGTATTTATCATTATTATAAAAGGTTTGAGATTCATCACAATAATGAGCCATACATAAACTTATGTCATTTAATAATGCATCTCTTTCAACTTCTTCTTCAAGTGATTCAGTCTTATAGGCAATATTCCTTCCGTCACAATCATACTTGTGGAAATGTGGTGTGTCGACCTTTTGCTTTGGCAATTCAATATTAGGTGCACGATTGTAATGTGATACACCGTCTGAATCAAACCTAAAAAAAGGTATTCCAATAAATTCAGGTGCTCTAAGCTTAAATTTAAAATCTTTCTTATTTTCAATTTTAGATTCTACAATTAGTTCTAACTTATCTGTTATGGATGTATGTGTTACATCTACCTTTTTGACCCTAGTGTTTTCATGATTAACCTTTATTCCATCAAGCACTATCGTTGGTATAGATGTATTTTTGGTTTTACCCAATAGTTCTTCATACTTAGGATAGTTCTCCCTAATTTCTTTTACTGGTTTTGCCATAGTTCAATTTTTAACTCCAAAATGCATAAATAGTTAAATCATCCTGTCTTTCTCATTTACTCAATCGCTCATAAACTTTTTTCAACATATAGTCTTTAACCAAATCTCCAAATTCTTTGTTATCCATGATTTTAGAGAAAATATCTTGGTTCTGTTCCATTCTACCAATCCATTTCTCTAAATAAGCATCGTTGAATCCAAATTTAAAATTATCTATACTATTGTTTTGGGCTTGTACTGCTAATTTTTCATCATCAACCATATCTTCTATCACTTGGTCAAAAACTAGTTTATCAGCTTCATTAAACTCAGTTCCAAATCTATTATTCAATACATTTATAATTTCAGATAAAGCTTCTTGTTCTTCCTTGTTCATACGGATTCCAGCACCATCCATACCTTCTAAACCATATTCACCTTGACTATCTAAAAGTAAGTTTTGCTCTGCTACACGCTGTAACCTGTAATATTCTAAAGAAACCTCGTCACCAAGTTGAAATCTATCTTCTTGACTTTTTCGAGGTAATTTCTTTAATAAAAATCTAGAGTAGGTAAACAGTTTTTCAAGTTCTACATCGCTAAATGGCATAATCTGAGTTAAAAACGAATACAATCTAGTAAAGGTTTGTAATGCGTGTTTAAAATTATCTTGTGTAATTTCTGTTCCAATTACATCGTCTTTGCTGTTTTCTTCTGGTAATCGTTTAAAACGTTCTACAGCTGGGTCTATGAATGCATATAGTTTTCCTTGTTCTTTTTCAGATAAGGCTTTAGCAGATTTAAAAAATACATTACAAAAATTATCAATTTCAGATTCCCAGATAACTTGTCCTTTTTCAATTTCAGTTTTTAAATCATATAACTGGTTTGGGTCTGTAGTTTCTAGAATCGTTGTTAACTCATAATACGGTTGAAACGAATTTAGTATGTCTTCCGTATCATTTGTGAAATCTAGAATAAAAGTGTCTTCTTTTCCAGCGTACATTCTGTTTAGTCTCGATAACGTTTGTACACATTTTACTCCAGATAATTTTTTATCTACGTACATGGTATGCAATAACGGCTGGTCAAATCCTGTTTGGTATTTATCGGCTACCAATAACAATTGGTATTCAGCAGAAGCAAACTTTTTTGGAACTTCATTTTCCTTAAAACCATTGAGTTCCATTTCAGTTACACCTTCTGGATACGCATCGTAAATCACTTTTCCAGAAAATGCTACGATTGTTTTAATATCAGTATAACCTTTGTGTTTTATGTATTTATCAAATTCTTCTTTGTAACGCACCGCATGTAATCTAGAACCAGTTACTAACATTGCTTTAGCTTTACCACCAATTTTTTTAGATACTACTTGTCTAAAATGTTCTATGATAACTTCTGTTTTTTGTGCTAAATTATGTGGATGCAATGACATAAAACGCGCAATTGCTCTAGATGCTTGCTTTTTATTGACCTTTGGGTCGTCTTCAATTTCTTTTGATAGTTTAAAGTAGGTTTTATAAGTAGTATAATTCTTTAAAACATCTAGTATAAAACCTTCTTCAATAGCTTGTTTCATGCTATATAAATGAAACGGTTTTGGAATGCCTTGTTTGTTTGGTGTTCCAAATACTTCTATCGTTTTTGGTTTTGGCGTAGCTGTAAAAGCAAAAAAGCTGAGGTTATCTTGTTTTCCTCTGGCTTCCATAGATTTTCTAATCTGGTCTTCGGCATCTTCATCTAATCCAGAATAAACGTCTTCTATTATAGCATCTTCCAACGTTTTAGCTGACAATACTTCTTTTAGCTTTTTAGTTCCTTCACCACCTTGGCTAGAATGTGCTTCATCTATAATGACCGCATATTTTTTAGCTTCCAGTTCTCCAATTTTATCTATTACGAATGGAAACTTCTGTAAGGTAGTAATGATAATGTTAGAACCAGCTTTAATAGCATCGGCTAACTGTTGGGAATTTTCGTCTATTTTCTGAACAACTCCTTGTTTGTGTTCAAATTGGTAAATGGTATTTTGTAATTGACTATCCAGTATTTTTCGGTCTGTAATAACAATTACGGAATCGAAAACACGTTCGTTTTGTTTATTGTGCAAGCTGGATAATCTGTAAGATAGCCACGCTATAGAATTAGATTTGCCAGAACCAGCCGAATGCTGAATTAGATAATTTTGTCCAGCTCCTTTTGCTTTAGCGTCTTGGGTTAATTTACGAACCACTTCCATTTGGTGAAACCTTGGAAATATCATGGTTTCTTTTGTCTTCCTTATTCCATTTAGCTCGTAAACCTCAACATTTAAATGTAGAAATTTACCAATAATGTCCATGAAACTATCTTTAGCCAAAACGTATTCCCATAAATATGAATTACGATAGCCATTTGGGTTTATAGGGTTTCCAGCACCATTATTTGCGCCTAAATTAAATGGTAAGTATCTTGTGTTTTTACCAGCTAATTTGGTGGTCATTTCACATTCATCTGCATCTACAGCAAAATGAACTAAAGACCGTTTTTTAAATTGAAATATAGGTTCGTCGGCTTCTCTATCAAATTGATACTGCTTTTTAGCATTGCTAACGTTTTGACCAGAAAACTGATTTTTAAGTTCAATGGTTGAAATAGGTAAACCATTTAAACTTATTACCATATCTAGTGAGTTTTTTCCTTTACGCTGGTAGTATAATTGTCTGGTAACTGCTAAATGATTTTTACGATATAAAACCTCTGCTTCTGGATTTAACGCACTCTCTGGACGAAAAAATGCCATATTAAACTTTACACCATAATCTGTAAAACCATTACGCAAAACATGTAACGTACCATGAGTATCTAAATCTTTAAGTAAACGTTGAATGACTTTAGTTTCAACCGCATCTTTATGAATGTTCGCTAACTTTTCCCATTGTTTTGGTTGTGAGTTTTTAAGAAACTCGATAACGTATTTTGGAAAAATTCCTAAATGGGCATCAAAATCTTTGGAATGCCCTCTTACATAACCACCATTTTCTAATAAGGATATTTCTATTGCAGTTTCAAACGTTAATTCTGTATGTATTCCTTTTGCCATAGTTATTTATGTAAAAAAAGTTTTAATTCATTAAATAATTCATTTGACAATTCAGTTGTTAGGTTATTAGATGCTATTTCATAAGCCTGTTTTACTTTTACACTACTCTCACCAGACAAATCCAAATTTAATTTTTCATTTAGAAATACTTCTAAATTCGGGTTTAACTCTAAACCTTTTCCTATTAAAACTGTTTTTTCTAGCAACTTAACGTTATCAAGTTTTTCATCTGCATCCCAAATAGAATAATAATTTTCAATACCCATGGCTTCACAAAGTCCAGTGAAGTATGAAACCCCTCCTTTACCACCACAGCTAAGAATAGATACACCATTTTTATCTAAATCATAATCCCAATGTTCCTCACAAATAGTTTGATAGAAAATCTTATCAGAGTCACCTTCAAGGATTAGTACTTTTTTAGCAAAAAAGACCTCATTCCTTTCTGTATTGAAATGTGTGTAAATTCTAAAGCGTTCTTGCTCTGATTTAATTTTATTAATATAAAAAGAATTCTTTTTTAAGTTAATAGTTCCCTCTTCTGTGGTTTTTTTTAATATTTCAAGTTCGTAGGCTCTTGAAGCATCAATAAAATTAGGGTTATGTGATGTATAAAATATTTGAGAAGTTTTAGAAATCTTTTGAAAACTTTTATACAATGCTCTTTGTGCCTGTGGATATAAGTAAATTTCTGGTTCTTCAACTCCGAAAATCACATTACCTCCAATTAATTCAGCGTAAGTTTGAAATATAGATAACAACACTAAATTTTGCATTCCAGAACCAACTTCATCGGAATCAAAAACTTTATCAGTATGACTTTCTGTTATAGTGATTTGCAATGTTTTATAAAACCAATTTAAATTATATATGTTTAGTTCTGGCTTCATTCCAGCTGCTAGCCCTACAGCATTGTTTTCACAATGTTTTGTAAAGCAATCAGAGAACTTTTTAAAAGTTATATTTTTCTCATCAAAGTCATCCTCCAAGAATTGCCTTGGTTCAACCATCAATTCTTTAAATGTTTCTCTTAATTTTTCCTCATTGCCATTATAGAAATTCACATAATTATTGTAAACTTCTTTCATTAACTTACCTATCAGTGTCCAGCTTGACACTCGCATTTGTTCCGCTAAATCTCTATCGGAGGATATATATATAAAATGACATTTTCTTTTAAATTCTTCGGTAATATAAAAATCTCTATCTGTATCATTACTTTTTAAACGCACTTCACATTTAAATTCTGGGTACATTTCCATTTTTAAAGTGACGTAATGGATATGGTATTGAGTTCCATAGTAATCATGTGGGATACCATGACAAAAATCAATTCTGATATTAATTGCCTCATTAGTATCATTAAATAATTCTTTAACAACTTTAGCCTTTGTTGCCCAACCTTCACCGAGAACTAAATCAATAGCTTTCAAAACATTTGTTTTCCCAACACTATTTGAACCAATTATTGCACAGAGATTCTCTGGCTCAATATAAAGGTCTTTTATAGACCTATAGTTTTCTATGTGGACACTTTTAATCATAGTGCTATATCTCTAACATCAACCTTTCCTGTAACTACTTCGCTAATTAATGCGGTTTTGTATTCAATTAGAAGAACTATTTCTTGTTCAGTTTTGTTGATTAAATCATCTATTCGATTTGTTTCATTGTCTAGGTAGTCGGTTATATGGATTTGTTCCTTTATTGAGGGTATGGCGATGAAAATTTGTTTTAAATTATGAGTATTAAACCTAAAAACTTTTAAGCCTTTAGCATACTTTCTCAATTCCAAACAAAATTGACGTGAGTATTGGTAAAGATACTTTTCAAATAAAATCTCTCTATTAGGTTTTAGTAAAATTTGTTCCCCACCTATTAAGCCAATACGTTCTGTATTGTAATAGCATGAGTGACCTAAGTCTTCAATTGTTTCTGATGTTGAAATTAAGACAGTATCACCTTTTGAAACAATCTGACTTTGTTTATAAAACTCATTATTAACAAAGAATTTAAAACTATCATCTACTATATCAACTTTATACGTTTTTCCATATTGTAGAGCTACATATTCTCCACTTTTAAGCAATTCATCTCTTTTAAAACCTGAATTACCTCTAACAATAGTTGTGACCCAGTCAATTCTATAACTTACCCAATGCTCTGGAATCTCTCCCAGCCACTCAATACCAGAATTTTTCATTGGTACATTTGGGTCAATCCCTTTTGTGACAGCTTGATTAATCATTGCTGTACGCTCTTCTTGCAATAAGATTATTAACTGTTCTTTTTTAGCTATTAAAGTATCTAACTCTTCTGTCTTTTGGTTGAGGTAATTGGCTATTTGGATTTGTTCATCTAACGGAGGTTTAACGAAAGGAAAATCTCCCATATTTGACAAACCTAAAAAAGAGAAAGTTGAACCAAAAGACTTTACTATCTCTAAACTTTCTTGAAAAACATCTGACCTACATTGATAATATGTAAAATCAGAATCTAATCCATCAAGACATCTAATGTAAGTCATTTGAGGGTTTATCAAGACATAATCTAGATTTTGTGGAATGGTTTTCATTCTTGCCATTCTCCCAATTGTTCCTCCTCGATTTACTAATAGAATATCATTTTTAAAAGTAAAACCTATTCTAAGACTAGCTGCATGTTCTGGCGTAAGACAATCGCAAGTAGAAAAATTAACAGCTCCATTTCTAATATCCCTTGGCTTGATGAAACAAACTCCTTCTTTTTTAAAATCTTCTTGTTTTGGATATAAAGAACCGTGATTACCGTCTTGAATTTCTAATTTTTTCATCATTACCAAATGCCATATTTTAGGGACTTCCCAATGTACTGGAATATCACCAATCCATTTTAATCCAGAATCTTTGTATGTTTCATATGGTTTCATACTAGACCATTACTGTTTTAATTAATCCATCGGTTTCTTCTTCTAATGCTAGAATATCGGCTTTAATTTCTGCTAAAGACCTCATCGGTTTGTATTGGTAGAAGTATTTGGTAAAGTTGATTTCGTATCCAATGTTGGTTTTCTTTTCGTCCACCCATGCATCTGGAACGTGTGGTAATACTTCACGTTGCATGTAATTTTCTATGTTTTCTTTTAATGGGATATTTTCGGTATCACGTAATTTCGCATCTGGTTTGGGTTCACCTTTATTGTCGGTAACTACTTTACCCTTTTTCATTAAAGGACGTTCTACGGTTACTTTTGAATAACCAAAATCTGTGTTATCAAATATTTTACAATGTTCATTAGCTTCAAAATCGCCATATAATTTGGTGATATCTTCAATATGCTGGTCGGATAACTCATTACGTTTATCTCCTAAAGATTTATTCATTTTCTTAAAGAAATCTACAGCGTTTATCAATTGAACTTTTCCTTTGCGTTCTGTAGCTTTGTGGTTACTTATTATCCAGATATAAGTACTAATGCCTGTATTATAAAATAATTGATTAGGTAAGGCTATAACGGCTTCTAGTAAGTCATTTTCAATAATCCATTGCCGTATGCTACTTTCATTTTTCTTACTACTTGGTGAACCAGAAAATAATGGCGAACCATTAAACACAATGGCTAAACGTGAACCACCTTCGTTTTTAGGTTTCATTTTAGACATTAAATTCATTAGGAATAAAAAAGAACCATCACTTACAGAAGGTAAACCAGCACCATAACGACCACCATGACCAAGCGATTGGTGTTCTTCGGTAACTTCCTTTTGTACTTTTCCCCATTTTACTCCAAATGGTGGATTGGTGATGAGGTAATCGAACTTATGATTTAGAAATTGGTCACCCTTTAATTTTGCATCGTCTTTACTCTTTAAACTGTTTCCTTTAGCAATGTTATCTGGTTTCTGACCTTTAATTAACATATCACTTTTACAGATAGCATACGACTCTGGATTTAGTTCCTGTCCGAAAACTTCTAATCTCGCATCTGGGTTTAATTCGTTGAGGTATTCCTCGGCTACGGATAGCATTCCCCCAGTTCCAGCACAACAATCGAAAATAGTTTTCACAATTCCTTTTTGTGTCAGAACCTCTCTATCGTTCATAAACAATAGATTCACCATTAGTCGAATAACTTCACGAGGTGTAAAATGCTCCCCAGCAGTTTCGTTGGATATTTCAGCAAATTTTCTAATTAGTTCTTCAAACATGTAACCCATTGCCATGCTAGAAATTTGTTCTGGATGTAAATCTATTTCTTGAAATCGTTTAAGCACCATAAACAATAAGTTAGCTTCGTCTAACTTGGTTATCTGGTTATCGAATTCAAATTGTTCAATAATTTCTCTGGCTTCTTCTGAAAAACCATTGATATAGTTTCGCAAATTGGAAGCTATGTTATTTGGGTCTGCAATTAGCTTATCAAAATCGAATAGACTAGAATTATGAAAATTATATCCAGCTACCTTATTTAAAATAGGGTCTAAATTCTGGATGTTCATACTTTTTACTTGCTCATGCTTCTTTAGAACTTCGGCTTTAGTAGCCTTTAAAACGCAATCTAAGCGCCTTAAAACTGTAAAAGGCAATACTACTTTACCATAATCACTTTGCTTGTAATCACCACGTAATAAGTCGGCTATTGACCATATAAAATTTGCAGATTCCTTAACGTTTGTCATATTATAGATTTCAAGAATATTTTAAAAATTGAAATATATAAAATCTATTAGGTAAATGCTTACGGCTTTTAGTACTCTTTAAAAATAAATCATCTCTTGGCTGCTGTTTCTATTAAAAAACGAATTACTGATGATGCACTTCCACCATATTGACGTTTTTTTGCTAATTCATTTAATTTTTTCTTTAATATGGGCGATATTCTCATCGTAAAGATTTCTGTGTTTTCTGTTGTTGGTAATTTACTCATGGTATTTTTTTAATATAAATATGTTCATACATGTAAAGCCTCCATATTTAGTGAATTTAATTTTTCCGTTTTAACGGTGTAACCGCACGTATTTTACTGTCTAAACTTTAGATAAGTTGTCGTTTTTAGGGATGTTTCCCAATTTAGGTGGGACTGGTGTTTAATTGGTTATTAAATTTTGATAATTTATAATCCTTAACCTCGTATCCTCCCTTACAATAGGGTTGAAATTAAACCTGTATATACAAAGGTCGGATGTGTAGAAAATATTTTTCTGAAATTTTTCAGAGAATTATTTAGGGAGTAAACCTCAACAAGTGCTGCAAAACGCATTATTAAAACAATATATTATGTTAAGTTGGGCAAAAAATATGGCTTCAAATTAGCCTGAATATCGGCATAGTACTTAAACAGCAAAAGAGCTAACAAAAGCTCTAATGCTAAATCGCATGAAATTGATAAGTGAATCCATTTATTTTAAATAATTAAACTAACTAACCTTGTACAATACTTGTTGCCAATGTTCAGTTTTTAGACTTGGGTTTAAGCCAAAGTATTTCCCAAGAAGGGCACTAAACTCTTCTTGTAATATATCCCTATAAGGAGCTGTAGTAACAATAGAGTCATGTATAGTAAATAGCGGCATCTCTGGGTAACTATCTGAAATTATCTTCGTACAGTAGTCTAAAACACTATTAGCTTCAACGTTCTGCAATAATACTGGAAAGAAGTTTTTCTCTTGGTTAGCTTTGATGAATTGTGTTATACGGTATATTTCAGGATAGTGTTTCTTAAATACACTAATGAATTTAGAATGACATTTCTCAGATGAGAACAAAGATTGAATAACCATATCTTTACTAGCCTTTCGTAAGTTCTCGTACTTTTCTTGGTTTCTTACCCAAGTTCCTTTTATTTTCTTAGGTAAACTGATGTAACATTGCTCAAATACATCTTTGGATATTAATCCTTCATTATATAGTATCTCGCCATATTGTTCATAAAATGTGCCGTCTAATACTTGATTTACGAATGCTTGTAATGCATTGTTATTAGTAGTGTTACGAAAAACCTGTGACATAATAGAGGTATATACTATATTATATTTATTAGATAAGAAAATACTTAATCTATTAATACTTGGATTTATTAACTGATTTAATAAAGAAGTATAAATAAATGGTTGAGAATTCTTTATATCTAATGATATCAAATCTTCCTGATTATATTTAACAAACCTTCTAATATCTTTAGGTATTGAAGTGAAAATTGAGTGTAACCTGTTATCCAATCCGTCTCTGCTATACGACCAAGATTTATTTTCAATGGATTTAATAATATAGATTCTTGTATTTCGTTTATTAATTTGAGAATCTTCTTCATAAGTTTCCCTTACATGTTTTAAAGCTGAGGTAAAATCAATTGACAATTTTTCAGGGGTCAGCCATTTGGTTAAGTGAGGACATTTAACTTCGGCATACTTCATCCTATCAATCTTAAATTCGTTAGTCTTTTTAATGAAGTGAGTATTGTCTTCCACCCAATGAAAATCCAATTGATGGTTTCTATATTTCTTCCCCAATTTATATTTTCTACACTCATTGGATGAGGTACTATAGTTTTTTATTCTTCTGTCCAAAAAACCTTCATCTTGAAGAAACTTGATATAGTCAGTATAATTATAAATCCTTTTCAATGTTTCACTACAAATTGGAATCCAACCATCATCATACTTTTCATCACGACTAAGAGGTATAAAATATAAAAGGTTCATAATGTAAGAGGCTTTAGCCAAGTTTAACTTTGAACCACAAGTAGATTCGTTATACACTTGAATTTCTCGTTTGAGGGCTTGGTACATTTTGTTTGGCAACCAAACCCCAATCTTCTTGTTATTTATATATGTTTTCATGATTTTACGTTTAAATTGTTATGTTTTTATTTAATAAAAAATCTAGATTTGAATCAATAACCTGTATCCATTTCCCTTCGTTATTCTTAATTTCAGTAAGACCTATGTTATCCTTTTTAGCATAGTGATAAGCTTCAGCTTGTAAAGCGTCAATTGTACATTCTTCATTAATACCACATAAAAAATAATCGCATAAACCATTTGGTGCAAATACTAAATTGAGTGAGTAAGAATTAAAACTTTTGTATCCTTTCAACATTGCATCTAAAAGAGGATAATACTCTGTTTCTCCATTAAGGAATTCATTTTCTAATTCCAAATATTTTGCAATAGCTTTATTTCTAGAATTTATAATTGATTCCTCTTGAAAAGTAAAATCAAATTCCTTTAAATCCTTTTCACCTCTTTCTTTAACGTTAATAATTTTTACTTCTACCATATACTTCATAATAATAAATGTGTTTAGTGAGCTACTTTGGTTTTTCACTCTGTTTATAAATGATTTAATTGTGTTATAATTGATTTAACAAATGGAAATATCTATCTAAGAGACTTTTCTAAGGAATAAATCCCAGTTAGAGTTCTTTTCGAGAATATCGTTCAATTGTTTAATTGGGTAGAGGTAAACTTCACCAATCATAGTAAATGGTATGATACCAGATTCTCTATATTTTATTATAGTGTTGGGAGATAGACCTAATTTGTCCTTAAGGTCTTTATTTCGGTAAAAACCTACTTTATGTGTAGTTGCTTTTTTGTTGAGGTTTTCCTCAATTACAACCAGCTTATTTAAAACTGGATTTAATAGACTTTCAAGCTTGTCTATTGTTACTAATACTAATTGTGAATCATTGTTTCCCATAATATGCTTTTTAAATTATTATAGAGCAAATTTCTGGGTAATCATCAAGTATAGCTAGGGATTCCCAAGGATTCCCTAAAATTAATCAAAGAAGACCTTCTTCTGAATTAGCTTCAATTTCTTCTTTTCTAGATTTTAATTTTGATATGAGTAGTTCAATTAGATTAATTTCATGTTTTTCGTATTTGTTATCATTAAGGAATTTAGCGAACTCTTTATTAATATTCTTAATCTTTTCAACCTTATGGTTTTCCAAGTAATACATGTTCGAACCATTAATATAATTTTTAAGATTCGAATAAGGGTGTTTCTGATTTTTATTATCGACTTCAAAAATCCCTAAATCATGAAAAACCCTATAAAATAAAGCCACGTTTATCTTATTAATTTTAAATTCTAACTTGAGATTGTTAGGGTCATTATCATAAACCTCATCTAACGTTAGTTTGTCTTCTTCAAAATTTTCTATTTTATTAATCAGATTGACTAAATAGTCAAGATACTTTGTAATTCCTCCTAACAGTTTTGTTGTAGATTTCAAAGCAAAACACAAAAACACATAGGAATATATAGTATCAAGCTGGTTATCTTCAATATTTAATCTATGAAGAATTTCATCTTGTAAGATATCCTTTTGTGAATCTGGGTGATTATCCCCATCATAATAGTCAAAGCTCTCAATTTTGTATATTTCAGCCATTTTCAACAAAATTTCTTCAAAACCATCCATGATGTCTCCTGAAAAATAAAATTCGCTAACCTTAGTTTTAGGAGGTTTAATAATAGAATCGGTCATAAATATAATTCTAGGAATAGACTTAAGAGTCTCTAAATTATCATAATCAACTTTAAGTAAATCATTATATTTTTGAAGTACATCTTGTTGAAATACTTTTATAAATTTTACTTTACTCGGACTTTCTAAATCGACTATTTTATTTATTTTATCTTTTATTCTCTTTTCCCAATCTTCGAAATGATTATAATTTAACTCATTAACCCAATTTCCATCAAATCTAATATTCTGAAATTTTTGGTGAAACTCAATTTCTGGTTGAGCTATCTTTTCGATTTCAGAATTTAAATCAATAATATTTTGCATGAGAATGTTTTAAATTAAAAAAGCCCTAATTAAAGGGCTTCTAAATTAAATAAAATATTAGACTAAGCGAATTTTAGACTTAATTCATCCATATCTTTTTTCACATTTGAATCTAAAATTTTTGCATAATGTTGTGTCATTGTTATTCTGGTATGCCCCATCATTTTGGAAACATTTTCAATTCCAACTCCATTGCCTAGGGTTACTGTTGTTGCAAATGTATGTCTGGCTACATAATGAGTTAACTTTTTGTTTATCCTACACAAATCAGCAATCTCTTTCAGATATTCGTTAATCTTTTGGTTACTTATTTTTGGGAGTAGCCTATCACTATCTAAATGAGAATACTTGTCTATAATCCGTTTCACTGGAGGTAAAACGGGTACATTAGATTTTATTTTAGTTTTTGCTCGATTAGTTTTAATCCAAAGTGAGTCATCG
The DNA here is from genome assembly GCA_900104375.1 of Flavobacteriaceae bacterium MAR_2010_188. Classification (NCBI taxonomy): domain Bacteria; kingdom Pseudomonadati; phylum Bacteroidota; class Flavobacteriia; order Flavobacteriales; family Flavobacteriaceae; species Flavobacteriaceae bacterium MAR_2010_188. The sequence goes on from LT629302.1 coordinate 723,578, forward strand.
TTATCTTTTATCAGATTATTACACGTTAATTTTTCTACATCAACAGGACTGTAACCTGTATAGCATGAAAATAAAAAAATATCTTTAACTTTATTTAATCTTTCCGTACTAAAATCTTTTACTTCAATTCTTTCAAGTTCATCTTTGGTGAGGAAAATAGCTTCTTCTATTACAAGTTTTTCATCAAAAATTAAAAAAGGGTTATTATTAATTAAATTCCGTTTAATACCATATTTGCAGACTGTTTTGAAGCATTGGAAATATTTTACCACTGAATTATGACTAATACCAACTTGACTTTTAAAAGTAGATTCGTATTTAAGATAGGATTCTAGGTTGTAAACAAATTGATTATCAATGTCCGTTAGACTAAAAGATGTTTTACCATGCTTCACCCTAATATAGTTCGTTAATAAATCTTTTGCTCTGTTATATTTTTGTAGCGAAGCTTTAGAACGTTCACCAGCTTCAAACTTCTTCTTAAAGTAATCATTATGTTTTTTGAATAGTTTTACAATATCTAAATCTCCAACAATATTAGATTTACCTTTAAGAGTGTTCTTAACATCCGATAGACTAGTATTTGGGTTGTTTTTGGAAAGCTCAAAATAGATAGATTCAATTTTGTTTTCTAGTAAATCAATAGCTATTTTACAATTGGTTTCATTGTTTAAACGAAGCTTATTCCTAAGCTTATTGGTAAATAGCCACCTTTCTTTCCTAATAAATTTACCTGTACTTAATGTTGTTGATTTGCCTCGTAGTTTGATTTTGGCATAAATAGGAGACTCTCCTTCACTGTTTTGCTTGTCTGTTTTAAGATAGAAAAATGTTTTAATCATAATAATACAGTTTATTAATTTGTAAAATTATTAGTAAAACAGCGGGTTAGCTAGGGATTCCCTAGGATTCCCTAAGAAAGTTAGTTACCCTAATTGTCACAAATTTCGAGGGTAACCAATAGGGTAACCTAACTTTGACATGTTATATGTTTTTTGATGGTATAACAAAAAACAAAAAACCCTCTAAACGTAATGTTTAAAGGGTTTTGACTTTTAAAGTGTCTATTGACAACTTTAACAGCGGAGAAAGAGGGATTCGAACCCCCGGAGGTGTGACCCTCAACAGTTTTCAAGACTGCCGCATTCGACCGCTCTGCCATTTCTCCAGTAAAATTTTAGTAGCATTAACTACCAAATCTCGCGCCGTGGGCTTAATGCGTAGGCGGGTGCAAATATAGAATGGTTTTTTAATTTTTTCAAATAATAAGTGGAGAATATTTAAATTTATGTACCGAGCATAATACTAATAACATTTGTGGCAGAAATTCTTCAATTGCGCCATCATACACGTACTTTTGCAGCTATGAGTAACAACAGTATCGCAAATTTAATGTGGCGCTATGCCACTAAGAAATTCGACCCCAGCAGAACCTTGGATAAGGAACACTTAAACATCCTTAAAAATGCGTTCAATCTTACTGCAACTTCTTATGGTTTACAGACAATCTATCTTGGTATAATAGAAGATAAAAGTAAACGGGAGAAACTAGTGGAGCTTGCCTATGGACAAAGACAAGTTTTGGATTCTTCCCATTTGCTTGTAATTGCCTACCAAGATAAAATCACCGACAACGATGTGGACGCATTGTTCGATAACATTCACGATACAAGAGAGACTCCAGAATCAATCTTAGCGCCTTACCGAAAGGATTTAAAAATTGTTATGGAGAAAAAAACTATAGAACAGCAACAAGAATGGTCGATTAGGCAAGCCTATATCGCACTAGGGAATTTAATGACAGTCTGCGCAAACGAGCGGATAGATTGCTGTCCCATGGAAGGGTTTGTACGAGATAAATTTGACGAAGTTCTCGGTTTAGATAAAATAAATCTGAAATCCGTATTGTTATTGCCGGTTGGATATAGAGCCAAAGACGATATGTTCGCCGACTTTAAAAAAGTAAGAAAAGACCTTTCGGATTCGATCATTGACCTCTAATAAAGTGTGCCTTAACTAAACCACCATCGGTTAAAGACCGATAGATTTGAGTTCGTCTAAAGGCGACTAAAGAAAAACCAAAATAAATCTCATATCAATACCAAATAACTCAGTAACCTTTTAACTATTATGGCGGAAACACTAAAGACTTCGTCTAAGGCGAGGGATTTTCCCCCAGAATGATAGTTTAAAGAACTTTATCTACAACTTTTTTACCAACAGTTTTGTATTCGGTATTGGTGCTGCTCACAAATCCGCTGAAATCCTCTCCATTAAAATTTCCGGTAAGGTCAAATGCCATTCCTGAGACTTCAAATTTACTTGAGAGTCTGGTATTTTCGATAGTGAGGTCATTCAACATAAAATTTCCTAAATCCGAAATCACATTTCCCGTATAACTTCCATTTTCATCCTTTATAATAGTCATTGCTGCTCCAATATCGCCTTGTTCTGTATTTTGAACGGTCAAATTCCAGGTTCCGATATATGGATCAATATTTACTAATCTAGAAGTTCCGCAGCTACTTAATAGAAATAGGACTAAAATTGGTGCAATCGTAAGTATTTTTTTCATAATGTATATGTGTTTCAATAAATCTAAAAATTCTTTAAATCAATTATTAACTGATTCAAAGAAAATTCAGCTTAAATCACTACAACATAATCCTTTTAACTTAGAATTCGATTACCTAAATAACAGTTTCAGTTGTTTTGAGGAATAAAAAAGCCACCCAAAATTTGGGTGGCTTTTAGTATTAGAAATTGAAATTTCTATTTTTTCACAATCTTGATGACTTTGGTATCAGCATGGGTAATAATTTCAACAAATAGTAAACCTGTTTTAAGAGAACTTAAGTCTAATTCGACTTTCTTATTTTGAACTGATTTTAAATCTTTGTTAATCAACATCACACCGATTTCATTGTAAACTTTTACGCTTATCGGTTTCTCTTCACCAAATTGCAAATTAAATACATCGGTTACAGGGTTAGGGTAGTATTTAAATTCTGGTCTGATTCTTAAGCTAGATTCTAATGAGGTCAAAGATGTAATACCAACGCACGGGTTAGCATTAGATCCGGTTGGGGATTTAGAAGCACTGCTGCATCCATAGGTCGTAATTTCCCACTGCAAGTTCTCGCCATTTGTATAAATATCGAAAGAATGGGTGCCTGGTAAAAATAATACTGGAGGAGTATTAACCGCTTTGGCTTTACCCTTAAGTACATTATTTGGTCCTAGAGGAATATATATGGACACCGCCAGCGGATTTGTATAAGTAAACCTCAACAAGGTGGTAACTGTAGGGTAATCGGTCAATTTCGCTGCGCTCTTGCATATATCTTCAGCCCTTATCCGATCATTGCAGCCAACAGAAGGATTTACATAAAGTTTACCAGCTGTTGTTGTAATATTATAATTGCCTAAGCCCGTTAGTGATGTTGCATCGATTATTACAGAATATTCACCAGCAGCTAAAACCCCCGTGACTTCAGTATTATTAGCATTTTTAACTATGTATTTGGTAGTAGAGGGTAAAACATCATTACACTTAAATCCTTCAGACTTAACTTGAAAGGTTGTTGGTGTAGTTGCTCCTTGTAGAATATATGTATCTGCCACGGTAAGGGACAAAGGTACCTTAGTAAGAGTGAGTTTGCCAGCTACATAAGTTACTTCGTAATTTGTGGGTTGCTGTTTGTTAGAAACATCAATTGTAGTTGCAGTAGTACATCCGTTTGATGGAGTAAAGGTAAACGTGCTAAAAACGCTACTCACAGTATCACTATAAGGGAAACTTGAAGGTGAAAAACTTACCGTGCTTGTGATAGGTCCCGCGTCTCCGTAGATAATCGTTTTATCTGCGACTGTCGCGGTAACCTTCAATTTATTAACCGTAAGCTTACCTTTTACGAAAGTGATATTATAATTATTGTTTGAAGGAGTTCCACTTACATTAATATCATAGGGGCTACCTGCTGCTGTGCAAGTTGCACAAGTTGAGAAGGTTAAACCGCTTGGAAACAATCCCGCCAAGGAATCATCATATTTTAAGCCCGATGCTGTACCACTTAGGTTGCCCACAGCATCTCCATAAGTGATTGCCTTGTCATTCGCGGTAACTTTAAGGTCTGCTTTGTTGATTACAAGCTCAGTAGGAGCATAGCTAATTTTGAAATTAGTATCCAATAATCCACCTGGAATTACAAATTGCGTTCCTGCATCGGCACCGGTAATAACGTTAACCGGAAAGATGTCTATAATTGCTGAATCGTCTAATGCCTCATCTGCCTGAGAAAGAATAAGGAACATATTATCAAAGGACTTCACAAATTCGGTTTCTCCATTGACTAAGGCAGTGCCATTTACATAACCCTTACCATTTACATAAGAAACGCCGTTTATGTAAGAAACGCCGTTTATATAGCCTATCCCATTAACTAGATTAATCCCATTAATAAAACCTTTACCATTTAAATTTGCGGTTCCGTTAATATAATTTTTTCCATTTATAAATCCTATACCACTTGTTATTGCAGAATAAGTTCCATTGCTAATGCTGGTCTCAGAAAACAGGTCGGCACCGAACTCAATTAATTTTCCTGTCTGGTAATTATTAGTATAGGCATAGCGACTTGCCTCTACTGTAATTGCATTAGTATAAATAGAACGGGAAAGAAAGAAAGTTCTATTGTTAAGAGAAATTCCGTTTATATGAGGAATACCATTTGGATAGGAAATCCCATTGGTCGTTGAAAGACCATTAATATGAGCAATACCGTTTATAGTTGAAAGTGATGTTTGGTGATGAGATTTTAATTGTTGAACAATTGCAGGGTCCACTACCAATCCCGATTCGCCGGTTTCACCAAAGGTATAGTCAAATTTAATGTCTGGAAATGCATCACCGTAGGTAATCGGAGCAAAAGCACTTGGTTTTATCAGTACCGGCATCTGTGTAATCGATAGAACCCCATCTGCAGGAACGAAATTATATAGCTCTAATAAACTTGAATCAATTTCAGCACCCAATACCACTTTAATAGCCGCAATACCAACATCGGTAGTGGCTATTGCATCACTACTTAAAGTTACCGAAGGTTTAAGTAATAGCATTTCGGCGTCCGTCAATTTCACGGTGGTATCGCCAATAGTAGCAATAAAGCTGAATTCTGGATTAGCCTCACCATATCTTCTGCTTGCTGCCTCTGCTTTTACAATAACATCCTTGACGATAGTATCGAAAAATGTAACTATGTTAGAATCTCCACCGTCGGTGCCGTTGGTTATTGGCTTAGGTGCGTTATTAACAGTTAAGGAAGGGTTTCCGATAAACTCTGGAATAGTGACCAATAATTTAGTTTCATCAACATATGTCGTTTGTAATTCTACCCCTCTAAGAAAAACCTTAGAACCGGGAATAAAATATTCACCTTCAAGAATCAACACAAAACTTTTTTCGCCTGGATCATACTGCGTGGTATCTAGATTCTCTAGGTTTAAATTTATAATCTTAGGAGTGGGATTTGCCAAGGCACTTATAGACTTGGTCGCTGAGATAAACCCGTTACCAGCGGCATAATCGAATCCTGTTGGTGATATATCGATAGCATTCTCGGCCAATAATTTTCGGATGCTTAAAGTGGCATCTGTGTTATCAGGGTCCACCTCAAATTTCTGCTTCGCTTGTAGTAGCAGTGCCGCAACAGCCGCTGCATGCGGGGCCGAGGCCGAGGTTCCAAAAAAGTTTGGCAAGCCATTGCCGTCATAATCTGGACTGCCAAGATTTACCGTAGTATCCCCACCAGTTGGAGCCGCTAAATCAGGTTTTTTTCTATCTGTACCATTCACAATTAAACCACCGCGAGAAGAACTATTTTGAACTGCATATGAACCATTATAAGCCGGAGTATTATCGTACCTAACTGCACCCACAGTTATAGCCCCTGCAGCATTAGCGTGACCAACAATAGTTGAGCTAACTGCGGCAGGTACGGCATCGAATTTATCGTCGTCACCAGCTTTATATACAATATATTTAAATTTTAATCCTACGGTGTTACCCGCAAAACGTTCTACCATAATATTGGTAGTGGTAGGATTTATAACGGTGAAAGGCATGATTTCAATCGGGTCTTTGCCAAGATTATTTCTATTGAAACCGTAAGTAATAGAACCGGTATTATCAGCTAGGTATATGTCCAGATCGTTTTTAGCACCTGTTGAAGAGCCTAGAGAATAAAAATCATCATCCCATTGCAACACGAGAAAATATTGCCCAACGCCCAATGTTAATTTTTGTAAGGTATTGCCAGAGGTAAAGTCGTGTCTTTTTGGATTAGATGAATTAGATATAAAAGAAGCTTCATATGATTTCTGGCCAAAGTTTCCTGCAGATGTAAAATATTGAACCCCTTTAGAAGCTGCATCATTTATGGCCTTGGCAACAATTCCATCTCGATACGTAGGAGCACTTAAATAGGTAAGGTCATCTACAATGACGTCACAATTCTGCGCGACCAAATCTGCAATACCAGCTGCAAGGTTACCTTCAGAAATAAAGCCCGTTCTAAAAAACAGTTCGGCCTTGGGAGCCACATCATGAACGATCTGCATCATCGCCCGACCCTCATCACTAGCGGCGCCGTAAGGAAAATCCAATACAACATTTACTGGTTTTGTATATACAGGATTAAGAGTTCCTGGCAAATCACCATTAGTAATATCTGCCTTTACCGCAGCGCTGCTTCCTGAGATTACCCCAGATTTTCTATCGTAGCTATCAGAAATCACACCTACCTTAATATTTTCACCATCTACCTTCCAACCTAGACGGGCAAGGTTTGAGCGCTGAGCCTTATCTCCTTGACTCTCGGCTAGACCAACATTTTGAAATGGTTTCGGTGAAGAATATACTTGGTTAATGATGTCGGCTTTAGCATTTAAATCTAATAGGGCATTAATCGGATAGAATACCGTGATAACTAATTGATCGTCGGTAGGGCTGTAGTAATCCTTAATAAAATCTGCAGAGGTGATATTTTTAGTGGCCAAAAATGTAACTACATCATTGTAACGACCCGTTGCAACCACTATCCTTACTAACACCTTATCGCTATTATCAAGAGAAAATAGGGTAGGGTTAGGATTGGTTCCCGGAGTATAGTAATTATAAAGATATTCTAGATCAGAACCAATTAGTCCTTCTGTTCTAAATGGCGAGATTATACCCGGGACAATATCACAGTTCTTTAAGATACAATCGCATCTTTTAGTAATCTCCACTTCGGTAATTGGAGAGCCGGTTAGTCCGGTTGTATTTTTTGAAGAATAATAATCTAGAGTAGCACTCCAAGTACCGTAGTTATTAATGTTACCATTATCAACTTTGATATTCCCAGATCCCAAAATGCTGCCATTATTTACAAAGTTACCCGCAGTAAGTTGAAAGCACGAACTATTCATGGTAATCTTAGAATCGTTGACCACGTTACCATTCTTTATAACGACAGCCTTCGTAAGACTGATTGTGCCTTTGTTATTTAATATGCCAGGTCCTATGGATATTCTACCATCGTTAATGGTAAAGTTGGCGCCGCTCTCAACGTTTAGATTAGGACTAAGATTTAATTGGGCCCCATTAGAAATTATAAGATTGGCCTTATTCCCTAAGTTTATTGGGCTATTAGAGACGTAATTAATGTTATGCTTAATAGTTATAGTACTTCCATTTACATTGCTATTAGGAATAGGATTATTGCCGCAAGGCCCACCCGTACATTCCCAGACCGATTTATCATTCCAATCACCGGCTTTGATTGTAGTATAATTTTGTGAAAAGCCATCTACCGCAGAGGATAGAAAAAATAGGAGTAATAATAAACAGCTGAAAGAGATAGACTCAAAGCGTTTACTCAGAAGTTTGTAGAGGGATAATTGTTTCATGAGTTTAAAATTAAATGCGATATGTGAGAAATGATTGGATTTTTATTTTTTAAGTCCGCCATTTTAAATCCTCATATTAAAATGAAAACTTAAAACAGGCTAGGGTCATTTTGTTCAAATTTTATAATTGAAATATTTATTCATTCTGGATTAACTAAAAATACGATTGTTTTAAACACATTTTTTGATGATGCAAATTTCCTGAATTTTTGAATAGCTCACTTAAAATATTGAGGGTAAAAGATTAAGCATCGATAGACATTTAATAGACAAAGCCAGATTACTGATTATTTTGATGCGTTTCATATCAATTTTTAATGAACAGTTCATTGGAAATGCGAAAATCGGTTTATTTATTCTTTACCAAATTCAACATTTTTAAATATGAACAGGATAAAATTAAGGACTGCGAAAAATAATTGTGAGGAGAGTTTCTAATGGAATATTGGGTAAAATTCAGTACAACCATAATCCGTCGTTATTCTACTAGCAATATCATTCTCAAATATAAAGAATTTTTTAATTATTTATCTTGAAGTGTACAAAAATATTTAAGCTAAAAAGTAGAAAACCAAAGTGTTATAGAATAAGATATCAGGAATATCTAAGATGATCGACTCTTAATTCGCTCAAAAAAGATAGGTGAATTTTCTGTTGAAAAAACGTTATGAAGATTGATATGTTCTTAGAAATTTGTGCTTAGCCAAACTCAGGATTTTCGACAATATTAGTAGAAAAGCTTTACAGATTATAAGCTTCAAAACTAAGTGCTTGGAAGAATTTGAATTGGAATCGTTCTAATTACCATTATAGGCCAAACGCTCGCCTTTTAATTGCTTAAGTTTTTCAAATTTGGATTTATTACGCTTTTCCTGGGCAATTTCGGTATGATATTTATGATTTTCTAAGAAGTTGATCTGTGCATCCAACCATTCTCTTTGATTCTTTACAACATTGTAATGGAAAAATTCTTGTAGAAGTCTGCTACTTAATTTGTCGTAATCCTTTCGGCCTAAATAGTCAAGGTCCGCATCAGCCAATATCTCTTCAAAAAAGTTCTTTGGGGTCTGCGGAATTTTGGTTGCCATAATCATTCCGCCGATCATTTCAATGTCATCTTCAGAATAACCATGCTTTTCTAATAAAGGTCTAAGCTTGTCAACACTATTCCTTTCATGTTCGGTAGGAGACTCGATATAACCGTAGTCATGTCCTATTGCGGCAATACGCAAAAGGTCGGCCTGATCTTTAGGTAGGTCAAAGTATTTAATGTAGAACTCGCATATATTGGCAACATCTAAAGTATGTTCCAAACAATGATATTCGAGATGATCCGGCAGTTTTTCTTCAAGGTCTGCCAAAATTTCAAAGCACACTTGGGGGTAAGCTCCTATGTTTTTTAGTACCATATAAAATGTTAGTTAACTAACTTCAGGCTTAATATTTTACTCAAAACTCCTTGTGGTATTTCACAAATAAACGGAATTTTTTAACATAAAACACTTAACCAGGGGTTAGCTCGTTAAAGTAAATCTAATGAAAATCAATCAAATCCATCCAAAACCCTTAGATTCATTGATCGGTCTTCAATTTGTCCTTAAATATAATAGTCATAAATCCGTGGTTAGCCTTCTAAATTAAGAAGAGCTATCATCTAGGAAATACATTTTTAGCTTTTTGCTATTCTTTACTTCAATCTCACCCCGATATTGGAACTTTCGCTTGTCCTTTAGGACATTGTAGGTGTTTTCAGAAACATTTATTTTTCCTGGTTGTGAGTTAGATTCCATTCTAGCGGCGATATTTACCGTATTGCCCCAAATATCATATTGAAACTTTTTAGTTCCCACCACTCCCGCAATGACAGGACCCGTATTAAGACCAATCCTAACTTTAAAAGGGTAGATGTCTTCTGGTGGGTTGGCTTCAGTTGCTTTAACAAAAGCCAAAATTTCTTGGGCAGCACCCAGAGCATCTTCGGCATTTGTAGTATTTTTTGCAGGTAAACCGCCAGCGCACATATAGGCATCGCCAATGGTTTTTATCTTTTCTAGATTATTGCGCTCAACTATTTCATCGAACTTCTTAAAATAATAATCCACACTCTTAACAAGGTTCTCTGGAGAAATGTGCTCGGCAACTACAGAAAAGGCTTTAAAGTCGGTAAAAAGGACGGTAACACGTTCAAATTTTTTCGCCTTAATGGAGCCATTTTGTTTTAGTTCTTCCGCCGTTTCCTTAGGTAGGATATTAAGCAGTATATTTTCTGAGCGGGCACGTTCCTTATCAATACGTTTAGAAGCTCGTCTCACAAACTGATATTGAAGAAAAAAACCACCGATGATAAAAGCAAAAAGCACTAAAACTGCTAGAAGAAGGTTCCTAGAAGTGGCCTCTTTTTCGATCTGGGATTGTTTCAACTCGTTTTCTGTATTAAGGAGCGTAATTTCATTTTCCTTATTTTCAACATCATATTGAAATCTTAGGTTTCCTAAAGTATTTTCATATTGATCGTCCCTAATTGTATCTCTTATCTTAGAAAAGCGCTCTTGGTAATTATAGGCTTTTTCGAAATCGCCCATTTTAGAATATAATTCGGCCAATCCTTCATAAGCATCCCTACGATCCAATAAAACCTGGGTAGCCTTAGAGAGATTAAGAGCTTGGTCAAAATTAGTGACCGCCTCGTTATACTGATTTTTTTCCGTCAACAATTCCCCCAGCTTAATCCGTGCCTTTGTTTCTTCCATTTTATAGTCCTTGCTTTGGGCCACATTAATAGATTGGCGCAATAAATCCTCGGATTCCTCTAGTTCTCCCAATTCCATATGGGCAGTCCCCATGAGGCGTAGGGTAGTAGAGGCATCACTGCCGTCTTCGGTAATAGATGCAAAATAATCTTCTAGATAGGATAAGGCTTCCTTTGGTTTATTCTCTAATAGATAGAGTTCGGCGATATTCATTACGGAAACGCTACGACCATCATCATCCTTTAGCGCTTCGAACAATGTTTTGGCCTTCTGATAAGCTTCTAGAGCTTGTGGATAGGTTTTCTTATCGTTGCTGTAAACGGTCCCAATATTTACGTATGCTGTCGCAATGCGCAAACTGTCACCGATTTCTTGGCCGTTTCGGATAGATTTTATGAAGAAATCGAGAGCGGTTGGGTCATCACCTTTAGATTGATAAACTGCACCGATGTTAGCTTGCAGATTGCTAATGCCCAACTTAAAGTTGATTTCCTCAAAAATCGCTAGGGATTTTTCCCAGTTTTTTAGGACCTCATTAAACTCTCCTTTAACATAATAGGCCATCCCGCGGTTCTTATAACCATAGGCAAGACCTTTTTTATACTTTACTTTTTCTGCCAGTTCAATCGCTTTGTCCGCATATAAAATCGTAGAATCTGCCGAACTTCTATATAAAGATCCAGCGAGGTCGTTATAGAGAATGACCTTGGAAGAATCTGGTTTAGATTGATAAATTTTTTCAAGAAGCTCTTCGGTATTGGACTGGGAATAAGAAAAATATCCTGTGGAAAAAACCAAAGCAAGAAAAAAGCAAATGCTTTTCATTAAGAAGTTTTAAATTTTGTTAGTTAGCAGGGCAAGTTATATAAAGTTATGAAATTAAGTAATCTAGTTGATATTTAAATAAAAATTTTAAGGGTTTTTATAAAGGCAAATTTATAGGCGTTAGTTACTTAGTATTAATGTCTAACCTTCTAATTTATTATTTTAAGTTGAAGTATTATTAACTATAAATGTCGAAAAGAGCATGGAATCCCAAAGATTATTAATTAGGAAAAACTTTAGGGTTAGAGTAAATTTGCAGCAAATTTTAAACAAACACTAAGATGAAACATATTTACGCAATTTTACTACTAGCGGTTGTATTATTTAGCTGTCGCGATGTGCCAAGAACCGAGCTGGAAGATGGTGACGAAGTAGAGATTATGGAAGATACCACTACCGTAATCAAACAACAAAAGATGATGGATTCTACCAATTTAAAGGTTTTGGATACTACTATGACTAAGGTAGATTCTACCGGGATGGGGAATTAGGGATAAGTAGTCGGTATAGAGGATGCTTTATATGGTATTTCTATTTAATACACTAATTACTAAACGCTTTACTGTTTCCATTTCTTCTGGTTTGCTAGAAGCAATAAATAGGGTTAAACTCGCTAGTGTATCGTTACTAATTATCGTTTGTTCTTGACTGTTAAAAAGCATTTTGTTTTGCTGCAAAAATTTAAGAAAACAAGCTGCTGCTATTCGTTTATTGCCATCTACAAACGAATGATTTTTTACAATTAAATATAAAAGCATCGTTGCTTTTTCTTCCAATGTTGGATAAAAATCATCTTTCTCAAAGCCTTTTGTAATTTGAGCTACAGAACTTTCAAAGCTTTTATCTTTTTCCTTACCAAATACATCACTATCAAATTCGGCTAACATTTGATTGATGAGTTTTTGATAATCCTTTAAACTTGGATAATCTGCTGCTTTTTTAGTTAGACCTTTAGTATCTAATTGTTCGTGGTCATAATCATCTAATAGTCGTAAACCTTTAGCGAAAATCGTAAGCCAATCTCTGTCTGCTGTTTTTTCTTCAATGGCTCTGCTTAAAATAGTGATGCCATTTTTTAATATTTGTACTTCTTGTTCTTTTTGAGCTAAACGTTTTTCGTTAATAGTATATCCTTTTACTAAATAGTCTTTTAAAATAGCATTTGCTCAAATACGGAATTGAGTTCCTCTTTGTGATTTAACTCTATAGCCTACAGATATTATTACATCTAAATTGTATAAATTAACTTTAGAAGTTTGGGTTTTTCCTTTAATGGCCCCGTGTTGGGTGGTAGTCCGGGATTTCCGGACTACCACTTTTTCTTCGAGTTCTCCTTCGTTAAAAACATTTCTGATATGTTCTGAAATAGTACGCTTATTTTTCTCAAACAATTGGCCCATTTGTGCCTGGGTTAGCCAAACAGTATCCTGCTCAAACTGTACATTAATTTGAGTTGAGCCATCATTGGCTTGGTAAATTTCTATTTGGTTTTGCTCTTCCATTTTTTATTGAACTTGTGCAAATGTTGCCTCATTGCGTTTTTTTGAACTTTCGCATATTTTGCAACGGTTGCTTATTTTAATCTTTAGATACTGCAAAAAATGCAACAGCTAGTTTATTTCTTTTTACCCTGAGCTTGTCGAAGGGCTTTCTCATTCCTAATTTTCTCCAACAAAACACTAGTAGGCTCGTAATCTTTATCTGCTTTGCATTTCGCAAATTCGTCTTCGCTTAACAACTTCCCCTCAAATGCTTTTTTAAAAATGCTTTGGCATTGGGCGTGGGCTTTTTTTTAACTTTTACGAATTCTCCACAATCTCAATTTACTCGCCCTTATAATATTTTCATTTTTGTGCTCGTGATTCGCCATTTAAAAATTATACTCCTTACCAACTGATATTACTTGTCATGCTGAACTTGTTTCAGCATCTATTAATAGACCCTGAAACAAGTTCAGGGTGACAGCGTTTTACAATTCTTCACAATTTCAATTTACTCTCCCTTTTAATATTTTAATTTTTGTGCTCGTGAATTTCAATCGTCAAAACCTTTACGAGTTTTCGATGATTTCGATTTCATCCTCCGTTATCCTATACAGCTCATAAACATTTGGACTATTTAATTATTAGTCAGAGTTTTTTGGGATGTAAACTTTTTATACTGTTTATCGATGAGCTTTTCATCTTGAAGTTTAAGGTGATGTCTTAAACTGAAACCTGAAATAAGCTCATAAAATATGTAAAAGCAGAGAAATGTTAGTTGTAAGGTTAAACTTAAGAAAATAAAATAGAAGTGGGTTTTATAACTTTCTATTTTGGAACACCACTTTATAAGTTAATCCTCATCAAAAAAGAACTCGTGTATATCGATAATATCACCTCTACCAATCTGTACTAAATCGCTGATTTCTTTTAGGAAAATACCGAGCGAGCGTTCATTATATAGAAGTTTCATCTCATCGGAATAATCGGTTACCACGTACATATCGCTAGACATCTTAAAAAATGAAATATCCATTTTGCCTTTTCCTTTAACACCACGATTAACAACTTTACCATCTTGCAATATTTCCCTAAGGGTGGATTCATTCTTTTCTTCCGACGCAACTTTAGAATAAGCAACCATCATATTCATCCACTCCTTATCGTCTTTCAAAAACCATTTAACCCTATCAAAATTAATCCCGTATTCACTGATCCAACCGGGACTGGTAAACCCGAATAACACATCTTTTTTTCCATCTAATTCTGGGTCATCCTTAGGCGTAAATTGTTGAATTTTATAGGTGATTACGGAAGTGGCCGAAATATCCTTTAATTTTTTACCATCAAAAGATAAGGACTTTAATGAAAAGCTTTTCATATGTGGGTGATTGGAAAGCACCCATTGGGTAGCGGTAAGTTCTGCCTGTTCCTTCATTTGTTCTACCGCCGCAATACCAGCGCCAATGGCCAGAAGTCCGCCAGCGAGCGCTGCCACGCCTTCGTCTTGAGCTTTAGATTGTTGTGGAATTAATAAAATCGCAATTAAAATAAGTAGTAAAAATCTTTTCATCATTAAGGGTTTGGTTATTTATTTTGATAAAGCTAAAGTTAGCTGGCAAAAGTTTTTTACGGAATGCCGTAAGCCATAAATTTTATCGTTTAAAATTCTGATGGATTAGTGTAATTTTCATTGGTATATATTTTTATATTGACCCTTAAAGAAACCAAGATTTGAAAATTTACCGCATCCTTATTTTTATTTTATTCGCATTTAGTATGAGCAGCAACACAGCGCAAGCACAAGAACTTAAAAATCACCAATGGAAGAATAGGGTTGTTTTGATTATTTCCTCAGAAACAGATTCAGATTTGCTGAACTCCCAGATGCAGGAATTCGATTTTACAAGTCAGGACTTTAGGGACCGAAAGCTAATCGGCTATCAAATTTTAGAGAGGAAGTCGAGATTGTTGGATTCGTCCAAAAATGATTGGAAAGAGAGTTCAAATCTTTTCCAAAAATTCGCGGATAAGAAAACTGACTTCAAGGTAATTCTTATCGGACTAGATGGAAACGTAAAACTTGAGCAGAACAAGGTACTAACCAGAGAAAAACTTTTTGCCACCATCGACGCTATGCCAATGAGAAGGGCAGAGATGAGGAATGAATGAGATATCGATTTTGAATCTAGAATTTAGAAGCTAGAAAATAGAAGTTAGACACTAGACGAAAGACATTTGACTTAAGACATTGGATAAAAAAACCCAATTATCGCAAGAGAAATTAAACTTAGAAAACGAAAATCATAAACTTCCAACCAACAACCAACAACCAACAACCAACAACCAATAACCAATAACTAAAAACCATAAACCAAAAACTAGCAACTAGCAACTAGCAACTAGCAACCAACAACCAAATGCCTGAATACAGAATATATGTAGTGGAACTTTCAAAGCGAATTTTTACGGAAAACTGGCGCTTTCGAGGTGCCAATCCCCAGTTTAATGGTGTTCTAGAATGTCTTTATGTAGGTATGACCAGCAAGACTCCCAAAGAACGTTTTATGCAGCACAAAACTGGGCATATCAGTAAAAAAGGCCATAAGATATCTTCGTTCTATGTAGAAAAGTACGGTATGTATTTACGGCCAAGTCTTTATAATCATATTGACCCTCTAAAAACGAGACAGCAAGCATTGGATATGGAAGAACGTTTATCCATGTCGCTTCGGAAACAAGGGTATGCGGTGTGGTTTAATTAGCGACTATTTTTTGGAACGAAATTTTTGTGAGAAAAGAGAGTAGAGAGTAGAGAAAAAAGAATTTGAGAATTAGTTAAATAGCGAATTAGCGAATGGTTTTGAAACTGGAGTTTTGAAGCTAGAATTGTTTTAAGAATAGAGAACAGAGAGAATAGAACAGAAATATGAATTTGCGAATGAGTTAATTAGTGGATTAGCGATTGTTTTTTGAAGCTAGAATCCAAACATGAGACAAAAGAATCAAAAATCAAGAATCAAGACGTGGGAATCTATACTATTAACTAATAACCAATAACCAACCCGCCCTTTATAAAAATAAATTTCGGGCAGGCAACTAACCCGCCCTTAATAAAAATTAAGTTCGGGCAAGCAACCAAAAACTAATACCTCATGCCTCATAACTCATAACTCATAACTCCAAACTCATAAATAAATCTACTTCTTTCTCTTACGATCCTTATCCTCATCTTCGTCACCCTCGTCGGCTAGACTTGGTTGGTGCGCGCCTTGGTCATAGTAATCTTCGCCTTGCTGGGCGGCTTTTGTATTTGCCTTGTTATTTTTTTTCTGAATTTCACCCGTCTCGGTCGCTGGATGGTATTGGTCCGAAAGGTTTCCAGAGCTCTTATCGCTATGATTTTTGTTTTCGCTCAGATCTTCAGCCTCTGGGTTTTGCTCATTGCTGAAATCTTGATTGCGCTCTTTAGAATCGCGGGTAAAAGTTCCTTCTGGTTGTCTTCTGGTTGAGTCTTGTTCTTGTTTGTCCTTTTTCTTATTTTCCATTTTTGTGTAGTATCTAAATCAGTGATAAATTTAAAAAATCATATCTAAACATATTATTGCTAAAAAAATGATTGCTAAGCCAATAAATTTTGATGTCAATTCTGGTTGATAAGGCGAAATTGCTTTTTCATTATTGTAAATTTGTTTTTGAAAAGGAGTTGGCGAAAGAGTTAATTAGCGAATGAGCGAATGTTCTTTTGAATGTTGAAGCTAGAATTTTGAAGTTAGACTTTTTTAAGAATAAAGAATAAAGAATAGAGAGAAGAGATATAAATAAGCCAATGAGTTTATTAGCGGATTAGCGAATGGTTTTAAAGCTGGAATTTTAAAGTTAGAATTTAGAGATTCTAGACTCTAGATTTCAGACTTAACAAATAAGACATAAGATATAAGACTTAAGACTTAAGACCAAATATTTGCAATAATGGTTATAATTTATTTCACTAATCACTAATCACTAATCACTAATCACTAAACACTAAACACTAAACACTAAACACTAAACACTAAACACTAATCACTAAACAATGCCCGGATTCGAACTATTTGGAGAACAAGAGAGAAAAGAAGTCAACGACGTATTAGACAGTGGTGTCCTGATGCGTTATGGTTTTGATGGAATGAGGAAAGGCCATTGGAAGGCCAAAGAACTCGAACAGGAAATCCAAAAACAGTTTAAGGTGAAGCATGCCCAGCTGCTATCCAGCGGAACGGCAGCCGTGAGCACAGCATTGGCGATTGCAGGCGTTGGAGCAGGTGATGAAGTCATTATGCCGACCTTTACTTTCGTAGCGACATTTGAAGCTATTTTGATGCTGGGTGCCATTCCGGTTCCGGTAGAAATCGACGATACTTTAACATTAGACCCAATTGCGGTAGAACTTGCAATTACCGATAAAACGAAAGCCATTATGCCAGTTCATATGTGCGGGAGCATGGCCGATTTAGATGCGCTAAAATCAATCTGTAAAACTCATAATCTTCTTTTGATCGAAGATGCTTGCCAGGCTATCGGCGGTACTTATAAAAATGAACTTTTGGGGAGTATTGGAGATGTCGGTTGTTTTTCCTTTGATTTCGTTAAAACGATTACCTGTGGTGAAGGCGGCGCGGTTATCACAAATAATTCGGACTTTGCCATTGCAGCGGATCAGTTTACCGATCACGGACATGACCATATTGGGAGCGACCGTGGAGCAGAAACCCATCCGGTGATGGGATATAATTTTAGGATTTCAGAATTGAACGCGGCGGTTGGTCTGGCTCAGATAAGAAGGTTGCCAGAGTTTTTAGATCTTCAAAAGCGGAATTATTCAATTTTACGTGAAAAGCTTTCTGAAATCAAAGAAGTAGAATTTAGACGCGTACCAAATGGAGGCGTTGAAAGTTATGCCTTCTTGAATTTCTTTCTTCCAGATTATGAAATTGTCAAAAAAGTTTCAACCCAATTCAAAGAAAATGGTATCGATGCCTGTTTTCATTATTACGATAACAATTGGCACTACATCAACAAATGGCAGCATTTAAAGGATGCCAAATCCTTGTTTCCGTTATCCGAAAATCTTAAAGAAGCTTTAAACTCAATCAATCATAGAAACTTTCCGAAATCGGATGATTATATGCAACGAAATATTTCTTGCTTGATTAAACTAGGATGGTCAGAAAAAGAAACAAACCAAAGAGCTATTAAGATGGTTAGGATAATAAGTTCCCAATTTTAACCCATAATTTATAGAAAAGACAGAGCAGGCGATTAAAGATTTATTACCTAACTTTAGGTAAATTCCCTTTTGATGCTAAGGACTTTTATTATTGCGCTATTATGTAGTAGCTTTTATTTTCTTGGCTACTCACAAAAACCCATTGACCGCGATGGTAGCTATCTGGTAGATTCTCTTCTTACCCTTAAATATCATAAAAATTTTGAACTTTATTCTTATGATGAAAGTAAACTAGCTGAGGCTTATTTGGATAGTTTAAAAATCTTAGCAAAAAAAAATGTCTATCCTCCTTCAAAATACTACTATTACTTTGACCTTGGAATGATAAATTTTTTAAAGGTCAATCTCAACACTTCTGAAAATTACTTTCAAAAATCCCTAGAAATCGCTAAAAAATTAGATGTCCCAATCAATGTGATCCAAAGCAAAATATGGCTTGCAAATCACAAATATTTTCAAAATGATTCAATTGTTGCCAAGTCTTTGTATGATGAAATATTGATTGAATCCAAAAGGCTGAATTACGAAGAGGGTGTAGCCAATGCTTATTATGGGCTGGCGGGAGTATCGGAAAATAGCCTTAAATCCCTCCGCTTATTGTTGAAGGTCGATTCTATTTACACAAACGCAAATAAAATTCACCCCATATTGGCCAACTCTCACGTGGCTATTGGCAGCTTATATCTAAACAGATTTAACAATATTCCGATGGCTAAGAAATATTTTGAGAGTGCCTTACGGATAGCCGATAGTTCAAAATACGAATCGGGAATTGATTTTTTAATGGTTCAGCTAACCAAAATAAATCGGTTAGAGAACGATTCACTTGATTCTTATAAACTTATAGATAGTCTTTTGGAACGAAGTATTAGAAATAAGGATACCATTAAAATGGCACGCTATCTGAGTAATTTGGCCCACTTGAAATTCGAATCCCAAAATTTTGATACTGCTAAACAATTTGGATTAAAATCTCGAAACTATTTTAGGATGATGGAAGATAGTATCGGGATTACGGGCATTAATCTCTTACTATCAGAATTATACATTAGTACCAATGATACCATGGCTGCAAGGAATTTGTTGGACAGTTTGGAAATTCATTATATGACCTTGGAGGAAACAAGTTTTATAAAGAAAAAATTAAGTTTAGAAATAGCACTTCAAAAATTGAACGGTAACTATCGGTCTGCCTTAAGATTACATGAACAATTAGATAGTCTAATAAATGCTGAAAATATAAAAAATTCCAATTCGTCATTCTTTGAACTTGAAAGGAAATACCAAGTAAATAAAAAGGAACAAGAAATAGCGCTGCTAACATCCCAAACTCAACTCGCTGAAGAAAAACGGGTCAATCAGCGGAACCTATTTTTAACCGTAATTATCTTATTATTTCTCACAGGAAGCTTCTTCTATTTTTTGTTTCAGAATAAGCAACGTATAAATCTAAAGTTAAAAGAGCTAGATCAAGCAAAAACGGATTTTTTTGCTAATATATCTCATGAGTTCCGTACCCCGTTGACCTTGATTTCTGGACCTATTCAAAAGAATTTGAAGAAGGATAATCTCGAAAAAGAACAGCGTCAAGAATTAGAAATGATGGATCGTAATGCCAATAAGCTTTTGTCCTTGGTAAACCAGTTGATGGCTATTTCTAAAATTGAATCGGGAAAACTTAAACTCCAGATTATTGAAGATGATTTGTTATTCTATGTAAAGAGCGTGTTTAACAGTTATTTATTCGCGGCAGACGAAAAGCAAATACAATTTACTTGGGATATCCAAGGATCTAAGGATAGAACATTCTTCGACAAGGACATAATCGATAAAATATTGGTGAATTTAATCTCTAATGCCATTAAATACACTCCTCAAAATGGTAAGATTTTGGCAAAGGCTAAGATTGAAGAAGGTGAATTTCAATTAGAGATTAAAAACACCGGGAAGGGATTGACAGCCGCTGAAAGAGAAAACATTTTTATGCGTTTTTATCAGGTCAATAATCAAATTGAAGGTGTGGGTATTGGGTTGGCACTGGTAAAGGAATTGGTTGAGTTGCATAAAGGAAATATTAAGGTAGAAAGTATTCCAAATGAATGGATAATCTTCAAGGTAATGATAAAAGTCGCTAAGGATTATTTTAAGAGTGATGAATTTATTGCTCCACTTGAAACTACTTTTAACTTGCCATCATTTGCCAATGAATATCCCGAAAATAACTCCGAGTCTATTGAACCAGATAATGATAAGGAAATATTATTGATTGTTGAAGACAATGCCGATGTGCTATCATATATTAGAAATATATTCCAGAATAATTATTTCATATTAGAGGCAGAAAATGGAGTAAAAGGTATTGATTTGGCAATACAGCATATACCAGACATTATTATAAGCGATATTATGATGCCCATAAAAAATGGGATAGAACTATGTGAAACCTTAAAGGCCGATGAACGTACAAGCCATATACCGTTAATATTGTTAACTGCGAAAGCAGGAATTAAAAATGAAATTGAAGGCATTAAAACTGGCGCTGACGATTATATAACGAAACCATTTAACGAAGATCTACTGGTTTTAAAGGTTGAAAAACTTTTGGAAGGTCGCAAAAAATTGCGGGAACGTTATAGTCAAGAATTAATTCTTAAACCACAGGATATCGCGATTAATTCAGTAGAAGTACAATTTTTAAAGCGTGTTCAAAAAGTGATGGACATGCAACTAGAAAAAAGTGATTTTACTACCGTGCGCTTTGCAGAAGAGTTGGGCATAAGCCGGATGCAATTGCATCGAAAATTAAAGGCTTTGACAGGTTTGAGTGCCACCGAATTTATGAAATCCCAGCGGCTCAAACTCGCAACGACCTTATTGAGTCAGGGCGATGCCAATATTTCAGAAATCAGCTATATGGTCGGTTTTAACGATCCTTCTTACTTCACAAAATGTTTTAAGGCAACCTATGGCTGTTCTCCTAAGGAATATCAATCAAGATGATAGGTCTATTTTCAGTAGATAGTGTAATTTATAATTATAGACTTTCTGCAGGATTCATCAAGACTTGAAATAGCCAATAACTAATATTCAACTTAGAAAAATACTATCAACCAATCTAAAAGGAATTTTTTCTACTCCGAAGTTCATCTTTCATCCTTCCTCCTTTATAATGTTTGACTGCTTCAATGGTTAATAAATCAGTCTATTTAAACCGATAGCTTTTGTAAGGGTATCAACTTCAATTTCAATTTCGAATTCATTTGTTACATATATACTAGCATCTGTTACACTTCACCTAATTAATGAAAGAGCATAGCCATAGCTTTATGCAGTCGCTGATCTATATGAATTTTCTACGGGAAAACCTATGACAACCCATGAAGAGAAAACTATTGGAAGGTACCATATACAATGTAGCACCCCGTGACATTTATCTAAATATTAATCGTCTTGAAAAAGGGCACTATAAATTGAATATCGTGGCCAAAAACAAAATAATAAGGAGTACCAATTTTATAAAGGATTAAAGAAATAAAAGAAAGTAAAACTGATATTGACCTTTTGGCACATTTGAATAATATAAATAATATACTCGCGAAAATCATGAAACTATTAAAAACTCTATGCATCCTTTTAATTTTGTCGATTGGGCCAAATGTAAATGCCCAATTTCTTAAGAAACTTTCCCAAAAAGCGGAAAAAGCTGCGGAACGTGCAGTAGAGCGCAAAGTAGAACAGAAATCTTCACGTGAAACAGAAAAAGCATTCGATTCTGTATTTAATAATGATGGTAAAGTATTAAAGGCAAATAAAGAAGCGCTAGCAGATAACTATAAATTTTCATATAAATATGTGATGTCGATCAACGATAGTAAGGACCTTAACATTATTAATTATTATTTAACTGATCAAGAGGAATATATAGGTAGTAGTGTTCCAGCGGATAAGGGCCAAGAAATGATAACCGTAATGGACTTATCAAAGCGTACCGCATTTATGTTCATGGACTTGGGAGACAAAAAAAGCGTAATGTCCTTCGGTCTTGATATGGAAGAAGAAGTCGAGGAGCAGCTAAATAAAACTGATTTCTCAGTATCCAAAACTGGAAATACAAAAGAGATTTTAGGATATTCCTGTGAAGAATTTAAAGTGATAAGTACGGAATATAATGGCAATATATGGGTGACACAAAATGCCCCGGTAACATTCGCTGCCGCTTTCGGTGACTTAAAATTGAAGAATTCGAAGTCGGGGAAAGGTATGAATCAATCCTGGATAAGCATGGTTGAGGGCCTGACGATGGAGATGGTTATTACCGATACTACCAAGAAAAAACCTCAAACCCTTACCATGAAATGTGAGGCACTTGAAGAAATTGATTTAAAGATTGATACTTCACTTTATTCCAAATCATTCTAGTTCAAAAAAATAGAATATTCATTTTCAATTTAAAAAAATACCAGCAACAGATGAAAAACTACATTATAGTAATGGCGTTAATCGCCTTTTTCTCGTGCGGTGATGGAAGTTCAGAGAAAACCGAAACCAATGGAATGCAGACTAGCAATAGTGCTGTAGAAAATGAAAATAAAATTATTCCTAATCAAAATTTACAGCAGAATGGTGATTATAGTGAGTTGTTCAACCGAAATCCTAAAAATTGTATGTTGATGGAGGCCAAGGAAATTGCCACGGAATTACAACTATCCGAAGATCGTTCTGTTTTTGTAAGCAATAGTTACGGTAACTGCGCATTTTCTTTAAAATTGAACGATGGCTCCCCAACCAAAGTCTCCTTTATGTTCATTGAGTGGGATAAAAAAACCATCCAGAAAGAATTGGACTCTTTTAGGGATATAGAATCTTCATTCGGAGCGGACAATGACGAAGGGATTTTGGTTGTTAGTGATACAAGGGATACCAATTTTGGTATCCGCAAGGCGAGAGGGGACCTGTTTATGTTGAATCCCAACTATAACGGTGCCATCCTCATCAGATTCGGCGGTGTTATTGAAGAATCAACAAATAAGGTAACATATACGGATGCCCAAAAAAACGAACGTCTTAATAATGCAGTGACCATAGCGAATTACTTATTAAAGAAATACAAAAAATAGAATTAGGGCAATGAAAAAAAGGACTACACTTATACACATAATCTTTTTTAGTTTTTTTGCCGCGACTTACGGCCAGGATAAAGAATTTAAAATGCCATCGTTAGACGACGGAAAAAATACGGTCGACCTAAAATTTAATCAAGATGAAACCTATCCTGATCTAAAAACGACCTATATGGTTGGCACTATAGAAGACACTTTAAGATTTTCGGTAAAGAATATTGGTTTTGATCTTCTTCCCTTCAAGGTTATGGTAATTTCTCCCGACTTAACACAGGACATCAGGGTCATTTTGGTTAAAAACCACTGGAAGGATATTGCCAAGACAAAAAAGACCAATGATGGCCTTTTTCAGGATGAATTTAGGACTGCCGGACAATTCGGTATTATGCTCATCGGTGCCAAACCCAACCTTCCTTTTAGGCTAGCGGTCTACCACGGCGGGGTTGTGAAGCGCACCTCTCCTCTTTTTATTGCTGCCGCGGATTTTAAACCGGGTATTACTAATTTGAACGATACAGGTGCCAACTCAACAGACGATGCGTCGAATTCAGGGTCTGAAGAAAAGGGAGGTAGTGCTGTGCTATGGATCATTGCTATTGCATTGCTATTGATATTCGCTTTACTTCTCTATTTTTTATTTGTAAAACGCGCTAAAAATAAAGCGCTCTTAATATTACTCCTACCCACCACAATCATGTTAATGGCGGGTGGCGTTCCTTCAAATCGTGCATCATTTTTAAATGGAGTGAAGTCAATGTCCAAAACCTTGAGCGGAGTATTTAGTCAGGCTCGCGACATGCAAGGTTTTATTGAAAAAATGAGCAAAGGGGCTCAGGATTCTGGTATTTTTGATAATCTAACCGGATCCGACCAAAACTTTGAACCGGATTTGGATCCAAATGGTCAGCCTCAATTACCTTCTTCTTGCCTTTCCGCCAGCCCATCCAGCAATCCGGACTCCAACAGAAATTCCAACAGAAACCAAAGAGAAGGAAATGAGGACAGCAGTGATTATCCCGATACTAAAAGCTCCAACGATGGTAGTTCCTCAACACCATCTACATCGACCATGACTCCCGCTGAAGTATTTGAAGATCCCTTTCTTGATAATGGAACAACTTCAGGTCCAAACTTGAGGACACCAAAGTATGATAAAAACGGTAATCTTATAGATGCAGGGGACTATCCAGATACCCCCACCAAGGTTCCGACCCATCCAGTAACCGGTGAACCGATATTGCCTGTTTTTGCAGGAAGGACCACTTCAAGCAGTGACAATTTAGTACCACCAAAATATGATAAGAACGGTTATTTAATAAATGCTGGTGATTATCCAAATTCGCCTCCAACGGTACCTATAAATCCCGATACGGGCGAAGCAATGCCGCCAGTATTTGCTGATAATGGTGTGCAAGGTCAAAGCGACTCGCCAAGACAGCCTAAGTATGACAAAAATGGTAATCTTGTTGATCCGGGGGATTATCCTGATGCTCCCACAAAAGTTGGGATAGATTTTGAAAAGGGTGAACCAATACCTCCCGTTTTTACGGGTGAAATGACCGTGGGTGGTCGCTCAGAAGAAGGTCTGGAACCCCAAGATGATAAAGAGGATTTGTCTACTGGTTCGGACAAAACTTCGGCAGAAGGGAATAAGAGGTCCAATTCCAATACCGGTAATAGAAATGGAAACGACGACACCAAAGATAATTCTGAGGGCTGTCAATGTTTGAAAAAAGCCTACGCAGACCTCGAAGAAACGCGTTATAAATTCGAAAAATTGGCGGTTATATTGAATATCACCAGTGAAGATGTAACTGCCTCTTTGGCCTTGGGGGATAACGTAAGTGGTATTCATGCCGTAAGTGGCCTCGCATGGCAAAACGAACGGGTAAAAATAGTACGGTCTTATGAAGAGTTTAGGGAAGCCTATGATTCTAGGTATGAGCAATTAGTGGAAGAACTATATGCGCGTTTAATGGAAATAGATAGGTGTGAGTTAAAACTTGGTTTTGAGAACTGGTATAGTATCGCTGGCTTTATGTATTACGAATTCGCCAAGGCCAGATTCCACCGCAATGGCAGGTGAACGGGATTTTAGGAAAGAATACTATTAAAGTACAAAGACTTTAAAAGACATAAGAATGAAAATTATGAAAGCAACTATTATAATGGGTGTTTTGATTATGCTATTTTCCTGTAATAACGCTGAGAAACAGGCTTCGCATGAAGATGTTGACCAAACCATACGAGAAGGGTCGAAAAAGACAAATCCTTCAGAGAAAAACGTCACGGACAGCGTCGCCAAACAGATGATGGAGATGTTTGGGATGGAGGGAGAAACTTTTCATGATATGATGAAAACAGATTCTCTTGAAAGCGAAATCAATTCAGTTTTTAGCTCAGCCGGACTACAAAAACTATTGGAAGATGCTAATTTGTCCGATGCCGATACGGAGGCCTTGTTATTTCGGATCAAACAAATGGAAAACCAGAACAAAGGTACTGCTGGTGGAGATGTAAGCAAAACAGGGAAAGAGGCTTTGGATGGCTATTTTAAGGAATTGCAAAACGTTTTGGCTAATTCTGGAAGTGAAAAGCAACTAAAGGATCTCCAGGCCATGATGGAAAAACAGAATGTACAGGCTCAATTGGATGGACTTTCAACTCCAAAACCAGTTAAAACAGAGAATTTACGTAAAATATTGGGAGCGGATGACAATACCTTTATTGAGAGCGACCTTAGCTCATATTCATTGTACGGAGGCAATAAAGAAAAAAGGGAAGCTTTAATGAAACTCTCAACCGCCTCAAAGGAAGAGGGTGAAACCATTTTAATGGACTATTATCAAATCTCTAAAAAGGAACTTGAACTTCTGAAATCAATGCCTACAAGACAACATATAAGTTCGGAAAATGCGGCTAGGAAAATTTTGGAGGACGGTTTGCCTCCAGCGGTTGGAAATCATAACTCAAGTGGAAAGGCATCTCCCAAATTTAAAAATATGACCGAATTTTATTTCCAGGAACATGCCGGACGAGCTAATAATTTCATAAAGAATTCCGTGGGAGCAAGAGCTAAATTTTATAAGGAAAACCCAGGATGGTATGGTGACAAAACAGATGCAGGCAACACCTATGTCGATTCAAGAAATCAATATATATTTTTGCCACTTGGCGCTTTGTCATTTGCAGATAAGGTTATTTCACACGATGTGGGCTCACAAGGTTCAAACAGTGGCGGCGCCGTTAATGAACCCGATTTTGCATTAGAACGCTTTGATAAACGGGATCCACGAATCTGTAATCTTGGAACCAAAGGCGTACTAACATTAGAATTTACCAATAATACAATCGCAGATGTAAATGGTCCCGATCTCTACATTTTTGAAATGGGACAAATAGAACCTACGAACCTGGAAATTTCCAAGGATGGTAAAACCTGGATCAATGTCGGCAAGATTGAAGGTGGTACAGCAAAGGTGGATATTGCACCATACATTAAGAAGGGCGAAACTTATAATTATATTCGTTTAACCGACCTCGAGACTTGGAGTGAGCTGCCTGGCGCAGATGTAGATGCGGTAGCAGCCATCGGTGGAGCCCTAAGACTCAATTTAGACAGTGCGGTGCTTTTTGATACCGGAAAATTTCAGCTTAAGGAAACTGCTAGTAGCGAATTAAAAAAGTTGTTAGATGCAATCAAAACTATTCCAAAAGCAAGAATTGTGGTAGAAGGTCATACGGATGACGTGGGTAATCCAGCTTCCAATAAAATACTATCCGAAAATAGAGCGACAGAAGTTTCCAATTATCTTAAAAAGCATCTTTCAAAAGAATATAGGATTGAAATCAAAGGATTTGGGGAAAGCCAGCCGATTGCACCGAATAATACTGAAAAGAATAGGGAAAAAAATAGACGGGTAGAAATTTTGGTGATTCCTTTTTGAATTCTGAGTTGTTGAAGTGATTAAAAGGAATTTAATATGCTGATCAATTATAGTCAGCCTAGAGGTAACATATTGTGTCGGATAAGTGTCCTTAATAATTTACATAATCCACAATCTCTAATCCGTAACCAATAATACCCACACGCTTGGTGTGTTGGCTATTAGAAATCAACCGTAGTTTGGTGATTTTAAGACTATGAAGAATCTGGGCACCGATACCAAAATCCTTGGCGTCCATCTCAATGCCAGGAGCTTTAACTACTTGGTCTTTAACCTGAGTCTCTTTAAGCGTTGCCAAGCGTTTTAG
The DNA here is from genome assembly GCA_900104375.1 of Flavobacteriaceae bacterium MAR_2010_188. Lineage (NCBI taxonomy): Bacteria > Pseudomonadati > Bacteroidota > Flavobacteriia > Flavobacteriales > Flavobacteriaceae > Flavobacteriaceae bacterium MAR_2010_188. The sequence goes on from LT629302.1 coordinate 751,224, forward strand.
AAGATTCATGGATTGGGCTTGCTGATTTATAAATAAAATCGCTCCTTTACCCTCTTCATTTATCACCCTAAACATATCATCCAGTTTTTCGTCTGCATTATTGGTTAAGGTTCCAAGAATATCATTATTGACTAAGGTCGCATTTACCCTGGTCAATACTGCTTCATTTATTCCCCAAGTTCCTTTGGTTAGCGCAATATGAATTTGGTCATTTGTAGTTTGCTGAAATGCTCTTAATCTGAATTTTCCAAACCTAGTTTCTATATCAAAGTCCTCCTTCTTTTCAATTAAAGAATCATGCTCCATTCTATAGGCGACCAAATCCTCAATTGAAATAATCTTTAAGTCGAATCTTTCTGCAACTTTCAAAAGTTCTGGCAAACGTGCCATGGTTCCATCGTTATTCAAAATTTCAACCAAAATACCTGCAGGTTTAAATCCAGCAAGTCTAGCCAAATCTACCGCAGCTTCAGTATGACCGGTCCGACGAAGGACTCCGCCATTTTTCGCCTTTAAAGGAAAAATATGACCTGGACGACCCAAATCATGAGGTTTGGTATCATTTTTTACTAACGCCTTGATGGTTTTGGAACGGTCGTGTACTGAGATTCCGGTGGTACAGCCGTGGCCGATTAAATCTACAGAAACAGTAAACTGAGTGTGATGCAATACGGTATTATTCTGCACCATCATACTTAAATCTAATTCTTCACATCGATCTTCGGTAAGCGGAGCACAGATCAATCCACGTCCGTGTTGTGCCATAAAGTTGATCATCTCTGGGGTCACGGCTTCTGCGGCGGCAATAAAGTCTCCTTCGTTCTCACGATTTTCATCATCGACCACGATAATTACCTTACCGTTTTTAATATCTTCTATCGCTTCCGGAATGGAATTTAAAACAACTTCTTTTGCCAAAACAGTGTCAGTTCTCATGTAATTAGAATATTTGCAAAGATATGTTTAATTTATATTTTTAAGGGAACTTCTGCCAAGGTCCTCGTTGATTTTGTTCCTTATCAAATAATGGGTCACCATATAAAATGGCATACCTAGAAGCATGTAAAAGGGATTCAGCTTTTTAGTCTTTATATTTAAATGCTCAAAAAACTCGTTCGATTTTATAAAAGTTATAATCCCCATAATGATGAAAATTGCAAACCCAACCAGACTGCTGATTAAAGCGATGTGGGCATACTGAGGAAACTTATTGTTTTTGAATACAAAATGAAGTAACAGGGCAAAAGCCGAAATCCAATAGATAATAAAAGCAATACGAGATAGCGTTTTGGCTTTGGTTGCCTCCTTGGTAGAATTTATAAATTTTTCGGAGATTTTGATTCCCCGTTCCTTCATTTGAAAGTAAGAAATCCCGTTTCCAAGCATTGTAGTGTAAGCGATTCTCTTGGCATTGATGTCCAAATTCTTTTCCTCGTAATTTTTGATGACATCTACCAAACGATCATTATTATAATCGGTTATATAACTGTAATCCTTATAACTGCCATCCGCCAATTTTACTTTGTAGTCTGGCTGCATGCCCAAGAACTTTTTAAATGGGTCTAGATAGCTTCCCAACTCAAACAATCCACGGTCCTTGGTTGCCCTTGAAGTTAGATAAATTCCCAATGGGAGAATGATGAGAGTAGAAAGCCAGGTTCCCAGCACTGAACTATAGGAACCATCTTGACTACTGTTCTTGGCGAAAATCCCAATAAAGTGGTAGCTCAAGAAAAGCAAGATTGCAATAACCATTGGTAATCCGAGTCCACCTTTCCTGATCAAAGCTCCCAATGGTGCGCCAACGAAAAATAAAACGATACAGGCGATACCTAAGGCAAATTTTTCATGCAGAGCAATCACGTGTTTGTTGAGCCATTTGGTTTCATCCGCGTAGGTAGAGGTTCTAGTTGTAATAATCTGTGACGTGCTATTTACGTTATTAGAAGCAAGATTTAGTAATTGTATTTTAGTCTGATTATCGAACAGCTCCATTATATCTCCTTTATAGACTGTATCTCTTTTTGGTTGTATATCCGAATTGAGGCTGGCTATATTGGTTCGTAAATACAGAGTTCTATAAAGTTCCTCCTTCCGCTCAGTTTTTTGTTGTCTAAGGCTATCAATCGTATAATTAAGGCTATTTACGTTAAGCATGTTAAACCTATTGTCATAGCTTTTATCGTCCATATCTACATCGTCAAAACCCGCGAGGTCCACGTTCATGATATATTGATCAAAACTACTTTTGATAAATGGCTTTTTGATGTTGTCTTTTGGGTCGTTAGTACGTATCTCATCGTAATGGTGACCATCATATAAAACCAGTTGAAGAATGTTAGAATTTAAACTGCTCTTCAATTCTCCCGTCTTTGAAGTTGTTACGGTGAAATTGCCAGGGCGACTACTGTTCTTTCTATGAATGATGACATCGGAAAGAAACTGACCTCGATCACCACTCTTTTTTTCAACCTTAATATTTATATCTCCTAATTGGTTAAACTGACCTTCGGCAATAACCATAGCCGGCTGTTTTTGGGCGATATTCTTTCTAAGGTTATAAAAGTTGAAGTTTGCTGCTGGGATAACATTGTTGGCGAAAAAGAAGGAGACAAATCCTAAAATCACGATGAAAATACTGAGACCCCGCATGGCTCTTTGCAATGAAATCCCGGTAGATTTCATGGCGGCGAATTCGTAGTTTTCGGCAAAACTACCAAAAACCATAATCGATGAAACGAGAATGGTTAAAGGTAAAATTAGCGGAATTAGGGTAGGAGTGGCAAAAATCAGGAATTTATAAATGATGCTGATTGATAAATCCTTACCCGCCAGTTCTCCTATATAAAGCCAGATTGCCTGTAAAACAAAAATGAGCATGAGTATTAAAAACACGCTCAAAAAAGTTTTTAAGTAGGTCGTTAATATGTACCTATCTAATATTTTCATTCAAGATTCCCAAAGCCTAGTCTATCTTATTGATGTAATAATCTTTGTACTTATTTTTATCAAATGTAAATAAGGTCTTTGAGATAGGTTCGTTAGTTTTAAAAGAATTAACTGTAAGAGTGGTTTTTGTTCCATTCTTTCCAATTTCTATAAGCGTATAGATATGTTTTGTGGTGTTATCTATACCCAATAATACTTGTTTTATTTCTGAATTTGTGTCAATCGGATTCAATTTTACAAATTGAATCTTTCTACCCTTCACATCTTGTACAATATCCATTTCGTAAGTATAACCATCTTTGTAAAAAGAAAGCATTTTACTCGGGGTAATTGTGTTTTCATCTTCGGTGTTTTCTGAAGAAACCGTAACCTCTTCATCCTCTGGACTAATAGTGTAAAGCGTTTTACCGTCGTAGATTCTGGTTACCCCTAACACGTTTAGAACATATTGGTCGCCCTTCATCACCACATCACCACGGGTCTCTTGGTTAATGTTCTCGTTTGCGTTATTTAAAGAGTATTTAAAATCTATCGTAATATTATCGTAGGATTGCGTCTTTTGATAAACTTCATCCAGAATTTGCTTGGCTTTTGGATTATTTTGAGAAAAGCTCACTAATCCTATAAACATAATACATAATGTAACTATTCGTTTCATTGTAATTTTCATTTTGCTATTGTTAGTCTTAAACATTTTCATTTTCGAGTAACTGGTCTAAGGCATTTAGATCAGTAATTAAAACCTGTCTGGCTTTGCTGCCTTCAAAACCTCCGACAATTCCGGCGGCTTCTAGTTGATCAATAAGCCTTCCGGCTCTATTATATCCAAGTTTTAATTTACGTTGAAGCAAAGAAGCTGAACCCTGTTGGGCGGTAACTATAATTTCAGCGGCGTCCCTAAACAGCTTATCGCGTTCGCTGATATCTATATCAAGACTTGTGCCATTCTCCTCACCAACATACTCTGGTAAAATGTACGCATCTGGATAAGCTTTTTGTGAGCCGATAAACTCGGTAACACTTTCCACTTCTGGAGTATCTACAAAGGCACATTGTATTCTCGTTACATCATTCCCTTGAGTAAAAAGCATATCTCCACGACCAATAAGTTGGTCTGCGCCGCTGGTATCAAGAATAGTTCTAGAATCTATTTTTGAAGTTACCCTAAAAGCGATACGGGCGGGGAAATTCGCCTTAATGATTCCGGTAATAACATTTACCGAAGGACGTTGGGTGGCAATAATCAAGTGGATACCAATTGCACGTGCTAGCTGTGCCAAACGCGCGATAGGAGTTTCTACCTCTTTACCGGCGGTCATAATAAGGTCGGCGAACTCATCTACCACCAAAACGATGTAAGGTAAAAATTGATGCCCTTCATTAGGGTTGAGTTTTCTAGCTTTAAACTTGTCGTTATATTCCTTAATGTTACGAACCATGGCGTTCTTAAGCATTTCGTAACGGTTATCCATCTCAATACAAAGTGAATTCAGAGTATTGATAACCTTGGTATTGTCGGTGATAATAGCTTCTTCAGAATCCGGTAGTTTCGCGAGGTAATGTCTTTCAATTTTATTGAAAAGAGTGAGCTCCACTTTCTTAGGATCTACAAGTACAAATTTTACTTCGGCAGGATGCTTTTTATAAAGCAGGGACGTAAGGACTGCATTTAAACCAACCGACTTACCTTGACCCGTTGCACCCGCCATAAGAAGGTGAGGCATTTTAGCAAGGTCTACCACAAAGGTTTCATTGCTAATGGTCTTACCAAAAGCAATCGGTAATTCCATTTCAGATTTCTGGAATTTTTGGGAAGCGATAACCGACCGCATTGAAACGATGGTTGCATTTTTATTTGGTACCTCTATACCAATAGTTCCTTTACCAGGAATTGGTGCAATAATCCTAATACCTAGAGCTGCCAAAGAAAGGGCAATGTCGTCTTCTAGATTTTTTATTTTTGAAATCCTCACTCCGGCTTCAGGGACAATTTCATACAAGGTTACCGTTGGCCCAATGGTTGCCTTAATGCTCGAAATCCCAATTTTATAATTGTTTAGGGTTTCAACAATCTTATTTTTATTTTCCTCTAATTCTTCTTGGTTGATCGTGATGCCTTCAGCATCATATTTTCTTAAAAGATCCAGCGGAGGAAATTGATATTTGCTCAATTCTAAAGTCGGATCAAATTGTCCAAAATCCTCAACCAATTTATTGGAAAGATTGTCCGATTCAGAAATCTCTTCTTCGATGGTTTCAACTTCCATATCTAAGGTTGGCTCTTCAATTTCTTCTTCTTCCTGAACGATGACCAGAGGCTTAGATTCTACTTTGGACATTTCTTTCTGTCTTTCTTTTTCTTTTTCCTTTGCTTCATCTAAAGAGATTTCAAAAGCAGATTTTATCTCTTCGGCCTCGGCACTTAAATCATTGTCTAAAGACATATAGCTTTCCGAGCTGTTGGAAGAAGCAGTTCTAAATTCCTTTCCAGCTTTATAATCGTCCTTTAAATCCCTTTTAGCTCTTTTAAAAAGATCAACAAAATGCTCGCCGGTAACCTTGAATCGAAGAGATATATATATGATAAGACAGAACAACAGCAGGAGTGCGGTACCGATAACGCCAAGATAATCTTGTAAAAAAGAGTTCATCTCATACCCGATAGTCCCACCGAGAGCATCATATTTTTCAGAGAAAAATCCAAAGAAAACCGAAAGCCATATAGCGATAAGGGTTCCCCAGATCCAATGTTGTATTAGTCTAGTCTTATTGATATTTAAAGTCACGTAGACTCCAGAAAGGAAAAGTAGGGCAGAAAAAATAAATGAGGAAACCCCAAATCCTTTATTTATAAAAAGATCGCTGATCCAAGCGCCGAGTTTATTGAGCCAATTTTCAGCTTCGACCTCTCGTGTGCCTAATTGGTCTATCGTACTTTGATCAATTTTTCCAGTGAAAAAGAATGAAAGACAAGCAATGAATAATAAAAGACCTAAAATGATAAGAAGACTCCCAAAAATCAATTTTTGCTGGCTCGACAGTTTTAAGTTCGGAGCTTTTCTCAGGGTTCTTTTCTTAACGGGTTTTTTACTTGTCTTCTTCGCCATCAAATACTAGTTAGGTTAAACAAAAATACAAATAACTAACGGTATTCATAACGAATTTGGTATTATAGAAACTTTGGAATATAGATAATAAGCCCAGCTATAATAGCTGCCGTAGAAGCAATAAAAACTGCCCCTGCGGCAATATCCTTAATAACTCCGATGGCGGTATGAAAGTCTGGATGAACAAAATCTGCAATGTACTCTACCGCAGTATTTAAACCTTCAATACTCATTACCATCCCGATAAAAGCAATTTGGATCAACCATTCTGTTGAAGATAATTTAAAATAAAATCCAGCGATAGTCATAATAATCGCAATCACAAACTGAATCTGAATACTCGATTCATTTTTGATCAGATAAACGGCGCCTTTAAATGCGAAACCAACGCTTTTAACTCGGTTTATAAAAAGATTATCTTTTTTTTTGGTCATTATATTATTGATCTAACGCACTGATAGCCTTATCGTAATCCGGTTCATCACTAATTACTTCAACTTGTTCTGTATGGAGAATGGTTCCATTTTCATCGATGACGATAATGCAGCGAGAATGCAAAGCTTCGAACGGTCCATCTACAATATTAAGACCGTAAGTTTTGCCAAAATCCCCGGTTTTATAATCTGAAAGTGCCACTACATTTTCAATGCCCTCATTTGCACAAAAACGATTTTGAGCAAAGGGTAAATCGCGCGAAATACACAATACCTTGGTATTATCTAATTGGGTTGCCTTCTCGTTGAACGTTCTTACAGACTGGGCACAGGTATTTGTATCGATACTTGGAAATACATTCAATATCAATCGACTTCCTCTAAAATCTTTTAAGGTTTTTGTTGAAAGGTCTGAGGCGGTAAGAGAAAAATCAGATGCTTTTTTTCCAACGGGCGGCAGATCACTTGAAGTATGATTTTTATTACCTCTTAAGATTATATTGGCCATAGATTTCTTGTTTTTTATGAAGTGCTCAAAAATAATAAAATATTTAGGGAAAGAGGTTTTTATTAAGATTTATCGGTGCCCAATGCCATTGGTAAATGATATATAATTGAACTGTAATCTCTAAAAAATATTTGAGTTAAAATATTGCCAAAATAAGAAAACGAAACATTTTTTTCGCTATCTTTATTATATCATATTGGGGTGCTTAAGTCAGACAGCTGAGATACATACCCATATTACTTAGATGGATAATGCCAACTAATGGAATATGATTCACAAAGGGAGCGAAGATTTAAATCTTGTTCCCTTTGTTCTTTTATAGAGTTTTCAATTTAGATTGGAGGTTCTCCGAAAACTCATTTAATTGCTTGCTATGTCTCTGTAGGTCATTTTCTTTAATCCCGATATCGTTAACTGACATTAATGCCTTCTCATACCAATTGTTCCAACTTTTTAAAATTTTAATTTCGTCCATAGCATTTTTACCAGAAGAAATTTCGGCCTTACTTAAAATAAACTCGATTTCTAAACGTTTTTCAGCAGCCTTCAAAATTTGTTGAGCAATAGCATTGGCGGTTATTTCGTCGGAATTCAACAAGGTATACGCACTGACCAACGCCGCTGTTCCAACATTTTTCATGGTAGTTTTTGAAACCTTATCGATGCGGTCGTTATCGGTATGATAAAATTGATCGGTGAAATGCCAAAGCAATAAACCCGGAATGTCGGAATCTAAAAATGGTGTATGATCACTTCCGCCTTCAAAAGGATTGGTGTTGACTTCCCAGTTTTCTGCCGCTCCTTGGTCTTTAAATACAGAAAGGATAAAGTCATTCAGGTAATGAGGTTTCATATCCTTTTCTTCCAATACCTTGCCGCCCCATTCGGTATGCTTATCGTTACCTCGGGTATAAATAGCGCTGGGGTCTGGCATTTTTTCAATAAGGAAAGAGCCGCCGGTTAAAGCGGTATTTTCGCCTACCATGTCCAAACTGATTCCCCATTTGATTTCTGGTCGAGATTCCGGATTTTCTTTTATATAACGTCGGGTCGAAACTATCTCATCTCCCCATAAAAAGGTCAGGGTGCGGTCTAAATCTAGTTTATTCCTTTTTATTAAACCCGAAGTCGCCATTGCCATTTCTAGCTGTGTGCCAACCCCGGTTGCGTTGTCGTTAGCTCCCGGTTCTTGAATATGAGCACTAAATACCAAACTCTCGTTTGGAAGAGTCGACCCTTTTATAGTGGCTACCACGGTTAGTTCTTCCGATTTGTAGGATTTGGTCTTTATATTCACCTTTAAGCTCACCTTTCCCTTAGATAATTCTTGTTTTAATTTTTCCTTTGCTTCATACGAAAGTGCAATCCCCCATGCTTTATCGATATACTTGGCAGGTAAACTTCTAAATTGAATAGAGGTTATATTTTTTTCAGGTTGAAGATATGCTGGGTTATCGTAAGTCATAATCCCAAGAGCTCCTTTTTCAAATACATCTGCGCCGTATAAATAGTAGCCAGACATTTCAGCAAAAAGGATTTTGCCCGAAACATCTATTGTCTTTAAATCACTTTTATCTTTTATATAAATTACCTCAGCTTCAACTCCTGTATTTGGCGTCGATTTAGAATTAAGAAAGACCATATTTCGGTTGCTAGTTTGGTCTAAAAGTTTTGAGTTTTGCCCAACTATACTAACATTTGCTGAAACAGGTTCCCAAGTGGGATTATCCAATGCCCGTTTTTCAATTCTATAGGTCAATCGCTCTTGATTCGAACTTGTTTCTTCAATAACATAGCCCGCTTCTTCCAAATGCTTAGTAATCCAGTAAATACTTTCATTAAATCCAGTATTACCCACGACGCGCCAATATTTTTCAACAAAAGCGGTTGTTTCGTAAGCTGTTTCGCCATCTATGATTGGTCTCACCAAATCAAAATAGCTCTGGGTGATTTCGCTAAGTTTTGGTGATTCTGATGAAGTGGATTCAGAAACGTTTACCTCGTTTTGCTGTTGGGTCTTGGTGCCTGAGCAAGAAATAAAAGCAGAGATGCTTAAAACAGTAAGAACGTAAGTGAAAATGCTTTTAAGTTGAAAAATCTCCATTGAATCTTAGGAATTAAATAAACCGTTAATTTTCGCATACTGCAAAAGCATGATAGTCTTGGCATCCTTGATTTCATTAGTCGAAATCATGCGGTAGGCTTTTTCAAAATCTAGCTCTAACACTTCTATGTTTTCGTGTTCAGAATCAAGTCCACCGCCATCGCTCACCTTCATGTCCTTAGAATATTCGGCAATAAAAAAGTATAAAATTTTTGTAACCGACCCTGGTGACATATAAGATTCCATCACCTTTTTAACGTTGTCGATTCTATAACCGGTTTCTTCCTCCGTTTCCTTTTTGATGCATTCCTCTGGCTTGTCATTATCTAACAATCCGGCGCAGGCCTCAATCAACATTCCGTCCCCGTTACCATTTAAATAGGTAGGCAATCTAAATTGTTTGGTAAGAACTACCTTGTTTTTAGATTTATTGAAGAGTAAAATTACCGCCCCATTTCCGCGGTCGTAAGCTTCACGGGATTGGGTTTCCCAGCTACCATCTTTTTTATGATAGTCGTAGGTGACTTTATTTAGAGTATACCAATTATCCGAAAGAATTTCCTTCTTCAGGTTTTTAATTTGATTATTTGCCATGATAATTTTTATCGTTTTTCAATACCACAAGGCATTGATGAGACGGCAAATTTATTCAATTAAACTTGAATGAAATTTAGGTACAAAAAGAAATTCTGAAAATGGAGTCGGATGAAGGCTACTAGTTATTCAACATAACTGGCATTACCAGCATAGTCACTTTTTCACCATCATCCAAACCATCAACTGGAGTTAGAATTCCAGCTCGGTTAGGCAAGCTCATTTCGAGCTGAACTTCATCTGAGTTTAGGTTGTTCAACATTTCTGTAAGAAATCTAGAGTTGAAGCCTATCTGCATATCATCGCCTTGGTAATCACAGTTAAGACGCTCTTCGGCCTTATTGCTGTAGTCGATGTCTTCAGCAGAAATATTTAATTCTGCACCCGCGATTTTTAATCTTATTTGGTGGGTCGTTTTATTGGAGAAAATACTGACCCTACGAACAGAATTTAAGAATTGGGTTCTGTCGATAGTCAGTTTATTTGGATTCTCTTTAGGGATAACTGCTTCGTAATTTGGATATTTTCCATCGATAAGACGGCAGATTAAAACCGAATTATCAAAAGTGAAGCAGGCATTAGATTCGTTGTATTCAATTTTTACATCGTCTTCGCTACCCGCTAGAATTCCTTTTAAAAGATTTAAAGGTTTTTTAGGCATAATGAATTCTGCCGATTGACTTGCACTTACATCTTCTCTGGTATATTTTACCAATTTATGAGCATCTGTTGAGACAAAAGTTAATCCGTCGCTAGAAAACTGAAAGAACACCCCGCTCATTACCGGTCTTAAATCATCATTACCTGCAGCGAAAATAGTTTTGCTTATCGCAGTGGCCAAAATATCTCCGGCAACCATAGTGGTGCTAGGGTCTTCTAAAGTGACCGATTTTGGAAATTCGTTCCCATCTGCATATGCCAAGGCATATTTACCATGATTAGAACTAATCTCTATAGTATGGTTATCCTCTGCCACGAAAGTTAGAGGTTGCTCAGGAAATGTTTTTAAAGTGTCGAGTAACAATTTTGCTGGTAAGGCAATGCTTCCTTCAGAATCACTTTCTACATCGATAGTAGAAGACATTGTAGTCTCTAAATCGCTTGAAGAAACGGTAAGTTTGTTATTATCTAATTCAAAAAGAAAATTATCTAAAATGGGAAGTGTGTTAGATGAGTTTATAACTCCTCCTAAAACCTGTAATTGTTTAAGCAAATAAGTACTCGATACTATAAATTTCATCTATATTATTTTAAGTCTATAAGGTCAAATAAGAGCTACAAATATATCCCAATAGACTTGGTTTTTAAAACAAACTTATTAACAACAGCTAGGTGTATTTCCGCTTTCTGAAATAATTGAAGGCCAAGCCGAATAGCCCGAGCAGAAGTAGCGGCACCCCTAAATTAATGAACTGCCATTTTGATCGTTCATCAGATACTTTTTGGGTATCCAAGAACGGAATTATGATATCCTTGGTCCTAATGTTTATAAGTCCATCGTCATTGAGCAGATAATTAACCGCATTTAAGAGAAATTCCTTGTTTCCGAACGACCTTCCGGATGCGCGATCAAAGCCTAATTCTTGAGGTTGATTTCTAACAACTTCATTTTTTATCACATCCCCGTCGGCGATGATTATCATTTTTGTGGATTCGCTTTCATTCTTAAAATCCGTCAACTCAAAAGGAAGAACTCTATTATTATAGACCGATGTGAATTTACCTTGAAGTAAAACCGCCAAATTTTGTGGTCCATCATTAAACGAAGGCATATCTGGCTCTTGGGTTACGATTTCCAAATTTACGGTCGATGGTACGCCTTGGAGTTTGGTAAGTTCCGAAGATTTAAGCAACACAATCTTTTCAACATTATTTTTTAGTGTATCGATTTGGCTGGCAAAATCGAAACGCACTAAGTTGATGTTTTTGGTTATTGGATTAACCGGATTATTGCTGGCCAATGGAGAGTAGGGCCATTGCAATTGTTGAAATTGCGCATTGCTACCTTCTCCCATCGCTAAAGTTATGGGCGCAGAATATAAATCCTGTACGATTACCGGATTAATCCTAGCTCCGTATTTAAAAAAGAAATCGGTGAGGTTTAGTTCCTTGCCAATACTGGTGGCCGAGGCAGATTCATTATAGAGCGAGTCTTTGTCCATGATAATCGACTCGGTTAGCCAAAGACTTTTGCCGCCATTCATGGTAAACTGATCTAAGACCAACTTTTCTTCTTCGGTAAAAGGGATTGAAGGTTTTGCTGAAATAATCAGATCAAAATCTTCTAATTGTTTTAAGGCTTTTAGCGGATTATTGGCAACGCTATCTAAGGTGAAGGGCGCTAAGTTGTAATATTCCTTTAAAGATTTTAAGAAATCTGCGATATACACATCCTGTAATTGACCATTTCCTTTTAAGATGGCAATTTTTCTATCTTTTGGTACGGTAAGTTTTTTAAACCCTTCAGCAAAAGCATATTCTAGATTTTGAATGGAATTAGTGATGATTTCTGGTTGTGAAGCTCCAATTTTATTTTTAAGCAGAGGAATATTAACCGTCTGTCCATTATAACTTGCCAAAGCCCAAGGAAAAATTAGTTCTTGGGAAGATTTACCGTTTTCTTGAACGGTTAGTTGTAAAGGTTGAAGCCCTCTTTCGGCTAAATTTTTTATGTTGCTTTCTCGCAAAGATTCATCTTCTAGCGGATCGTAAAAAGTGAATTTTATATTGCTATTATAATATGAAAACTCCTCTAGTATTTGTTTAGTTTCGGTTTGAAGTCGTCTATATTCTGAAGGAAAATCGCCTTCCAAAAAAACGTCGATCAAAATGGGCGACTCAACATTTTCAACAATTTTCAAAGCAGACTCTGATAAAGTATAACGATGGTCGGCGGTTAAATCGATTCTGCTATTGATGGACTGCGCGAAAAAATTCAACAATAATAAGGCTACTGGAACGCCAATCAACAAGCCGAGTTCATTTTTCTTGAAGGATTTAGTGCTAATCAACCTAACCGTAAAAAAGATAAACAGTATGATAATGGTTAAGAAATAGATGATGTCCCTAAAATCGATGACGCCTCTGCTCATACTATTAAAATGGTAGTCCATCCCGAGCTTTTCAAGATAAATGCCATCAGAAAAAAGTTGATATTCCGAAAGTCCTTCAAACCCGAAATACATAAAAAAGCAAAGAAAAACTGCGATAATAAAAGCAACGATCTGATTATCTGAAATAGAGGATGCAAAAATCCCAATTGCGGTATAGCTAGCAGCTAAAAATAATAGTCCGATAAAGGAACCGCCTACACTTCCAAGGTCTATGTTGCCGATAGGATTACCGAGTTGATAAACCGTGTATATGTAAAGAAAACTAGGTAGCAATGCAATGATAATAAGAAGCAGGGAACCGAGATATTTCCCCAATATAATTTGTAATCTAGAAATTGGCCTGGTTAAAAGTAATTCTAGAGTACCTTGTTTCTTCTCTTCAGAAATACTACGCATTGTAACTGCCGGAACCAGAAAAATAAGAATCCACGGGGCAAGCTGAAAATAAGGAGACAGATCAGCAAATCCATTATCGAGGAGGTTGAAGTCGCCTTTAAAAACCCATAATGACAGGCCGGTCATCAAAAGGTAGATTGCAAAAACCAGATACCCCATTGGGCTGGCAAAAAACGAACTTATTTCTCTCTTTAATATGGCAATCAAATTTCTTCTTTTTTAATTCTCAAATTCCAAATTCCAAATTCCAAATTCCAAATTCCAAATTCCAAATTCCAAATTCCAAATTCCAAATTCCAAATTCCAAATTCCAAATTCCAAATTCCAAATTCCAAATTCAAAACTAATAACTAACAACTAACAACTAACAACTAACAACTAACAACTACTCACCAAACTCCAAGCTTCAGGTTTATCCTTAAATAAAATTTTAGTCTCGGACCAAACACCTTTAAAAAGATCACTGTTTCTATATGCTTCAAGATTGGAGTCTTCTTTCCAATGGCTGTGGGTAAAGAAAATGTTTTTATTTTCCTTATCCCGCAAAAGTTCTAAGAATTCACAGCCTGCAAAGTTTTTAATTTTGTGTTTGTTCGCTTCAAAAAGTTCTAAGAACTCATCGATTTTGTCCTCTTCAAACGTCATCTTGACAAACCGTATCAACATTATTTTAAAAAATTTATGGTAACCGTATCCCGCATTTTTAATCCCATTAAGCTCGAGGCGCTTCCAACGGTAGCATTATCGCTTTTATAGACCGCAATTTCTAAATAATCTGAAGAATTAAAAACAACCATCCCTTTTCCTTCATCATTCCTTTCATCTTCGGGTATTTCAAAATTTACAACATCGGAATATTTCTCATAGATTTTCTTGAACTTATAGTGTCTTGCAGAGATTTCGTATTCGCGAGTTTTCTGAATAGACTCAAAGAACTTCCTTTTAATGTTTGTAATCACGTTGCCGTAATTATCTATATAAATGATACTTCCTATAATTTGCGATTTATCGTCGTTAACAAATGGATTTATGTTTTTGATGGGTTTTATATGTTCTATCACTTTGCCAATTACTTCCAAAGTTCCGCCACGAGCGATATGGCAAGCGACCTTAACAAAAACGTCGAGAACAGGAAAGCTGGTCGAAACCTTATCATGAATATTTATTTCAACTATCTTTTCTGCTGAGATAGTAGAGCAAATCATGCTCATAATCCCGTTGTTGGCACAGATAAAATAGTGGTCGTCTAAAAAGACTGCAATATGTTTATTTTCTTGGTTTAATTCAGAATCGATGCCGATAAGATGAATTGTTCCTTTTGGAAAACTCTTGTAAGCGCTCTCTATGATGTAGGCTGCCTCCGGAACATTAAATGGTGAAACTAAGTGGGAGATATCAACAATTTTAACTTCTGGCAACTCACTATAGATGGCACCCTTTATGGAACCTGCGAAATGATCCTTCTCTCCAAAGTCAGTAGTTAATGTGATTATCGCCATCGGATAACAGTCACTTGTTTAGGTGTCGGTTTAGGTTGAAAAATCCGTAACTTATCTGTTAAAAAATAAATGGATTTTTAATGTTAGCTCGAAACAAGTAATTAAAATTTTCGCTTAGATTTGTAATAAGAGCAAAACTTTTTTCACTCTTGTTTCAGGACAAATCTAATAAAACTAAACAGATTAATTTATTAAATCCCATAGCTTTTGAATGAACTTATAATCGAATTGGAAGAAATAGCTCCAAAGGAATTTTTTGGTGCCCAAAATGTTAATATTGAACTTTTAAAAACCTACTTCCCAAAAATTAAAATAGTTGCCAGAGGTAATAGAATCATGGCATATGGAGATGAGGACCAACTTGAAGAATTTGACAAGCGAATCGATATGTTGATGGAGCACTTCGGTAAATTCAATAAAATTGATGAAAACTCAATCGAAAGGATTCTAACTTCTTTAAATAAAGATGAATATTCTACTTCCACCCAAAGTGGAGAAGTAATTTTACATGGTGTGGGCGGCAAACTCATAAAAGCCCAAACGGTTAACCAAAGAAAATTGGTAGACAGTGTTAAGCAAAACGATATGGTTTTTGCCATTGGTCCTGCAGGTACCGGTAAAACATATACCTGCGTGGCATTAGCGGTAAGAGCTTTGAAAAACAAGGAAGTAAAACGAATCATTCTTACACGACCAGCGGTAGAAGCGGGTGAAAACCTAGGATTTCTACCAGGTGATCTAAAGGAAAAGTTGGACCCGTATATGCAACCATTATATGATGCATTAAGGGATATGATTCCGGCGGAAAGATTGGCGGCTTTTTTAGAAAATGGAACCATTCAAATCGCACCGTTAGCTTTTATGAGAGGTAGAACATTGGACCATGCTTTTGTTATTTTGGATGAAGGTCAAAATACGACCCACGCACAGATGAAGATGTTTTTGACCAGAATGGGAAAAAATGCAAAATTTCTTTTAACCGGGGATCCAGGACAGATTGATTTACCAAGAAGAACCATATCAGGACTTAAAGAAGCATTATTAATCCTTAAAAATGTTGAAGGAGTTGGGATGGTGTATTTAGATGACAAGGATGTGATAAGACACAAACTAGTTAAGAAAGTCATTGCAGCTTACAAGAGTATTGAGAATAGGGAGTAGTGGGTAGAGATTAGGGATTAGAGAGTAGAGAATTATGGATACTAGACATAAGAGGTTAGAGAACAAAAGTTTTAATTTTTCTATAACAACTAACAACTAACAACCAACAACCAAACCTGCCTGCCGTTAGGCAGGAACCAACAACCAAAAACCAAAAAACGTGGCTAATAAAACAATAACATCAACAGATTTTAATTTCCCAGGACAGAAGAGTGTGTATAAAGGAAAAGTCCGAGATGTCTACAATATAAATGATGAGAAAATGGTAATGATTGCAACCGATCGCCTTAGTGCGTTCGATGTAGTTATGCCAAAAGGAATTCCATATAAGGGTCAGATCTTAAATCAGATTGCCACCCGAATGATGGAAGAAACAGAAGATATTGTGCCCAATTGGTTAGAAGCGACTCCCGATCCCAATGTTGCGGTAGGTAAGATTTGCGAACCGTTTAAAGTTGAGATGGTCATACGTGGATATATGTCTGGTCATGCTGCAAGAACTTATCATTCTGGTGCTCGCATGATTGCTGGGATTACCCTTCCGGACGGATTAAATGAAAACGACCAATTCCATAAAACTATCATTACACCTACGACTAAAGCTGCGCAGGGGAGCCATGATCAAGATATTAGTAGAGAGGAAATTTTTGAGCAAGGTCTAGTTTCTGAATATGATTATTATGTTCTTGAAGATTACACCCATAAACTTTTTGAGCGTGGGACCGAAATTGCCGCTTCTCGTGGCTTGATTTTGGTTGACACTAAATATGAATTTGGCAAAACCATGGATGGGAAAATAGTTCTGATTGACGAAATCCATACCCCAGACTCGTCGCGCTATTTCTATAAAGAAGGCTACAAGGAGCGTCAAGAAAAAGGTGAACCCCAAAAACAACTATCTAAGGAATTTGTGAGACGTTGGCTCATCGCTAATGGATTTCAAGGCCTAGAAGGTCAGGTTCTACCCGATATGTCGGACAAATACATTGAAACAATTTCAGATCGCTATATAGAATTATACGAGCAGATTATGGGCGAAAAATTTATAAAGGCAGATGTTTCTAATATTGAAGAACGTATAAAAAGGAATGTTTTGGCTTATCTAAATTCTTAAATTAAATCAAGATAGAAGTAAATGAATCGCAGAAATGTTAATTGTCATTTATAATATAAAAGGCATTCAAGATTTCTAAAACATCGATTGTTCGTTATCGCTATCAGATTCATCTTCTTTTTTATCCACTTGTTCAATTTTTACTTCAGTTGTCATGTCTTCACGCCTTGCGTTAATAGGAATGGGCATTCCGCCGGCAAGACCCACACCAATGGATGCCAATAAAATCATTAAAATGAGGCATAACAATCTTATAATTTTTTTAAATTTTTTCATAACCGAGTAATATCCTCTAAGAGGAATTAATAGTAATCTTGACCTAAAAGGTCTTGTCCCATGATTATGAAAGCTGCTCGGACGTGGTGGAGCTGAAGAAATGCGTTAGAAAGAAATTAAATCGAAATTTAAAGGATGTATAAATCTTATTTTGAAGAACTAAAACCTCTGTCGTTTCCTTGGAGTAATGATTCAAAAGTTGAAATAAATGCGAATGAAAATAAATTTCAAAGGAAATTGAATTCTTTAGATATGCATAAGACGCAAAATCCGAGGTGCAAGTCTTTTCCAGTTGAAAATCTTGAAAATGTTCAATCCTTATCTGCGAATTTTCAGAAACATTTAAATTTCCTGAAAAACCACTATAACACATCAGCATAGTCAGAAGAAGTATTTCTGAAAATCTGCTCCTTGAATTATTTAATATGTTAAGGCTGGAAATCATCCTGAGACAAATATAGGGTATACCGGTAATTTATAATGTTTTACGACCAACCTTCTTTTTCAATGATATTTGTTATATGCCCCAAATGATGTTTCCCATGCCACGCATACATTGCAGTTGCTCTTTTTAAAGTCATCTTTTCATTATTTGAGGGATGAACAAAGGTTCTATTAAATTGTTCCTCATTCATCGACTTTAATAAAACCGCCCAGCGGTAATGGATACCTTCCAACATTTTCATGGATGGTTCGATAGGGATATTTTTTCCATCGGCTAACTCTGCCCAAAGTTGTTCTTCGTAAGGTTTAATGGTTGGGTTATCTTCTGTAAGCGCCAATTTATATCGAATTAAGGAATTAATATGAGAATCGGCACAGTGATGTACAACTTGCCTTATTGTCCAACCACCTTCACGATAAGGCGTATCTAATTGTAAATCGCTTAAATTAATAACTGCCTGCTTTACTTTATTTGGAAACTCTTCAATTTCACTAATCGCTTCATTGAGATTTTGAGGAGTAAATTCTACCGGATAGCTAAACTTCCCAATCGGATATTTTAGTTTTTCAATGTCCATTTAATTCGTCTTTGTTAAAAATTCTCGAATGTCTTCGGCCAATTTGTCAAAATCCGCTTTATGTGTGTACATCATATGTCCGGCTTCATAATATTTTAATTCTACCCTTTCGCTCACAATGCCGTTGCGAGAAAAGGTATATTCTGAATCGAAGAAAGGACAGATCAAATCGTAGTATCCACAGGCCACCAAAACATTCATAGCCGTATTTCGTCGCATGGTATCACCTAGTAATCGGGCTGTATTTACTGGGGTTGGCTCCCAGTATTGTCCTTCCGGCACATTTCTCCAACGCCATTTTTCGCCGATTTCATCATTATCCGTAAGATAAGGACGGTCCATTTTGATGTTGAGCACAGACGAATAGAAGTGATTTAATCCCGCGGTATAAGCTGAGCCAATCTGGTAGGAGGAAGGGTCGCCCAAATGTGGATATCCCGAAAATCGGTCACTTTCTTCACCCTTAAATCGGCCATCTAGCCTTCCGATGGCCAAACCTTTTTCTTCTAATAATTTCTTCTGAAATCTTGGAACCAAAACTCGGTTATCCGAATTATAGATATATTCCGCATCAAGTCCAATAAAATAAGAGAGCTTATCTGAAAGCGCTCTTTTTTCGGTTTCTGAAATTAGATTTCCCTTGTAAAGCGCAGGAGTGTAAGTGTTATAAACGAAATCTCTAGCTTCTTCAACAAAGGTCTCTAAGGTTTTTCCTTGTCCCGCTTTTTTATGATACCATGCGGTCGCTGCCATACTCGGCAAATATGTGATATACGAGGTAATATTGTCGTGTATCGAAGTTGAGCCGTCATAATCTAATGCTTGACTAATAAGTATAAGTCCGTTTAAGGCCATGTCCTGACCATTTTGCTCCAAGGTATTCGCAACTGCAGCGGCTCGAGTAGTTCCAAAACTCTCGCCAGCGATGTATTTAGGGGAATTCCAGCGCTCATTCTCGGTAATCCAGATTCTCATAAAGGCTGCGATGGAATTTGCATCTTCAACCAGACCCCAATAATCTTCAACTTTTCCTTTACCTAAAACCCGGCTGTAACCTGTGCCGACTGGATCAATAAATACTAAATCGGTAATATCTAGAAGGCTGTTCTTGTTTTCCAATAAATTATAAGGAGCGGCTCCATCATCTGCATCTGCATCGGTAGGAACGTCTACAATCTTAGGTCCAAACATTCCCATTTGTAACCAAACTGAAGCAGAACCTGGTCCGCCATTGAAAACAAAAGTAACTGGTCGATTGGAGTTTTCACTTTTTGTATCTTGAACATAAGCAACTGACCAGATTGAAGCGACCGTATCCTGTTCTTGATTTTTAAGATAGGTTTCTGAAGCTAATGCCGTATAATTTATTGCCTTTCCATTGATTGAAATTTGATGCTTACTGCTGAAAGATTTAGCCGGTAAGATTGGTTTTACGGTTTTTGTTTCCTCTTGAGCACTCAAATTAAAAGTGAAAGAAATCAGTATTAACAAAATTGAAAATTTATTTATAGTCATAAGATATTATGGATTTAATCTTGCATTGAATTTATTTTGGTTTCTATTCTAGTATCCGGAATCAGCCACATCAGCGCGACCGCAACATACAAAGCACCCGCAATCCATACACTAAAGAAACTGAGGGCAATGGCGCAGATATAAATGACGGTCGATATCCATCCTTTTTTATCATTACCGATGGCTTCTGCTAAAATTGAAGTCTTCCCATGATTTCTGATAATCAGTCTTTGAAGAATAAAATATGCGATAGCAGACATTAATAGCACCACACCATAAAGTGCCGTAGGCCATGTTTCAAAATGATTTTCACCCATCCACCCAGTTACAAATGGGATAAGGGATAGCCAAAAGAGCAGGTGCATATTGGCCCAGAGAATTTTTCCGGTCACCTTTATTACCGTCTGCATCATATGGTGATGGTTGTTCCAATAAATAGCTAAGTAGATGAAGCTTAACACATAACTTAGAAACACAGGGATTAATGGTTTCAGATTTTCAAGTTCACTGCCATGCGGCACTTTAATCTCCAATACCATAATGGTGATAATGATGGCAAGTACTCCATCACTAAAGGCTTCCATACGTCCTTTATTCATAAAAGAATGATTATTTATTTAAAATGAATAGCATTAGTCAGGATTTTCCATTGAAGCTTCACGAGGAAGCGGGAATTCACCATCAGACTTACCTAATTCTTGGTCTAAACCGAACAGCGATTCATCGGTTGCTTTATCGCCGCCAGCAATCTTCAACTTATCTAAAAGATCCATGACCAGTTTCTCTTCTTCAATCTGTTCTTCAACAAACCATTGTGCAAAATTATAGGTCGCCCAATCCTTTTCGTCATGCGCCAAATTTACGATATCATAAATTGCGTTGGAATTATCAACTTCATGCTGAAAGGTTTTTTGGAAACAATCCTGCAAGCTACTCGGGTCTGCCGGTGGCTGCTGCAAAGCGGTAATTTTAACTTTGCCACCGCGATCCATGATATAGCGCATTACCTTCATCATATGGTCACGTTCTTCTTGTGAATGCTTAAAGAGATAGGTCGCAATACCTCCGTAACCTTGGTCATCTGCCCAACATGCGTAAGATAAATAAATCTGTGCAGCCTCACCTTCTTTGGTTACTTGTCGGTTAAGGATTTCTTCAATATTTTTTGAAAGTCGGTTGGTATTCATTTTTATTAGGTATTAAATTATAATTTCTTCCTTTATACATCCAATGTAGATGCAGGACCACTAAATTACTTATTTATGATTTATCCATTCCTATTGAGGTAAAAAATGCACATAAATAAGTAAATGGAATATTCTCAGTGAGTTTTAATACTTTTAGTAGCTCAGAGAATATTATATGGACAAGATTAATTATTATATAGAGGCGTTCGCTTCGGCCGCTTGGGGTCTGCCTTTGGTCATTTTGCTTATCGGCGGTGGATTGTATTTATTAATTCGCTCCAGATTTTTACCCTTCCGGTTTTTTGGTCATGCCATAAATGTTCTTCGAGGAAAGTACGACGATCCAGATGACCCGGGAGAAATCAGCCATTTTAAAGCACTTTCTACTGCATTGTCTTCTACCATCGGTATGGGGAATATTGCTGGCGTAGCTTTAGCCATCTCGATTGGAGGACCTGGTGCAATGTTTTGGATGTGGGTAAGTGCTATTGTTGGTATGGCCACCAAGTTTTTCACCTGTACTTTGGCGATTATGTATAGAGGGAAGGATAGCGCAGGGCAAATACAAGGCGGACCGATGTATTTTATAATGGAAGGTCTTGGTAAAAAATGGAAACCTCTTGCCATCATGTTCAGTATTTTCGGGATGCTTGGCGCGCTTCCGGTTGTTAATGTGAATCAGCTTAAAGATTCGGTTAATGATATTCTCCTAACGCCGATGGGTGTAAACGTAGGGTTTCAATCTAATTTAATCATGGCCCTTGTTCTGGTTGCTCTTACTTCATTGGTGATTTTTGGTGGTTTAAAGCGAATCAGTAATACCGCTTCTAAGCTGGTTCCGGGCATGGTCCTTTTATACTTTGTTTTGGTCATGGTGATTTTAGTTACTCATTATGATGTAGTGCCGCATTATTTCGGATTAATATTTACCGACGCTTTCGCTGCTGATTATTACAGCGGAGATAAATTTATGGGAGGTGTTCTTGGTGCTTTAATGGTATACGGAATTAGGAGAGGTGCCTTTTCTAATGAAGCAGGAATAGGAACCGCACCGATGGCACATGGAGCGGCAAAAACCAATGAACCAGTGCGTGAAGGTTTGGTAGCAATGCTAGGACCCTTTATCGATACCATGATTGTTTGCACCCTCACCGCATTAGCTATTTTAGTAACGGGTGTTTGGCAGACAAGTTCAGAAAATGGAGTGGTTTTAACCTCTCTAGCTTTTGAAGATTCCATGCCAGGATATGGTCAATATCTGTTGATGATTTGCGTGTTTATTTTCAGTATTTCGTCATTATTTTCATATTCGTATTATGGACAAAAGTGTACTTCCTTTCTCTTTGGAGATGATAAAAAGCATTATTATATCTATTTCTATATTTTAAGTATCATTGTTGCAGCGACCACCAAATTCACCACGATGATCAATTTAATAGATGGGGTTTTCGCCTTAATGGCAATACCGACGATGTTGGCTACAATCATATTAGCGCCAAAGGTTACTAAAGAGATCAAAGCATATAGAGCAAGACTAAAATCAGGACAAGCATGAAAGAAAACAGCAACGCCATCGCATATTGGCGAGAAAATATAAGATATGTGTTGATTCTATTAGCAATTTGGTTTTTGGTCTCTTTTGGCGCCGGCATCTTCCTTAAGGATTATCTGGATCAGTTCAGGATAGCGGGTTTTAAAGTAGGGTTTTGGTTTGCCCAACAAGGCAGCATTTATGTATTTGTGATTTTAATTTTTGTGTACGTTCGTTTGATGAACAAACTCGATAAAAAATATGGATATGATGAATAGCCTTGTACTAATTCAAGAATTAGACGTACAGACTTGGACCTATATTTTAGTGGGTATCACCTTCTCAATTTATATCGGTATTGCCATTTGGTCTAGGGCTAGCTCAACCAAGGATTTTTATGTGGCTGGTGGTGGTGTTTCGCCTTTAGCCAATGGAATGGCAACCGCGGCTGATTGGATGAGTGCAGCTTCCTTTATCTCCATGGCGGGTATCATATCTTTTGCGGGATACGATGGGGCGGTTTATCTTATGGGCTGGACCGGCGGTTACGTGCTTTTGGCTCTATTGTTAGCGCCTTATCTCCGTAAGTTCGGAAAATTTACGGTCCCAGATTTTATTGGCGATAGATACTATTCTGATACCGCTAGGATTGTTGCGGTGCTTTGTGCATTGTTGGTTTCGTTTACCTATGTGGCCGGTCAGATGCGTGGGGTTGGAATCGTTTTTTCAAGATTTTTGGAGGTAGATATTAATACCGGAGTAATTATAGGAATGCTTATCGTTCTTTTTTACGCCGTGCTTGGTGGTATGAAGGGTATCACCTATACCCAAGTTGCGCAATACTGCGTCTTGATTTTCGCATTTATGGTACCTGCGATTTTTATCTCAATACAGATGACGGGTAATCCTATTCCTCAGTTGGGATTTGGAAGTCAACTTGCTGATGGTTCTGGCACCTATCTTTTAGATAAACTCGATGGATTGAGTACAGAACTTGGTTTTGCCGAGTATACGGATGGAACTAAATCGGTGCTCGATGTCTTTGCAATCACTTTAGCACTTATGGTCGGTACCGCTGGTCTTCCGCATGTAATCGTAAGATTCTTTACGGTGAAACGGGTAAAGGATGCAAGGAAATCGGCAGGTCTAGCTCTTCTCTTGATTGCCATTCTATACACAACCGCTCCGGCGGTCGCTGTTTTCGCAAGAACCAATTTAATCGAAACTGTATCAAATTCATCTTATTCTGGCGTTCCTGCTTGGTTTAAAAAATGGGAAACGACAGGATTGATAAGCTTTACCGATAAAAATGGGGATGGAATCATTCAATATGTAGCGGATAAAGAAAGAAACGAACTTGTAGTCGATAATGATATTATGGTTCTGGCAAACCCAGAAATTGCTGACTTACCCAATTGGGTGATTGCATTGGTTGCTGCTGGTGGTTTAGCTGCTGCACTTTCTACCGCTGCTGGATTGTTGTTGGTAATTTCATCATCAGTGTCTCATGATTTGGTGAAGAAAATAATTAAACCAGACATCACGGACAAAGGTGAATTAATCGTAGCCAGATTAGCGGCAGTTGTTGCGGTTTGTATTGCTGGTTACTTTGGAATCCATCCGCCGGGATTTGTGGCTGCAGTGGTCGCGCTAGCCTTTGGTCTCGCCGCCGCCTCATTTTTCCCTGCCATTATTTTAGGGATTTTTTACAAGAAAATGAATAAGGAAGGCGCCATCTCCGGTATGATTGTCGGTATTTCAATAATGCTCTTTTATATGATGAAGTATAAACTGGGTTGGTTAGATGAAACGGTTCCAGATAAATCCGAATGGTGGTTTGGTATTTCGCCGGAAGGTTTTGGATCTGTTGCGATGGTTCTAAACTTTGTAGTTTCTATCGTGGTTATGAAATTCACCAAAGAACCGCCAGAAGAAGTTCAGGAAATTGTGGAAAACATAAGAATCCCGAGCGGAGCAGGAGAAGCAGGTTCACATTAGAATTACTAGGTCGAAGCTTAAACATTTTAAACTCTCACTTAATTTCGATAAACGGTCGTAATACCTTAAATTACTATAAAATTATTTCATTTTATGAGCAATTACCACATTAAGCACTTAGAAGAATATTTTCAGGTTTATAGAAAATCGGTTAGAAACCCCGATATTTTTTGGGAAGAAATAGCCGAAGAACATTTTTTATGGCGCAAGAAATGGGATAAGGTGCTCGAGTGGGATTTTACAAAACCAGAAATCAAGTGGTTTCAAGGAGCCAAACTTAATATCACTGAAAACTGTATCGACCGACATCTTGCCACCCGCAAGGACAAGACGGCCCTCCTTTTTGAACCTAACGACCCAAATGAAGAGGCGCAACATATTACCTATCAACAATTATACGAAAGGGTTAATCAGTTCGCCAACGTCCTAAAGGATAAAGGGATAAAAAAAGGGGATAGAGTATGCATTTACTTACCGATGATTCCGGAGCTCGCCATTTCAGTTTTGGCTTGCGCTCGGATTGGGGCGATACATTCCGTTGTTTTTGCAGGATTTTCTTCTAATGCCCTTGCAACCCGAATCAACGACAGTGAATGTAAAATGGTCATTACCAGTGATGGTTCTTACCGTGGGAATAAAACAATTGATCTGAAAGGAATTGTCGATGAAGGCGTAAGTCAATGTGATTGTGTTGAAAGTGTTTTGGTGGTAAAAAGAACAGGTTCTGAAATTAACATGAAAGACAATCGTGATTATTGGCTTCAACCTTTATTAGATCAAGCTTCAAACCAATGCGATGCCGAGTTGATGGATGCTGAAGATCCCTTATTTATTTTATATACCTCTGGTTCCACCGGAAAACCAAAAGGAATGGTTCACACCACCGCTGGTTATATGGTGTATACGGCTTATACTTTCAAAAATGTTTTTCAATATAAAGATAATGATGTCTATTGGTGTACTGCCGATATCGGTTGGATTACCGGCCATAGTTATATTGTTTACGGACCGCTTGCCAATGGGGCAACCACGGTTATGTTTGAAGGTGTTCCGAGTTATCCAAATTTTGGAAGGTTTTGGGAAATCATCGCTAAACATAAGGTCAATCAATTTTACACTGCGCCAACCGCGATTAGAGCTTTGGCAAAAGAAGGAATTCAACATATCGAAAATCACGATTTAAGTTCACTTAAAGTTTTAGGAACAGTGGGAGAGCCGATAAATGAAGAAGCATGGCATTGGTATGACGATAATATTGGCAATAGAAAATCGCCAATTGTTGATACTTGGTGGCAGACAGAAACAGGTGGAATTATGATAACCCCAATTCCGTTTGCAACACCAACCAAACCAACCTACGCAACTCTTCCTTTTCCAGGAATACAACCAGCTTTGATGGATGAAAATGGGAAAGAGGTGGATGGGAATCAGGTAGACGGAAGATTATGTATAAAGTTTCCTTGGCCATCCATTGCCAGGACCATTTGGGGAAATCACCAACGATATAAGGATACTTATTTTTCGGCTTTTGAAAACATGTATTTTACAGGAGATGGTGCCCTTCGGGATGAAGTTGGTTACTATAGAATAACGGGAAGGGTAGATGATGTGATTATTGTTTCTGGACATAATCTAGGAACTGCGCCAATTGAAGATGCCATTAATGAACATCAAGCCGTCGCAGAATCGGCTATTGTCGGATTTCCGCATGATGTAAAAGGAAACGCCCTTTATGGCTTTGTTATTCTGAAGGATTTTGGTGAAACCAGAGACCATAATAATCTTAGAAATGAGATCAATCAGCTTATTACAGAACAGATAGGACCGATTGCCAAACTTGATAAAATTCAGTTTACGCATGGTTTACCCAAAACAAGGAGCGGTAAAATAATGAGAAGGATTTTGCGTAAAATCGCAAGCAACGATATCGATAATCTCGGCGATACGAGTACATTGTTGAATCCAGAAGTGGTGGATGAGATAATTAAAAATGCTTTGTAATGTTTGTAACATGACAGGCCAGGGTGATGATAAATAAAGCAACACACTTTCATAGGCTCAGTGTGACACGTACGAAATCATTGTCAGGCTGAGCCTGTCGAAGCCTTTTCTGCATCCTTCAAATGAAACGTTCCAAAAAAAGTACCCTTCGACAAGCTCAGGGCGACGAAAAGTAAAGCGACACCTGTTTACATGCTCAATGCGAGGCAAGTTAGAAAACCACACTTCGACAAGCTCAGTGTGACACGTACGAAATCATTGTCAGGCTGAGCCTGTCGAAGCCTTTTCTGCATCCTTCAAATGAAACGTTCCAAAAAAAAGTACCCTTCGACAAGCTCAGGGCGACGAAAAGTAAAGCGACACCTGTTTACATGCTCAATGCGAGGCAAGTTAGAAAACCACACTTCGACAAGCTCAGTGTGACACGTACGAAATCATTGTCAGGCTGAGCCTGTCGAAGCCCCGAACTAATTAATATCATCAATCTTTGGTGAATTCCTAAGTTCTCGCCTCTATCTTCCTATTGAACCCATTAATCCCTATATTTGTTAGGCTCCCTATTTCCGCTTAACCATTCATTAAATTAAGACTAATTAATATTCCATTATGAAAAAACTTTCATTGACCTCTCTATTATTAATTTTTTGCTTTCAAGTCACTATTATGGCGCAAAATAAAGCAGTGATGGGATTCTCCGATGAGGCCGCAAAAAAACAACTTCAACTTGAAGCAGATTTTGATAAGCTTCCAAAAACCCAGAATCTCGATGACTGGATGAAATTTTTGTCCTCGCGTCCCCATCACGTGGGTTCAGAATTCGACAAAGAAGTGGTTGATTTCGTGGCAGAGAAATTCAAGAGTTGGGGTTATGATGTAAAGGTCGAAAAATTCAACGTGCTCTTTCCAACTCCAAAATTAAGACTGCTGGAAATGACGTCTCCAGAAAAATATACGGCAGAACTTACCGAACCACCGGTAGAAGGCGATGAGTCTTCCACCCAATTAGAAGAAGCTCTACCTGGTTACAATGCTTTTTCGGTTGACGGCGACGTTACCGCAGAACTTGTTTTCGTAAACTACGGTATTCCTGCCGATTACGAAGAATTAGAAAGACGTGGGATTGATGTAAAAGGTAAAATAGTAATCGCAAAATATCAAGGTTCTTGGAGAGGCATTAAACCAAAAGTTGCGGCCGAAAAAGGCGCGATTGGTTGTATCATGTATTCTGACCCAGGTGATGATGGTTACGGTGGAGGCGATGTTTACCCAACCGGGCCCTATAAAAATGAATATGGCGTTCAGCGTGGGGCAGTAATGGATTTACCTTATCAGCCCGGCGATCCTTTAACTCCGGGTTATGGAGCTACCGATGATGCCAAACGTTTAAAGATTGAAGATGCAACATCGTTGACTAAAATTCCGGTCTTGCCAATTTCTTATCATGATGCATTGCCCTTGCTGAAAGCTATTGGAGGGCCAGTTGCTCCTGGAAGTTGGAGAGGTGGTATGCCGATTACATACCATATTGGACCTGGACCAGCAAAAGTTCATCTTAAATTAGAATTTAATTGGGATATGAAACCAGCTTACGATGTTATCGCTACTTTAAAAGGTAGTACCTACCCAGACGAATGGGTGTTAAGAGGAAATCACCACGATGCTTGGGTACACGGTGCCAATGACCCAATCAGCGGGTTGGTGGCTCTAATGGAAGAAGCGCGAGTGGTGAGCGAATTGGTAAAAAAAGGTTTTAAACCAAAACGTACCATTAAATATTGTGCTTGGGGCGCTGAAGAGCCAGGACTTATAGGTTCTACGGAGTGGGTAGAAACAAATGAGAAAGAATTGAAAGAAAAAGCGGTTGCTTACATAAATACCGATGGTACCGGAGCCGGATTTTTAGGTGTGGGCGGTTCTCATACGTTGGAAGAATTTTTTGACCAAATCACTAGGGAAGTTAAAGACCCTGTAAACGATGTTAGTGTTTTTGAAAGACGCAATGCAGTTGAAAAATTTCAAGGGAAACCTGCTTGGAACTACTATAATCTTTCTGCTCTTGGTTCTGGATCTGATTATTCTCCGTTCTTTCAGCATTTAGGAATTTCATCATTTAATATGGGATTTGGCGGTGAAAGTTCAGGTGGTGAATATCACACTATGTACGATTCATATAAGCTTTACACTAGATTTAAAGATCCTGGGTTTGTCTATGGAGCCACTTTGGTAAAAGTTGCGGGTAGAACCACGTTACGTTTAGCGAATGCCGAAGTACTTCCGTTTGAGTTTGAACATTTTGCAAACACCGTTTCAGAGTATGTGGAAGAGCTTAAAAAGATGGCAGATAAAATGAGGAAAGATACGGAGTTGGCAAACAAGCTGGTGTCCGAAAATCTTTATGCTTTAGTAGATGACCCCAGCGAAAATCTTATTGCGCCGAAGCAAAAGAAAATCGTTCCTTATTTCAATTTTGCGCCGATAGAGAATTCCTTGGCAGATTTAAAAAGAGCGGCAGACGCTTTTGATAAAGCATCTAAGAATGTTAAACCTAATGAAGTTAAGGATGTAAAAAAATTGAATTCCGTTTTAAAGGATATGGAAAAATCCCTTTTGCGAGAAAAAGGATTACCGAAACGTCCGTGGTATAAGCATCATATTTATGCACCAGGATTTTATACCGGGTATGGCGTGAAAACCTTACCTGGAGTTCGGGAAGCAATAGAGCAACGAGAATTCGAAAACGTTGACGAGCAAGTTAACATTTTAGCAACGGTGCTAAAAGATTTCACCGCAAAAATAAAAGAGGCAACCGCGCTTCTAAAATAATTGTAAATCCCGCTTCGGCGGGATTTTTTTTCAGCTAGTTACTGTATAAGGAATCTCATATTTATCTAAGTGGAATAATTATAGAGAATACTAAATAAAATAATTCAACAAATTATGAGCAACGTAGAGAGCATCCTTAAAGAAAAGTATGGTTTCGAGAATCCTTTTAAAACCGACGCGCTGGCAGAGAAGGCATTGCATTATTTAAAGAAAGAGACCAACTTACTTGACATTGGTTGTGGAGAAGGAGCAGATACAGTATTCTTTGCGAATAATGGATTCCGAGTTACGGCTTTGGATTTCAACGAAACCCATTTAGACCGTTTGCAGACATTTCTTGACGATAACTCAATTAAAAATGCCACAATCGTACATACTGATATTCTGGATTTTCAATATCCTTTAAATCATTATGAGGTGATTAATTGTCTGCTGGTAGGTTGTTGTATGCTTCGGAGTGATTTTGAGGCGCTAAATCTAAAACTTAGATTAACCCTCAAAAAAGGGGGTATTCTCATAATGTCATTAAGAAATTATCTAGATCCTCAGTTTGTAGATTATGTTTCGACTGAAAAAATGATTGAACCCAATACGTTTACGAAAAGAGACGACTGTTGTGAAATTAGATACTATATCGAAAAAAACCGACTTCTTGAATCTTTCCATGACTTTGAAATTCTCTATTATTTTGAAGGTTTTGCCAAGGATAAGTACGAAGAAATAGAACAGCATGGGGATTCTTATATCATCTGTAGAAAGTTGGAATAACTCCCATTCAACATTAAATCAGGAAGATCGATTCAAAAAGTCAGCAGGATTTAATTTTATTTTTTCTGTTGTTATAAGTTGGTTTCTTGTACGAACTATTAACCCCAAAAGGTGATGCAACCGTCTTTATTCATTCAAATATTTTGTTTTTCCGCATTGAGCAAAACTTTTGTCCCGTTTAAAATCAATTCGATTTGTCTCTGCAAAGTCCGAAATTAAGTCCGCGAACTGCTCTTTCTTTTCCTTAGTAACAGTTTGGTTTAAAACATTAAAGAAATAGTTTTCTATTTCTCCGTTAGGCTCGAAATAAATTTTGTGAACAATAGTAATCGTTTCGTCTTCGACTTCCCAAGTGAATTTATTTTCCGACAAGTAATTCCCGATTTGTTGGTGTAAATCAGTCCAAGATTCCATTACCGAATCATAGTCAGTTTTGGAAATTTGAGGATTTAGTAAATTGGGATGAGATTCGCCCAAATTCATTTTATTATATTCGATTAGCTCTTGTTTATTGTCGAAGTTATATATACCAATTGACCTGGTTTTTTCAATACTGTCCGTCTTTTTCTTAGCATCTTGTTTGCAACTACTAATCCCAATTAAAGCTATTAAAATAAAAAGTTCTTTAAATATCAATTTCAGTTTCATAATATAAAGTTTTTGATCGATTCCAAATATATAACTAAATAATTAGTTTAAACTATGTTTTTAGTTTCAAAAGCTTAATTAACATTTCTATGCCAAAAAGGGAGGATGAAAGAATGGAGAATTTAAAGCTGAATTCGATATCGACTTAAGTGATAAAAAATTTAATGTAAGTTTACATCTTAAAATACTACTTTTAAATAGACTCTAAAATCAACTTGAATAAATCTAATTTATCTTGCTTTACACATCTAAGATTTAAAAAAAACTATCGTTATGAAATACACTAAGATTCTTGCATCACTATTATTATGTTCAGTCTTTTCTTTGTCTTCCTGTAATGACAAGCCTACTTCAAAAGTAGGGGAAATACCAGAAGGAGATGTGTCAAATTCGGCCACTACCACAGAGGCTGATACTCCTATCACTAGTACAGAGCCCGCCCAAAATGCGGCTGGAGTTTGGCATTATACCTGTCCAAATGGAGATTCAGGAGGCGCTGGATCTGCAGTTCCATGCGCAGTTTGTGGTGCTACTTTGGCGCATAACTCAGCTTATCATGGCAATCCTACTGATACTTCTAATGCATCTAGTACTGCTCCATTTGCTAATAATCCCGCGGCCGAAAGTGGTCAAAATACAGCTGGAGTGTGGCATTATATCTGTCCAAAAGGAGATGCAGGCGGAGCTGGAACTGCTACTGCATGTCCCACTTGTGGTACTACCTTGGTACATAATCAGGCCTTTCATTAAGATAAGCTGTAAGGGTTATAATTTTAAGGTAACAGCTAACTCTGCTAGACAAACTTACCCTGAGAATAAGGTCTTACTAAATTTGTAGGCTTACACTAGACTATCTAAACAGTATTGCTGGATTATGCTTTAGGAGGAAACTCCATTGGAAATGTCTAAGGTATGTGTTTGTTTATTAAATCAGTTTTTAGAACACAGATCTAAGCTTTAACCACCTTATCCTAAATGAACTTAGCACAAAAATTAGGATTTTCAGAGAATGCAAAGTTGCTGATAATTCACGCCGATGATGCGGGACTTTCTCATTCCGAAAATATGGCCACGATCCAATCGCTGGAGCAAGGTATGGTCAATTCTTATAGCCTAATGGTTCCTTGCCCGTGGTTTTATGAGATGGCAGTTTTTGCAAAGAACAATCCACGGTTTGATTGTGGTATTCACTTAACCCTAACCTGCGAATGGGAAAATTATAAATTCGGACCTGTTTTACCAATCAACCAAGTCCCAAGTTTAGTGGATGAAAATGGTTATTTTTATAAAAAAAGAGAAGACCTTCGAAAAAATGCCACTGCCGAAGATGTGAAAAACGAGCTTCATGCCCAAATAAAAAAAGCAATTAGCTTCGGATTAAACCCCACACATCTAGACTCTCATATGTATAGTGTTGGCGCCAGCCCAGAATTTTTTAAGATATATAGAGAGTTGGGCAAAAAATACAATTTGCCTGTCTTGCTGAGCAGAGAGCTAATGGAGATGGTAGGACTAAATCCTGATGAGATACTAGACAAAGAAGATTTAATTCTTGAAAAATTACATATCGGAAAGTTTAGTGATTTTAAATCTGGTCGGTTAGAGGATTATTACTCGAATGTCTTTCAACATTTGGAAAGTGGTTTAAACGTTATTTTAATACATCCGGCATTTGATGATAATGAAATGAAGGGAATAACCGTAAACCATCCTAATTTTGGTTCTGAGTGGCGACAAATCGATTTTGATATTTTTACCAATCAAGAAAATATGAAAAAACTCAAGGAATCCGACATCCAACTAATTACTTGGAACGACCTCAAACAAGTACTTATTGCTTAGTTCAAATTAATTACAACTCTCCGAAACCTTAATTTAAATACAGTTTTAGGATTGCTAGAAACTATAAATGGCATTAAGCCTACCGATTTTTTTCTTAACTTCTTTTAACTCAAATTCTATTAAAGAAAGCCGCTTTCTATCCGTTTTTAGCTAACAATTTCTAGTATCCAGTCTTCAATTAAATTACTTAAAAGACTAGTTTATATGACAAAATGTAAATAAAACTTGTCATATTCAATAAGTCATGTATTTTTGTGTCAAATAAACTTTACAAATAATCAAATATAGTTGACAAATGAAAACTGAAAACAAAACACTTCAAATGAAAAAGGTTACTCAGAATCTTGCAGTATGGACTGGACTATGGTTAGTGTCTTTAGCACTGGCCACCTTTGGACCAAAATTTCTCTGGGAGCAAAACAAGATTTGGAGTATACTGGCAATTTTAATCAATACGGCCTTTGGAGCAGGTATGATATGGGCAAACATAAAACATATTGGTGTACTAGATGAACTTCAAAAGAAAATTCAAATGGATGCCATGGGCGTTGCTTTAGGTGTTGGTATCGTAGGAGGATTAAGTTATTCTGTTATGGATATTGCGAATGTCATCTCCAGTGATGCCGAAATTGGCTTTCTGGTGATGTTGATCAGTGTATCTTATATAATAGCATTAGTTATAGGAAAAAAACGTTACGCATGAAAAATAAATTAAAAGTTCTTCGTGCAGAATTAGATATGACCCAAGCAGATCTTGCCGACGCATTGGAGGTTTCCCGCCAAACGATTAATGCCATCGAAAAAGGCAAGTTTGATCCCAGCTTACCATTGGCATTTAAAATGGCGAAATTATTTGACTTGGCCATTGAAGAAATTTTCGATAATTCTGAAAAAGTGTGACTCCAGATTAAGAATCCTTAGTTCTTGCCATTGCCAATTTTGAAAATTAATTCTGTCCTAACTTTATGTTACAGAAATATTCAAAAAAAATTAAAGCACATGGCACTTATAAATCTATAAATCAACTTTAACGGAATTGCGAATGAAGCTTTCAATTTATACAGATCGATATTTGGCGGAGAATTCGCAACTATTATCCGTTTTAAAGAATTAGAGAATCTGGATTTAACGTCTCAGAAGCTGAAGCAAATAAGATTTTGCACTTTGCTTTACCGATCGGCAAAAATGTCCTTATGGCGAATGATGTACCCAAAATTATGGTCCGAGTAAACGAAAATGAAAACAGAAGTAAAATTTCAATCGCAATTAACCTTTGAGAGCATAAGCCAATAAGGACTATAACATTTAGACTACTAAGACGGGATCTCCTAATTATATATGTACGAATTCTTATCTTACCTTTCAAAATAGAAATATACTTTCCTAGAAAGTATATTTAATTGTTGTGTGTAATAAAAACCATCTATAATGAACAAATTAACTTTATTACTTATTGCGGTTCTGACTTTAAATTCCTGTTACATATTCTGGGAAAATGGAATAGAAGTGGAAATTGAAAATAATTCGGACACCTCTATTTCTGACGTGAAATTTACAACTTCAGAAGACTTAAATTCTGTAGATTTTGCAACTATTGATCCTGATGAAAAAGTCTCGGATTTTTTGAAAATGACTGATAATAAAAGCGATGGTGGTTACGTATTAAAATTTACTCGTGCAAACGGTAAAGAAGAAATAAGTGGAGCTGGATATTATACAAATGGCGGCTCTCTTGATAGTCGAGTAATCTTCAAAATAGAAAAGGATACTGTATATGCTTCCACAAGTCAATATTAAAAAAACTATGCACAACAATATATAAAAACAATGCTTAAATCAGTCTTGAATCGAAAGTCCGTGCTCGCTTGCTAAGCGGATTGTCCTGCGGACAATCACGCTCGCCAGCTCGCACAGTTTTTATACGAGACGTTGTGTGTAATGCATGAAAGAACCTCCGAATTAATAAGGAAAAAGACGAAAACTATTTAGTTTTCGTCTTCAGGCTCGATAAATTCTGACTGATATTTTTCTAAAAACTTCTTCTGCCTTTCAATCATTTGTTGGGTGATTTTGTCAATATTCATAAAATCTTTGCCAAAATCACTTCCAAAAAAATCGTCATTAAAGTAATGTTTACTAAAAAGTGAATCCTTAGTGAAAACCTCGTCAAATCCATTATTTTCAAAATCTGAAAAATTTGTGAAGAATCTTGATTTAAAAGATTGCAGCAAACTATCCTTATCTAAAACTGAAAGATCATCTAATTTACCATCAGATGACCAAGAATAAATACTATCATACCTTATTAAATTTCCATTCTCATCAAATTCCTTGTCAACTTTCCAAGACCCTTTAGGCTGTTCAACCACTTTTCCTTCACTTTCTATTATTTCAGTTTTTCTCGTGTCATTTTTTTGACCGTTGCAACTGACACTTAACAAGCCAATCATAAATAATAAAAAATATCTTTTCATCACTTTAGATTTTAGGTTAAACTTAATTTTGGGTTTATTAAAAATGTTTTGAACAAACCACCAGTCTCTATCGTTTTAATCAATTTATCTTGGTGGAACACATTTGTATGTCGTTCATCATTTTTATACCAAAGACATTCCAAATAAGTATCATAATCAACCAAACCAAGTACTGAATCTTTTTTTGGAACATATTTGAGAACTTGCATTTTTGGAGCGGTAAGTTTTCCTCTAACTTTCACCCAGTCCCCAGATTTAAACTTTCTTGGCATAAGATTAAAATTTTAAAGATTAAAACATTATTAGTAGTATAGAGGAGACCGATTACTCGGTCCCCTTCTATATACTTCATACTTCAATCAAAAAATTTTGTGAATCAGTTATGAAATCTTAATGCTTCTGGATGGCTTTTGTTTAGCCTCTTCCTTTTTCGGTAAGAGAATACTCAAAATACCTTCGTTATAACGCGCATTAATTTTTTCATCATTTACACTTTCAGGCAGAGTAAAGGTTCTTTTGAACGAAGAGTAACCAAACTCCCTACGAGTATAGTTTTCTTCTTTGTGTTCATTTTCTTCCTTTGTCTCTGTTGAGATTGATAATAGTTGATTATCAATGTCAATTTGGAAATCTGATTTTTTAAGACCCGGAACTGCCATTTCTACCATAAATGCATCGGCGGTTTCTTTGATGTTTACTTTTGGCAAAGTAATTCCAGTATTGAAGTTTGAGGTAAATACGGATGGTAGGTCTCGATTAAATATATCATCTAACCAATTTGACAAAGTTGGGAAGTTTTGATTTGAATTACTGTTCGCTAAACTTCCGCTTTTAGGAACACTAACTAAATTGCTCATAATTACAAAATTTTAAATTAAACATTATTTCAAATTTGAAATCTAAATTGATTTCGATTTAAATAAAACAAAAAAAATACCATAATGGAAAAAGGGTGTTTTATCCTAAATTTTTAATTGAATATGTGTGTTTCGCTGTCAATTTTTCAGCATAAATGTCATTCTTTCACTTAAGTAAATGTCAACTCGACATTTTGAATATATGGAAATTAGAAAAGCCAGAGTTGAAAAATTGGAAACTTGGAACAATAATCACCTATTACCATTTTTGCTGCCAATATTTCAATTAAGGAAATGGACAGTTGCTCAAACCCCATAGATGGACCGGCAAATCTTAAGGTGAATCTGATTATTTTCCCATATTAAAAAAGGGGAGTTTGAAAATTTATTGGACAAGTCCTTGTGGCTCGATCAAATAATGATCGACAAACTTAAACGTTCCATAATGATTGATAAAATGTACAACAAATGTAATGGGAACTTGATGGGAAAATATGCTATATAATAAAGATTTTTATGAATTTCTTAACTTAGAATAGTCTTAAATTTGTCTAATAATTTTCTCAATATGCTTGGCTTTAAGTATTTTATTTGCAGCCTATTTTTATGTTTGTCTTTCGG
Organism: Flavobacteriaceae bacterium MAR_2010_188; assembly: GCA_900104375.1. Taxonomy (NCBI): domain Bacteria; kingdom Pseudomonadati; phylum Bacteroidota; class Flavobacteriia; order Flavobacteriales; family Flavobacteriaceae; species Flavobacteriaceae bacterium MAR_2010_188. Next base: position 787,766 of record LT629302.1, read on the forward strand.
CTCTCCACAATCTTTTCATGGAGTCTCCTCAACAATTGATAGCCAGACAGAGATTATTTCTACCACAAGCGACAACCATCATCAAGCCCTATTAGTTGATGGACATTTCGAAACACATCAGGCCAATTGGTCTTTTAAAACATTTAAAACACCCTTCATACCAAGTAATCATAAGGTTTCGCTACCTTCTGCCGAAACCTACGATTATAAACTGCTTTATTTAGGGATTAGCAAAACCATTCCTTTAAAATTAACATCAAGTAAGCTCATCTTTCCCTTTCATTTTTTTACATAAACGATTGTCCGATTATTTTTTTTTGAATCTGTTCCCACTCTGTAGGAATACAGATTCGTAATCCAATTCAATCTAAATTCTAAAATATAATTAAAATGAAAATATCAATGTCGGTGATGATTGTACTCACCACCTTATTTTGTGTGCTGCCATATTTATATTTCATGCTTATGGGAAACTATAATACCAAAAAGAAAGAGAAATTATTTAAAGATGCCATCAAAGGAGAAAACTTGACGCTTAACAATAAAGAACAATGGAACGATAGTTTTATAGGACTAGACGAATCTCGAAATATTCTGATATTCATAAAATTAGTGAACCAAGAACCGACCATTCTGAAAGTTGATCTTAAACAAATCACAACTTGTCAAATCAATAGAAAAACGAGAGAGTTTAAAAAGGAAAAGAAAATGGAATCTGAACTTCAGTCCTTGGATTTAGAATTGACCATTCAATCTAAAGGAGAACCAATCACTTTTAATTTTTATGATATAGTCGAAGAGTTTTCTGAAAATTTGGAGCTAAAACGTGCTGAAAAATGGCAGACTTTGATACTCCAAGGTAGGGATATTTCAATTTTCAATAAAAGGGCAGCTTAATTCAGCTGCATCGATAATCGTAACTACCTTAATCTATGAAAGGTCTCTGGATTAAGGTTCGGTTACGATTGTTACCACTAAAAAAGCTGCATCGTTGAATGTTTAAAATCTTGAAAAATAGATTTTAAGTAGAACACTAATCGCATAAATACTTAAACTTTGGAAATCATTAATATCCTTTTGGATTTTGTATTTAATCTCGACCAACATCTTTTGGAACTGGTTTTGGATTATGGAGTTTGGATTTATGCTATTCTATTTTTGATAGTATTTATGGAAACAGGGCTGGTGATTATGGCTTTTTTGCCCGGAGATATACTATTATTCACTGCAGGCACTTTTTGCGCAGGCGTACAAAATGATATGGGACAGACAGCTGAATTAAATCTTTTTTTCACCTTGCTAATTTTGGTTATAGCCGCAATTCTCGGAGATGGTGTCAATTATTATCTTGGTAAGACTATAGGTCTTAAAATACTCAACTGGGAAATACGCGGTAAGAAAATCGTAAATCCTAAATACATCTTGAAGACAAACCAGTTCTATGACAATTATGGTTCAAAAACTATCATTATTGCTCGTTTCTTGCCTTTGATCAGAACGTTTGCGCCTTTTGTGGCAGGAATTGCAGAAATGCGATATGCTAAATTTATACGCTATAATGTGTCTGGAGCAATTATATGGGTTTTTAGCTTGGTTTTTATAGGCTACTTTTTCGGAAATCTAAACATCGTTAAGAATAATTTTGAAATTGTAATCTTCGGAATCATTATTTTGTCATTAGCACCAATGTTCATTGAAATCATTAGGAACAACATAAAGAAAGAACAGCGCCTAACTAACTAACTAAAAAAAAACTATACTACTAGATGCAACATCTAACACCTTGGGTTGTACTAATATCCTATTTGCTTGCACTGCTGTTGATTGACTTTTTTATATTACACAAAAAGAACAGAGAAACTTCAGCAAAGAGAGCCATTTTTGAAACTATTTTCTTTGTCTCCAATGCCTTATTGTTTTCGGGGTTGATTTATTGGTTTTATGACACCTCTCTTGTAGCAAATGCAAATAACCTCGAACCCTCACAAGCAGTCGTCAAATACTTAACAGGTTATCTTATTGAGCTCTCTTTAAGTGTTGACAATCTTTTCGTAATCGCCATCATCTTTACATCATTTAAAATCCCAAAAGAATATCAACATCAATTGCTATTTCTCGGCATTCTTGGAGCTATTGTATTTCGTGCACTATTAATTAGTGTTGGATTACTATTATTGGAGAAAATTCATGGTATGAGTATCATTTTTGGTTTGTTTTTATTGTTTACAGCATTCAAAATGTTGAAAAAAGAAAGTGAACACAAAGAAATTGAAGAACCAAAAGGGATTATGAAGTTATTCCACTTCAGTAAAGAATTGCATGGCGGAAAATACATTACCAAGGTCAATGGAAAACGAGTTTTTACTGCACTTTTCGGAGCATTGATAACAATAGAATTCACCGATTTACTGTTTGCATTAGATAGTATTCCCGCAATTTTTGCAGTAACAACCGACCCGTTTATTGTTTACAGTTCAAATATATTTGCCATTATGGGCTTAAGGTCACTTTACTTTTTCCTTTCAAATATGTTAGATAAATTCGTTTATTTGAAGTACAGTGTTTTTGCCATACTTATATTTGTTTCGCTAGAATTGATGACAGCCAGCTTGATTGAAATTCCTGAATGGTTTTCGCTTTTGTTTATCGGAGTGTCCCTTTCTGTAGGGATTTATGTATCAACACTTAAAAAAAAACCTCATGGACATTAGACTTGTAGAAACAATAATTGCAATAGCTTCATTCTTTATTTTAAGATTTGTGTCAATCAAATTGTTGGCCAATATTCAGAAAAAATACGATTATTCAAAGTATAGGATTAGACCACTTCTTAAGTCAATAAACTTATTCATTTTTATAACTCTGGTAATTGTATTAATAGCAATTTGGGGTGTTAAACAGACAAATATTTTGACCTTTATTACCTCTGCGCTCACAATTGTAGGAATAGCATTAGTTGCACAATGGTCAATACTTTCAAACATATCATCAGCCATAGTTATTTTTATAAGTCATCCTGTTAAATTGGGAGAATACATTACGATTATAGAAAAAGATTTCGATATTAAAGGACAAGTGTCTGATATTGGCCTGTTTTACGTGATTTTAAAAACAGAAAATAATGAAAAAATAGCGATTCCTAACAACATTTTCTTACAGAAAGCTACCAAAGTGAATTTTTAAAAAATGGTCTACTAAGGAAATTGGAATTAAATCCAAAATGGATCGTAAAAAAAATAGGAAATAAATTTAAGCTCGGGAAAGAGTAAATGCGCACAACAACTTATATCACAAATAGTGCGAGTCTACGCTAAAATGAACCGCTTATGTCTTTAATTAAGTAACTTGCTTTTCGAAAAGTTAATGCTTAAAAACCCGCTACTTTTCATATATAATAGTTGGCTAGCCGAGTAGACATCTGCCAATAAACATTAATACAAAATGAAGAAGACAATATTAATAATATTAGCAATTGCGATATCATTCAGTTTTGGTTTCGCATATAAGACAATTATAACGAAACACTCTAAAGCCGAGACAAAAATGAAAAAAGTAACAGGTATTGGTGGAATCTTTTTTAAATGTAAAGACCCCAAAAAAATGAAAGAATGGTATGATGCCAATCTTGGTTTAAACACAAATGAATATGGTGCTGTTTTTGAATGGAGACAAGGTGCTGACAGTACTAAAAAGGGGTTTTCCCAATGGAGCCCCTTTGCTGAAAAAACGAAATATTTTGAGCCGTCAACGAAAGATTTTATGATTAATTACAGAGTTGAAAATCTGGAGGCATTTATTGAAGAACTCAAGAAAAACGGAGTGACTGTTGTTGACACAATAGAAACAGTCGAATATGGCAAATTTGTTCACATTATGGACATAGAAGGCAACAAAATTGAATTATGGGAGCCAAACGATATAGAATTTGAAAAACTCGGTAAGCAAATAGGTGCAAAAACTACAAAATAACCTAGCGAATAGGAAATTAAGAATATCAAATAAATATTATTTCTAATGGCTGAAAAAAAATCAAAACTGGCAGAAATAAAAACAAAACAAACTACGGAAAGCGTTGAGGATTTTATCAATTCCCTTAATAAATGGCAAAAACGAAAGGACAGCTTCGTGCTTGTGGAAATGATGAAAAAGGCAAGTGGAGAAGATGCGAAAATGTGGGGTGCATTTTCATTGTCATAGTATTCCACGTTATAAAGGAGATATGGAAAATCCAAAGGGTGGTATAAGACATTGTTTAGAAGGAAAAGGGAACTATTAGAGCGGGCTAAAATACCCTGTATTTTTTATCGTAAATTCTCGTCTGAATACGATAATCTTTACGGATTTTCTATACCTTATTATTGTTTGCTAAATCAGTTGCTTATTCATGTACCGAGGCATGAGTCTCGTAACGACCAACCATCGACTATATGATAAAATTCTTTAGAAAAATTCGTAAAAGATTGCTGACTGAAAGCAAGTTCAGCAAGTATCTGCTTTATGCAATAGGCGAGATTTTACTGGTGGTTATCGGAATACTTATTGCATTATCGATTAATAATTGGAATGAACAACGTAAAGATATTCTTCAAGAGCAAAAAATACTTCTACAGTTAAAATCGGATTTTAATAAGAATCTTGAGCAATTAGATGTGAAGATTTCAATGCGGTCAGATATTCTTCAAGCTTCTATAAAATTATTAGGGTATATTGATAATCCGGAATTTGTGGAATTTGATAGTATTATTCAACAGCTTTCTTTTCTTATAACAGATCCCACTTTTGACCCGATAAGAGATAATCTAATTGAATCTGGAAATTTACATTTAATTAGACATGACAGCTTAAGACTAAAATTGACTAATTGGTCTACTGATGTATATCAATTACAGGAAGTAGAGCTTGAATATCAAAAAGTAAGAACGGCAATAATAATCCCATTCTACGAAAAAACAGGCTTGCATAGGAACATTATCAATACATTTTGGAAAGATATCCCAATATTCGCTTTAAATAAAACGGCAGCTCTAGAACGGCAAATAGGCAATACTAAAAAAGAACTAAATGTTAGCGCAATTTTAAATAATATAGAATTAGAGGGTATTGTGGCAGATTCATTCAGTTGGAGTAATATAGGGAATATTCAGTCTTTAGCCTTGAGGAATCAAATTCTTGAAATATTAAACCTAATAGACAGTGAAATTAAAGAATAACCAAAAGCTAACAATGTCCATGTGTCCATGTTGAGAAAATCTCACCCCGTCACAAGAACGTAGCCTTAGCGAACTCTTCAAGCACTCACACTAATCTACCTGTCCGTATTAGGCTCTTTCCCTAAGAAGTCAAATTTTCCTCCCAAAAAACGAAGTTAAATAGGATTAGCAATTGGTTATTGATCCATTATTGCGGTTTTCCTTTATCTAGATTTGTAGGAATTATTAACTTACCTACAAAATGGAAATATAAACACAAAGTATATACAGTTGTTGCAAGTAATTGTGCCCATTAAACAGATTAAAATTATATGATATTTTAAATATTTTCCTTAATTTAATTCCTTAAAAATCAACACAATGAAAACTACTAAAGTTAAACCGTACAAAAGGAACATGGTTACCCTTGCTTTTGTTTTTTTAGCAATCGGCTTGAATGCTCAGAGTAATGTCATTTCTGACACAGATGCTTCATTTGCCACAACCATTGATAATAAAGATTTAAAATGGTTACCGGCTCCAGATTTCTTTCCAGGGTGTTCCTTTACAATACTTCATGGCGATATATCTGAACCTAATTTGGATTTTTTCTTTAAAATAGAACCTAATACCGAAGTTGTGAATCACACACATAATTCAGCTGAACGAATGATTTTAATGTCAGGAGATTTGGAGGTTCAATACCAAGGAGAAAAACCTGTGGTATTAAAAGCTGGCACTTATGCGTATGGCCCTGCAGGAAAGCCACATAAAGCGAAATGCCTAGATAATGGCCCTTGTGTTTTATTTGTCGCTATGGTCGACCCTTTTGATGCAGTGCCTATTACAAAAAAAGAATAAGGTAGTTTTTGAAATCCATACAATCAAAAAAGGAACTACTTGCAACAACTTGTATTGTTCATTGCTTCTGAATTTCCGATCGGAAATTCCTCGCACTTTTACTATCTTGTTTTCTTAATCGGAAAAACCTCGGACACATCCAATGTTGATTGTTTTTTATTTTGGTCTAGTAAAGTCGCAACAAAACAATGCACAAACAAGTTAGGCGCAGGCATAATCACCCAAACAATTGAGCTATGATCTATCGTTACATAGCACCAAGTCCAGCCTTGCAGGAGTATATAAGGGATTATTTAATCGCTCATTTTATATTCGCTAAAGATCAAGATATACCCTTTAAACCTTATTCACCAAAACCTGAACAAACCATCACCTTTCTGCCAAAAGGTAACCTAACTGTCAATAATCCACTGAATGGAGAAAACCGAATGGCGCCTGCAGTCTCCATCTGCGGACAGCAGGTATCGAGATATAACTTTTATTTGACTTCAGAATACCTGATGTTGAGGGTGCACTTTCATCCAGGTGTACTTTACCGTTTGCTGGGCATTCCGCTTTCCGAGTTTACCGACTCCTGGTTTGATGCTCCGTCTGTCATTAGCCGCGAAATACAGGAAGTTAATGAACGCCTTGCCAATTGCCAGAATTATGCTCAAATGATTGCGGTTGTAGAGGATTATCTGATAAACATGATACAAAAAGTAAAGGCAGACACACACCCTCTGGATCAAGTTGCTTCTTGTCTGTTTACAAACCCATCCCGATTTTCTTTGGACTGGCTGGCAAAGCAGTCCTGCTTATGTCCACGACAGTTTAATCGCAAGTTCACTGAAAGAATGGGTGTTGGCCCTAAGCTGTACAGCCGTATCGTGCGTTTTTATAAAGCCTATCAATACAAAGAAATGAATCCCGGGGAAGACTGGCTGTCGATTGCATTGTTGTTTGGCTATGCTGATTATCAGCACATGGTCAAAGATTTTAAGGAATTTGCGCATGAAACTCCTAACCTATGGATCAATCAGGACGACCAATCTCCTGAGAGACTTTTGAAGCTTGAATAAAATAGTTGAGTATTTAGTTAAAGCAGCTCCGGAACAAAACAAGATTTTATGTTGAAGTACATGGGCCTGTTACGGCTAAACTTGCAGACTCTTATTAGTTGCAGATTTAGCTGAGAGCAAGGGGAGGACCTACTACTTTCATACCATGGGCAGCAAATAATTGTTCTGCTTCTTGCGGTGTTGGTGGGCGAGTCATAGCACAACTCTTCATAAAAAATTCCTCAAGCGATCCTGCTGGCTGAATAGCCAAAAGCAACGTCCCGGGTTTATCTCCCACATAAGCCCACACATGTGGAATCATACGAGGAGCAAAGAGTGAATCGCCGGGCCGCAGTACGAATTTCTCATCGCCAACCTCAAAAGCAAATTCTCCTTCTATGGCGTAAAACCATTCATCCTGTTCGTAATGAAAATGACGGGGTGGCCCGCCTTGGCTCATTTTGGCGTGTTCGAAAGAAAAAAAAGACCCATCCGTGTCCTTACCGGAAACCTTGATCTGAAAGGGGATCACGCCCCAGATCATTAATTCCTCATTAAAACGATTTTCACCATTTGGAACATACACCGCTTTTCTAGCCCTTGCGCCTTTGAACCCTGGCGGCGCTGAGTTGGCTATTGTTCTATTTGCGCATCCGGCCATACCGCCGGTTACCGCTACTGCCGTACCAATGCCGGCAAGTTTCACAAACTGTTTTCTGTTCATTATTGTTAATTTTGTTTGTTTTAGATGATGACCACTATGAAAAGCAAAATTACCTTTTTGTAGAACGGAGGTGGTGGTATAAAAAAGACATTTTACAGCAGTTGGTCAGTTGCCATCATATTACAGAGCAAGCTTTGCAGGTGGTAACGTACCGCATCCTGTGTCTAACACAGCGTTTATAAAATAGTGGCGATAGTATTAAACGGAACAGCGATCCTTGATCAATGACAAAGCAGAAGCTAGTCTGATGGAACACAGTCATGGAAGTTTTTTACTGTTGCCTTAGGACTTTGGATGTCTGCCGAAGATTATGCAACTTTTACGCAAATGTGGATGAATGATGGAGAAATTAATGGTGTATAATTTTTAGAGAAATCAATAGTCGAAGAAGCCCTCAAAATTCAGTCTAACACATACGGTGAGAAATTATTTGGACATGGATATGGTTGGTTTATTGATGAAGAACCTTTAATCTTCAGATATGGAGGAAGTGAGGGTGGTGTTGGAATCGGCTATCCCGAAAGGGAGACCATCGTATTTTATTTAACCCATTGTTCGGGCGGTAATCTTAAAAGGTAATTCCAAGACGAATTGGATAGAATATGGTTCCCAAACGATAATTAAAACAGCTTAAAACAAGGTATAAAATGCAATAAAACGCATTTTTCTGCTGAACGTTAGTCACAATATGAAAAACTGTATTTTCCTGAAATAGGTTGACTAAAAATCAAACCTTTTAGCAACATACCTAATTAAAGACAAAAATCAGCACTGCCGAAAAACTTCCTGCAAAAAACGAAGTTAAACAGGATTAGAAACTGGTTATTGATCCATTATGGCGGTTTTTCTTGAACTATTTTTATAGGAATTATTATCTTACCTACAAAATGAAAATTTAAACACTAACTATATTCAGTTGTTGTCCTTCAGTATCAGAAAACGCCAATCAATGATAATATCGAAACTATATTTTGCAAAGCAAAATCAAATGTACGGTGGACATTGAGTTGAGATAGCCTTTTGCGGACCAAATCAATGCTTAAATTAAACCAATGATTAAGTTTTTTAGACGAATTCGTAAAAATCTTTTGACCAATAATAAGTTCAGCAAGTATCTGATCTATGCCGTTGGTGAAATTATTCTTGTTGTAATCGGGATTTTGATTGCGCTTCAAATCAATAATTGGAACCAAAATAAAATTGAACAAGTTGCTTTAAGCGGATATCTAAACAGCATTTCCAATAATATTGAAACAGATATTAAGAAGCTAGAATTTCTAAAAACTAGTAGAAGCGATGAAATTTCGAGGATACCCTTGGTATCCTATATGATTTTTGATGAAGGCGATCTAGAGAGAACCGATATTAATTTTGCTTCAGAAACGTTAACCGCCATATCGGATCTAGATTATTTTACTCCAAATTTAAGCGGATTCGAATCCATTAAAAATTCAGGATTTCTAAGCAAGTTGCAGGGCCAAGACATAGAAAATCTAATCTATCAGTATTACAATCTTGTACAAGAAATTGTTACAAAAGAAAAAGATTATAATGATATACTTCGTACTGCATTCAGTAATTTTTCTAATCAGGGATTTGAAAACATCATGTATATCAACTATCCCGATTATATAGGTGATACTACCCAATTAACAGAACTACAACCATATTTAAAAGAAATCCTTTTTCACCCCACAGCCATTGCTCTGTATAACCAAACTTATTTTAAATCACCCTCATTGATAGTCAATTATGAGAATCTCGCGATTATTGGAAAAGAGATTATCCGTATGATCGATGATGATCGTAGAACTTTTGATGATATAACCATTAAAAACCTTGAGAATATTTTTGAAATTAATGGTGCAGTAGGTTACCCAAATGTCCTTGTAAATGGTGCTACATACAGCCAATTTTATGATTATGGTGTTGCTTCAGCTGGGAATATTCCTTTTGATTTGACTTGGGGAATCAATGAGATGATCATCAGTACCCCAAAAATCGATTGGGCATTTGTCTATTTTAGAATCCCTTCTAATGCGTTGATTGAAAGACCTTCAAAAGACTTTTCTGTTTACAACACTTTAAAAGTAGAGTTAAAAGGAAAAAGTGGTGGTGAAACTGTTACTATTGTATTAAAAGATTCAAACGATCCAGATGATGGGAGTGAAATCAATGTTCCATTAACGCTTACTGATGCATGGAAAGTCTATGAAATACCGCTCTCTGCATTTAAAACCGCCGAATTAAAAGAGCTATTTGTAGTGGGTGGTTTACTATTTTCAGGCGATGCTAAAACGGTAAGCATCAAAAACCTTGAATTTAGTAAGTGAAAATTTACAATATGATCAATCAAGCAGTTCATGATAAAATTCTTTAGCTATCTGAACATAATCCCGATAAATCGGCATCAAAGGTCTACTAGACCTTTGGTGAAGATACTATAGTTAACTAAAATATGATGATTTGATAAAGTTTTTTAGAAGAATCCGTCAAAATCTACTCGCAAACAGCAAGTTTAGTAAGTACTTACTTTATGCCATTGGTGAAATTGTATTAGTAGTAATTGGAATTTTAATTGCTCTTTCAATTAATAATTGGAATGAAGAAAGGAAGGAAATTGAACAAGAACAAACAATCCTTAAACAACTGAAAACGGATTATCAATCAAATTTACTGCAATTAGAGAATAAGATTGAAATGAGACGTAAATTAATTGCAGAAAGTTTAACCGTTTTGGATATTACTTCGAGTGATAAATCAATTAGCCAAGATTCTCTTTCCATAATATTTGCAACTTTTTTTATGGACCCTACATTTGACCCAATTGAAAATGATGTTGTGAATTCAGGGAATATCAAATTGATAAGAAATGATACTTTAAAGCAGTTATTGTCTCATTGGACTTCGGATATTATGGCATATAAGGAATCTGAACTTATTCAGCATGACCATTATATTTCTGAAATCATCCCTTTCATGAAAGAAGTTGGAATAATACGCAACGTAAACCATGTGTTTTGGAACGCACAAGAACTTAGAATGGGGTTTTTGGATAAAGGAAAAAACGACAAAATCTTGAACATAGGAAAAAGCCCTAAAGAAATAAATGTTCAATCCATTTTAAAAGATCAACGTCTTGAAGGCCTAGTAACATTCATATTTACGTTTTCTCAAGTATGCATATTAGAAGGGCAAACACTCAAGGAGAAAATGCAATCGATTATCGAAATTCTAGAGAGCGAAATTAAATAATAAAAATAGCGAAAGCACAACAATGTGTAAGCACAATAACGGTTGAATTTCCTAATCGGAAATCAGAACCGTTTTGTTTCAATATGTCTAGCCACCAACCAAATGATAAAATTCATTAGATTATCGAAACTCTATTTTTCAAAGCAAAATCAAAGGCCTTGCCTGTCCGAAGGAGCACAGAGTGTGAAGGCGGAGAGACATTTGGTAGAGATAGCCGCTTGAGGGAAAAATAGAAACCTGTAATATGATTAAATTTTTTAGACAAATCAGATTAAGTCTAATGGAGAAAAACAAATTCAGTAAACCTGCCTTGCCGGCAGGCAGGTATCTTTTATATGCTATAGGTGAAATTCTGCTGGTGGTTTTCGGGATCTTAATTGCATTATCCATTAACAATTGGAATGACAATCGAAAAGATAGAATTGCAGAAAACGAATTATACAAAACCCTAATTGAAAGCCTAGAAGGCGACTTGGTAGATGTCCGCGCTAAAACTAAGATAATCGACAGTGCCATCGTTGCACAAAGTATATTTATAACCGAATCCTTAGATACTGTAACATCAAGATTCAGCGATGCCGAAATATTTGATCTAATTAATAAGGTTGGTTATACTAGTTATTCTTTTGTTCCAAACATTTCGTTGTACAATAAAATTGTTCAAAATAACGAAATAGACCTTATACAGTCCGAAGAGCTTCAACGCAAAGTAATAGACATGTATGAAGTACAATACTGGGAATACAAAGATTTGGATAACACACTCGAACGTCTGGCACAAGAAGGTCTGGTAAGTAACTTTTTTGGTGATATTTCTCATTTGTACATCACGAATACCATGGAAATAAATCCAGAGTCGTTTGCTGAACATTACGAACAATTGGGTAAGGACTGTCGTAAAATATATTTTTTATCAAATACGGTTAGAAAATCCATGCTAAACTGCGAAAACAAAATACAAGCTCTTTTACCTTTATTAAGAGAGGAACTCAAAAAATAGAGAAAACAGAATGCTGGATATAGTTTATTTCTTTGGCAAGCCTATTTGCAAAAATCTTATCGGATTTCTATTCCAGTTCCATTCCCTAAATTAGTTCTATATATATTGTAAATTAGCTTATAACGAAGCTATTAAGGTAATTTTTGTGTATCTTCCTAGACTAATCAAAACCAGGGTACATCCTGAAAACCAATCAGGACTGTATCATTAAATTCATTTAATCAATGCTACAAACTAACAACCAACCAACGCCGGAAAACATCATGAAAATCGGCTCCGGATTTTGGGCATCAAAAATCCTGTTATCCGCCGTAAATTTTGAAATCTTCACCACCCTTGCCCAAAAAAAATCAATGTCGGCCAAGGACATCAAAACACATTTAGGCTTAAAGTGCAGTGACCGTCATCTCTACGATTTCTTGGATGCGCTTACCACTTTCGGCTTTCTTAATCGTACTGGTTTGCTGGAAACAGCAACCTATTCTAACAGCAAGGACACCGATTTTTTCTTGGATAAAAACAAGCCCTCTTATGTCGGTGGCATTCTCGAAATGATGAACCATCGACTTTATAACTTCTGGGGAAATTTGGAAGAAGCTCTTCTTACAGGAGAACTGCAAAACGAGGCTAAAAATGGGGAAGATATATTTGAGGCCATTTATTCCGATAAGGATAGGTTAAAAGGATTTATCAACGCCATGACCGGGGTCCAAATGGGGAACTTTATGGCATTTTCCCAATCCTTCGATTTCTCAAAATCCGAAACTTTGGTCGATATAGGTGGTTCTGGTGCTATGCTTTCGTTGATGGTGGCTAAACACCAGCCTCATATGGCCTGTGTTTCGTGGGACTTACCAGCAGTTGCTCCCATTGCAGAAGATAATATTCAAATATTTAAGTTAGGGGATAGGGTAAAAACCGCCAATGGTGATTTCTTTACCGACGCCTTGCCCAAGGCCGATATCGTCGTGATGGGAAATGTTTTGCACGATTGGGATGAAGAAAAAAAACTTATGTTGATGAAAAAAGCATATGACGCTTTACCCGACGGCGGCACCTTTGTAGCCATTGAAGCTATTATCGATGAGGAAAGAAACAAAAACGCTTTTGGGATGATGATGAGCCTAAATATGCTTATCGAAACAAGAACCGGGTTCGACTATACTTTTGCAGATTTTAATAAATGGGCAGAGGCTGTCGGCTTTTCATCCACCAGCATCATGCCGTTAGCGGGACCCTCTAGTGCAGCAATAGCCATTAAATAAAATGCTGACACTGAGGATTTAATTATAAATGCAGTCCGAGGGTTTATATGAAGCAACCAAATGAATTACACTTTGACCAAGATATTATTTTAGAAAATAAACGAGTTAAGTTAGAGCCATTGCAGCTAAACCATTACGATGTCCTTTTACCAATTTCTAACCGGTATCCCGATTTACTAAAACTTTCTCCGCCAAAATTCGGTACGCCAGAATTGCTGAAACAATATATTGAAAGCAACCTCGCAGAAAGAAAAAATCACACAAAGTATCCGTTCGCGATTTTTGATAAAGAGGTAGAAGAATACGCTGGCTCAACTGCTTTTTTAAATATTTCCCCAGAAAATAAACGACTGGAAATCGGCTCTACCTGGATCGGTAAACATTTTCAAAGAACCGGACTAAATCGCAATTGTAAATTTCTGTTGATGCAGTATGTTTTTGAAGTTTTGGAATATGAAAGAATAGAATTAAAAACCGACAAGCGCAATCTACAATCACAAAAAGGGATGGAAGGAATTGGAGCTAAGTTTGAAGGCACCTTGCGTAGCCATACCGTGATGTCCGATGGCTATCGCCGAAATACCGTGTATTATAGTATTTTAAAGAACGAGTGGGAGGGAATCAAGGAAACTATTTTTTCAGAAATCAGTAGGCAATAAGCTTTCAACAAAATCAATTCTCGCAACAGCGGGAATTTTTTTTATCCTACTGTAAGATATCCTTGAAAACTTACAACTTATAATACATCAATCAAAAAACGAACAGCTTATGTATTATTTAGTAAAAACTGTGGCAATCATTTTCCTGAGTATTTTTCTTCCTTCCTACGGACCATCAAAATCGGTTTTAAACAAAGAAATTTCACAATCTCCACTTAAAGCTTGTAATGGGAATGATAATTCTAACTTAGAGCAATATTCTCTAAGGAACCTAAATTAAGTGGAAAAAGAATTCTTAGATATCGTTACAGCAAATCAAAAGATAATCTATAAGGTCAGCCGATTGTATCGCGACAGCAAGGAAGATCAAGAAGATCTGTTTCAAGAAATCGTCTATCAGTTATGGAACGCTTATCCAAAATTCAGGAATGATTCTAAGGTAACTACCTGGATGTATCGTATCGCTTTAAATACTGCGATTGCAACTTTTCGAAAGAAAAAGGTAGAGATCGATTTTAAGGATAATATTCCGTATTCCCAACTCCCCATTGATGACTCTCAAATTAGCGAAAATGAAATCTTGATGTATGAGGCATTAAAAAAACTTAACTCAGCCGAGCGAGCAATTATAAGTTTGTTCCTAGAAGATTACAGTTATAAGGAAATCGGCGAACTCGTGGGAATTACCGAGAATTATGTGGGCGTAAAAATGAGCCGGATAAAAGAAAAATTAAAAACAATTTTAAAAAAATAAATTATGGGATTAGATGAATTAAAAACAAGTTGGGACAATAGCAAGGCAGAAAGCAGGTCCCAGGATGAGATATTAAAGATGACCAAATTGAAAAACCATCCGACCTTGAATAGATTGAGAATCAAGTTTGTGATCGAAACAGTGATGCTGATTTTCTTCTTACTGGTTTTTCAGGATTTTTTCGATGCGGAAAAGCATTCCACTATGATGAATGTATTATTAGCGGGAGCGGCAATTCTCTATATAGTGAATGATTCCTATGGGTTCTATGTGCTGAAAAACCCAATCCGCGGGAATAATCTCAAGGATTCTGCCCAGAAATTCGTTAAGGATATAAAAATTCTTTCAATAACATCAATAAGTACCGCGCTGCTTTTTTCGATAATGGTGATCGTTTATTTCTCTTCGATTGTAAGCTTTGACAGCAGAAGATGGATTCTACTAGGTGTTTTTACCTTTATACTTGTTGGGATGTTTATCATCATGGCGAAGGATTGGAGAGGAAAAATATCTAAGATCGAAGAAGTAGACCGGGAGCTTCGGTAAAATATAACAACCGGAAATTCTTTAGCAGCTCCTCTGCTGAGGTCACTGTAATTCGGCGATGGATGGTAGAGACGCTTGTCTTTGGTAACCAAACAAAGGAATCGATGAGAGGTTAGCATTTTGTTTGCTAAATTGACTGCTTAATGGTTCATCAATACATTCATCCACTTTTTTGTTAAGCAGATCTGATATGAAAAAATCAATATTATACATCACCATTCTACTCGTAACAAGTATAATTTACAGCCAAGAAAGATCATATGTGATATATAATTCTAAAGGAAAAAAAGTATCCTATAAGAAAATGATGAAATCCCTGGTAAAAAGTGATGTTGTATTATTTGGAGAACTGCACAATAACCCCATTGCTCATTGGTTGCAGTATGAAGTTACCTCTGACCTGGATGAATCCCGAAATCTTATTCTTGGTGCTGAAATGATTGAAGCCGACAATCAGTTACCCTTAAATGATTATTTAAAAGATAGCATCACTTACAAAGGCTTGGATTCCTTGGCAAGACTATGGGTAAACTATAAAACTGATTATGCACCTTTAGTCGATTATGCTAAAGAAAAACAACTCCCGTTTATTGCGACCAACGTTCCAAGAAGATATGCCAGTTTGGTTTACAAAGGAGGGTTTGAAGCACTGGATACTCTTACGGTCACTGAAAAGGAATGGATCGCGCCTTTACCTATACTTTTTGATAGTGAGTTAAAAACCTACAAGGATATTCTCAAAATGATGGGAGAACACGGCACTCCTGAGTTGGTTAAGGCACAGGCAATAAAAGATGCAACTATGGCTCATTTTATATTAGCAAACTATAAACCCGGCCATACGTTTATAAACTACAATGGCGCGTACCATTCCGATTTTTATGAAGGCATTTTATGGTATCTTAAGAAAGCGAGGAATGATCTTAATTATGCAACGATCTCTACAGTATCCCAAGATAATATCGATAAGCTATTAGAAGAAAATCACAATAAAGCAGACTTCATTATTTGTGTAGACAGCGATATGACAAATACCTATTAAAGGTTTAATAAATTATAAACCGTTTAGGTTTTGACCTCGTAGTATCGATCACGACAATTTATCTGGCTCCTGAGATAATCGCTCAATGAACTATCGGTTCTCGCTTTTCCCTTGTTATGGGTATAAAGAAGACCATACAGAAAGGTAAAGGCGAATTATTTCTCAATGCTACGGACTTATTGAATACTATGGTGATCAGTAAAGAATTTACCGGAAACAATTTTTCTTATACCAGTAAAGACTATTATGAAACTCAGGTAATACGTTTGGGATATAGCTAAAAATTTAAGTTTAATGCAGGATTGTTCAAATATTCACTGGAAATCAGGGTTCGTATAGCCACGTAATTAAAGGGGAATTTAAGATTGACAATAACTTAAGATTATTTTGGGGCACTTATTTTTCATGAAGTCTGCCTTTCAATTTCCTAAAAATTTGGTTTTAAATACAAAACGCTGGCTCGTTTTCGGAATTTTTTGGGTCATTTGGGTAACAATGTTTATTTTTATGTATAGAAAATGGAAGGCTAGAATAAGTGGTATTCAAGACTTTAAAAGCCAGATTAAAGCATAGTTTTTAAATCTTTCAAAATCTATAGGTATCATTAAGAGTATATAAAATTGAGAAAGTATAAACATTTAATTTTCATTTTAAGCTTTATCTATTTTATCGGCTGTGAAGTGGAAAATGATTTTAATGGCATTATAATTTCTAACGCTAATGTTGTTGACGTAAAAACCGGTGGACTCCAAACTCAACAGGACATCTATATTATAGGTGATCGTATAACTAAGATTAAAGATCATACCGATATTCAATTTAAAAACGCGCAGAGCATTGACGCTTCTGGTAAATACGTAATTCCTGGTTTATGCGATATGCATTCCCATATTGTGTCATATGACTGGGTTCTTAAGATGTATACGGCGCTTGGGGTAACCGGTCTAAGGGTAATGCATGGAGGGAATAGGATAGAGGATATCTTCCAGAATAGGAAAGATGGTAATTATATGGGTTTTGAATTTCTTTATGGGAGTCCAATTATCGATGGTCCAGGCGAAAATTGGGGCGGATCTGTTGTTGCTTCAAACCCAGAGGAAGGTAGGGAGATTGTAAGGAAAATGCATGAGCAGGGCTACGATTTTCTAAAAGTGTACAATCTTTTGGATTATGAAACCTATTTAGCCATTGCTGACGAATGTAAAAAACTCGATTTCCCATTTGCCGGTCATGTTCCATTTTCTGTGACAACAGAAGAGGCAATCGCTGCCGGTCAAAAAAGTATTGAACATACGATAGGTATGGATTTAGCTTTACAACATCCGGAAAGATTTAATTCGCGTTACAACAAAACTGATACCCTGATTTTTCAGGATTTAAATTTGTATACCAAGGAATTCATGAAAGATTTGGACACCACTAAGTTTAATAATGTATTAGATGCCACAAAAAATACAAAGACCTGGTTCTGTCCTACGTTGGTAATGCTTAAATCTTTTTCTTATGCTAAAGATTCAACTTTTTTGAATAATGGAAGAAACCACTATATCCCGCAGGAAGAATTAGATATTTGGAATGCTTCATCCTCGTCCGAAGAATTTCCGGAATATTTGATGTCCGTAGATTCAACTTCAACCAACCATTCGTTCCGAGAGTATCTTTCGCTTTCTATGAAAATGTTAAAACCTATGTTGAACAACGGTACAAAATTTTTGGCCGGTACCGACCTTAGCAATCCTTATATCTATCCAGGATTTAGCCTTCATGATGAAATGCAATTGTTTGTTGAAGCAGGATTTTCTGAATTGGAAGCTCTACAGACTGCCACCCTTAACCCCGCAATTTTTGCCGGTCGGGAAGATGACTTGGGTACCGTAGAAATCGGGAAGATTGCCAATCTGCTTATACTAGAGAAAAATCCCTTGAAAAATATAGAAAATACATTAACCATCTGTGGACTGATTCGGCGCGGAGAATATCTTGATCAAGCTGAACTTCAAAAATTGCTAAATCAAAATTAAGAGTAGCTAAAGTATACGCTTATCGAAAAATTTTAATTTAAGCCCGCAAGAAAGTCTATCCAATTTGTTGAAGTGTGTACCTTAGAATTTTATCTTTATAGCTCAAAGTCAATTGTTATGAAGATTAAAATTTTTACCATTACCTTATTTCTTGCTCTAGTTAGCCAGTTAACTTTTTCGCAAGACGTTACTTTTGAAGAATATAACCCAACCTCATCCTTGGTCGTTCCTGGTCAGGTAATTAATAAAGCGAAGTTTCCCTTTATAGACGTGCACGGTCATCAGCGTGGAATGGACACTCAAGATTTAACCGATGTCGTTGCTGCGATGGATACCCTTAATATGAAATTAATGGTGAACCTAAGCGGTGGGAGCGGAGATAAAATTGTTAAGGCAGTAGAAAATATTTCCAAGAATTATTCCGGTAGATTTGTAGTATTCTGTAATGTAGATTTCGATAATGCCGGAGCCGATGGATGGGTTGAAAAGACCGTCTCTCAGTTAGAAGAAGACGTAAAAAATGGTGCTAAAGGTCTAAAGGTTTTTAAAAGTTTAGGACTTTATAATAAAGATGTAGATGGCAAATTATTGGCGGTAGACGACCCGCGTTTAGACCCAATCTGGGACAAATGTGGAGAACTTGGGATTCCAGTTCTGATACATTCTGCTGATCCAAAACAATTTTGGCAGCCATTCGATAAAGATAATGAGCGCTGGTTGGAGCTTAAAACTCATCCACGTAGAAAGCGCGAAGCCAATGACCCTGTCCCTTGGGAAGATATTATTGAAGCTCAGCACAATATGTTTAGAAAGCATCCAAACACCAAATTCATTAATGCGCACATGGGGTGGTTTGCAAATGACTTAGGGTTTTTAGGACATTTGCTAGATGAAATCCCAAATATGTACGTAGGTATCGGTGCGATCATCGCCGAACTTGGTAGACAACCTAGATTCGCCAAAGCTTTTTTTGAAAAATACCAAGACCGTATTTTATTTGGAAAAGATAGCTGGGTACCAGAAGAATTCCCGACCTATTTTCGAGTACTAGAAAGTGCAGATGAATATTTTCCTTATCACAAGAAATATCACGCTTACTGGCCAATGTATGGAATGTACCTTTCTGACGAGGTTCTTAAAAAAGTGTACTATAAAAATGCCTTGAGTATTGTGCCCGGTTTGGACAAAAGTAAATTCCCAGAATAAATGAAAACTAAAAGTCAATCAGAGGAGAAAACCCTGGATCCCCAAAATTGGGACGAAACCAGGGCGACGATGCATCAAATGGTAGATGATGCTGTCGATTATATGTCCGGAGTTAGGGAACGCCCAATCTGGCAAGAAATCCCTGAAGACATTCTGGAAACATTTCAACTGCCTGTACCGCGTAACGGTGAAGGCCTTGGATCGGTTTATTCTGAATTTAAAACCCACATTTTACCATACCCAATGGGGAATACCCATCCACGATTTTGGGCTTGGTATATGGGAAATGGAACTACTACCGGAGTAATGGGTGATTTCTGGGCTTCCGTTATCAATTGTAATATGGGCGGTGGTAATCACGCTGGGCATAAAATTGAAGAACAGGTAGTAGATTGGCTCAAAGAAATCGTGGGTTTTCCAAAAGATGCTGGTGGGCTTTTGGTCAGTGGTGGCAGTATGGCAAACTATACAGCTTTGGCCGTGGCGAGAAATGTTAAGTTGAATTATGATGTAAGAAAGGAAGGAATAAGACCCAATATAGCTACAAAAGTAAGAGTGTATGCTTCATCCGAAATTCATAGCTGCAACCAAAAGGCGCTAGAATTGTTGGGACTTGGTTCCGATAGTTTGGTTAAAATTAAAGTCAATCAAGATTTTACCATAAATCTTGAAGCCTTAAAAGAAAAAATTAAAGAGGACAGAGCCAACGGATTATTACCGATTTGCGTCATCGGAACTTCTGGCACCGTAAATACTGGAGCTATCGATAATCTCGAAGAACTTTCCAAAATCTGTATAGAAGAAGATTTATGGTTTCATATCGATGGCGCAATTGGTGCGATTGCGATTTTATCTGAAAAGGTGAAACCACTTTTAAAGGGAATAGATTTGGCCGATTCTGTCGCGATAGATTTACATAAATGGATGCATATGCCGTTTGAAGCCGCTTGCATTTTAATAAAAGATAAACAATCTCATAAGGATACATTTTCTTTGATTCCGGAGTATCTCGAAAAAAATACGAGAGGTGTGGCTTCAGGTGATAACTGGTTTAGCGAGTATGGTCTACAACTTTCCCGAAGGTTTAGAGCATTAAAAATTTGGATGTCCCTAAAAGTTCATGGTGCCGATCTGTTTGGAGAAATGATAAGTAAGAACGTAGAGCAAGCACATTATTTGGAAGGTCTGGTAAATAAATCAGCTGAGCTAGAAATGGTCGCGCCGGTGGGGCTAGATATCGTTTGTTTCAGATTTAATCCCGGCAATCTTAATCTTGACGAACTTAATAGCATCAATAAGGAAATAAAGCTTCAACTGGAAGAAAATGCCATAGCAATGCCCGGTTATACCACCATAAACGGTATCTACTGCATTAGGGTTGCTATCTGTAATCATCGTTCAACTTTCGCTGATTTTGATGATTTGGTGTTTCATATTAAAAGACTAGGAAGAGAATTGAATCAAAAAGAGTTCTTCAATTCTTTAAATTAAATTTTCCTTTTAGAGAGACGCACGCTTTCCCAATTAGCGCTTTTATTCTGTGCAGTCAAGAAAAGTACAAGTGATAAGATTCCACAGATTGTAAAACCTACAAATATCGGTAGAGCAGTATTTTCGATAAAGCTCCCCATATAATTTGCCATTGGCACCGCCATAATGGTAGAAAGACATCCGTTTATGGCTGCTCCAATCCCAGCGATATGTCCGATAGGTTCCATGGCCAGCGCTCTAAGGTTTCCAAATAAAAATCCGATGGACATAAACTGAATCGCAAAGAAAATAATCAATACTTCTGCAGATGGATTTCCTGAGCCAAAAAACAATAAAATATAAGCAACTGAAGCTAAAATAAATACAAAGAGCGCGATTCTCACGATTTTGATCATCCCAAACTTCATCACTAATTGACTATTGAAAAACGTTGAAACACCTATAGATATTGATAAAATCGCAAAAATCATCGGGAATTGTTCACCCAAACCATATTGCTTTTCAAAAATCTGTTGGGTGCTACTTAAATACACTAAAAATGAACCCATGATAAGCCCTGAAAGGATTGTGTAAATCACAGTTATTTTATGCCTAAAAAATTCTTTGGCGCCTTCAGTAAATATCGACCAGCTAAAATTGATCCGTTTTTCTGGAGGCAAGGTTTCGCTTTGTCTAAAATGAAACCAGGTTAAAACTAGGATTGCGCAAATTAAGTTGAAGTAAAAAATGCTTTCCCAATCAAAAAACTTCAAAATTAATTGCCCGATGGACGGCGCTACCACGGGGACAAGAATAAATATCATTACAATTAGGGACAAGATCTTGCCCATAAAATCACCAGAATATTGGTCGCGCACCATGGATACACTGATAGAACTAGGGGCCGAGAGACCTATTCCTTGCAAAACCCTACCGAAGACCATAGTCTCAAAATTGTCGGTATATATACATATAAGGCTGGCAACGGCAAACAATGCAAACCCGGCATAAACCAGCTTTTTCCGTCCGTAGCAATCCGAGAGTGGACCAAAAATTAATTGGCCCGCACCAAGACCTAGAAAAATCATTGTAACTAATTGTTGGCTTCTGTTTAAGTCTTCTAACCCTAAATATCTCGTAATATCGGGCAGGGCGGGAAGCAGGGCGTCTATCGATAAAGCACCGATTGCCATTAGTGATGCCATTATCGCCACAAATTCCTTTGAAATTTTCTTTTCGCTCTGCACCATGCCGCAAAAGTAGGTAGACTAAACGAAATTCGATTATACCCTTATTAAATTTTATTTTGTATGGTTTATAACCGCTAGTATGAAAAAATAAGAGGTTGGGATATTAATAAAAACGCGATAAAACCGTAACATGCTCTTTAATTCTTATGGTTCTTGCAATATATTTTTCAACCTCCCATACCTGTTATATTTGTAAGAGTAAGAAACACATAATGCTCAAATAGCGTTTTAGAAGTTCATTGAACAACTCAGATCAACCAATCTTATTAAAGTAGGTTTAGTTCTTAGCCCCCGATCATCTCCCCGCCATTTACATGAATAAATTGCCCGGTGATATAACTACTGTCTTCAGAAGCCAGAAAAACGTAAGCCGGACCTACTTCACTAGGTTGACCTGCTCTTTTTAAAGGAGTGCCTTGTCCAAAGTCTGAAATATCATCGAATGTCGCAGGTATAAGAGGAGTCCAAATAGGTCCGGGAGCCACACCGTTCACCCTTATACCTTTAGCAGCCAAGTTTTGGGAAAGTGATCTGGTAAAACTCACAATGGCTCCTTTAGTACTTGCATAATCCAGCAGATGTTCACTACCTCGGTATGCGGTAACGGAACTGGTGTTGATAATACAGTCACCTTTTTTAAATTTCTTCAATACCTCTTTTGAAAAATAAAAGTAGGGATAAATGTTTGTTTCAAAAGTTTCGTGGAGTTCACTCGTGATGATTTGATTAATGTTATCCTTAGGAAATTGTACCGCAGCGTTATTCACAAGTATATTTAGTTTCATGAAATTTTTTAAACATTTCTCTACCGCTTCCTTACAAAAAGCTTCTTCTTTTACATCCCCTGCAATCAATAAACATTTTTGTCCCTCTTTTTCTACAAGTTTTTTAGTGGTCTGTGCATCTTTATCTTCCTCTAGGTACACAATCGCAATATCCGCTCCTTCCTTCGCGAAATGTACTGCGACACTTCTCCCGATTCCGCTATCCCCGCCTGTTATCAGCGCAACTTTATCTTTCAACTTCTCACTTCCTTTGTAATTTTTACGAATAATTTCTGGTTCTGGATCCATTTTATATTCATCTCCGGGTAACTTCTGTGTTTGTTTTGGAAATTTTTTTGGTTTTGACATATTGTTATATTTATTGTTATTTGTTCTAAATTAAGGACAAAGTATTTTTAAATTGAACGTATAAAAAACTAAAACTGCTCTTATTGAAAAGTATCTAAATGTGCTATAGAACCGAACAGACCAAAAAAGTTAAGGAATTAGAATTGCATTACAACTTGATTGTTGCAGACGAGAGGTTACGCACCTTGTTCGATGAACCGAACTATCATATCAACGGTTTTGCACATCCCAATATGCTCATCATCCCAATGGAAAGGGAAGATGTCTTGGCCCCAGGAGTTTGGGGAATCGTTCCACCTGATAAGCAGCCCAATGAAATTAAAGACTATCACAAAGAGGCGGTAAGATTTGGCGGTGGCTTAAATGCACAGAGCGAAAAATTGTTTCAGAATTATTTATATAAAACCGTGGCGCTCTCCAAAAGATGCATCATTCCAGTTTCTGGTTTTTATGAACCGCATACCTTCAAAAATAAAAGTTACCCGTATTATATCCATCGCGCAGATGAAAAAATTATCTCTATTGCTGGAATTTACACGGTCATCGGAAAGTTTATCACCTTTTCTCTGCTGACCAAAAAAGCGACACCGCTATTTGAAAAAATCCATAATAAGCGTAAGCGTCAGCCGGTTTTGTTAACTCCCGAAAATGAAAAAATCTGGCTTGATAAGGATTTGGAAAAGGACGATGTGATGCAACTTATCAATACCGATTTCCCTGATAAGGAACTCGATTATTATACGATTACTAAAGATATTTTTAAGTCTTCCGTAGATACCAATAAACCATCCGTGTCAGAAAGAGTTGATTACCCCGAACTGCAAGAAACTTTATTCTGAAGCTTTAAATTAAAGAGGAATATTACCGTGTTTTCGGTCGGGTAGGTTAATTTCTTTATTCTCTAACATTGAAAAGACCTTGATCAGTTTTCTACGGGTATTTTCTGGTAAAATTACTTCGTCAATAAATCCACGTTCTGCCGCGCTATAAGGATTGGCAAAATGCGAAGCATATTCGGCTTCCTTTTGTTTCCATTCCGCTTCTGGATCTGAGGCATTTTTAATTTCTTTTTTAAAGATTATTTCTGCCGCACCTTTGGCTCCCATAACTGCGATTTCTGCACTGGGCCAAGCAAAGTTCATATCTGCACCGATGTGCTTACTGTTCATTACATCATAAGCACCACCGTAGGCTTTTCTGGTAATCACCGTAACTCTTGGGACGGTGGCTTCACTAAAGGCATAAAGTAATTTAGCGCCGTTAACAATAATTCCGTTCCATTCTTGGTCGGTACCTGGTAAAAATCCGGGGACGTCTTCTAAAACCAATAACGGGATATTAAAACTATCACAGAATCTAACAAATCGGGCTGCTTTCTTAGAACTATTTACATCTAAAACTCCTGCCAAATACATCGGCTGGTTCGCAACAATACCAATGCTTCTTCCGGCCAATCTTGCAAAACCTACGATAATATTTTCAGCGAAGTCTTTATGGATTTCAAAAAAAGATTCTTGGTCAATAATCCCTTTAATTACCAAATGCATATCATAAGGTTGGCTAGAACTTTCGGGCATAATTCCATTTAATTCATAGCGCTTCTCTTCTTTAAGTTGAAAAGGAATACTTTCTGTTTTCTCCTTGTTATTTTGTGGAAGGTAACTTAGTAATTTTTTTAAATCCTCTAAACAAGCCACATCATTTGAAGAAGTGATATGGGCAACCCCAGATTTAGTTGAATGCGTGCTGGCTCCTCCTAATTCTTCAGAGGTAACCGACTCATTAGTCACCGTCGTTACAACGTTAGGCCCCGTCACGAACATATAACTAGTATTCTCTACCATCAGCGTAAAATCCGTCATGGCAGGGGAGTAGACTGCGCCTCCGGCACAAGGACCCATTATTGCCGACAATTGAGGTATTACTCCAGAAGCTTGAACATTTCTATAAAAAATATCGGCATAACCTCCTAAAGATCTAACACCTTCTTGTATCCTAGCACCGCCAGAATCATTTAAGCCGATGATGGGAGCTCCGACTTTGACCGCCAAATCCATAACCTTGCAGATTTTTTCGGCATGGGTTTCTGATAGTGAACCACCAAAGACTGTAAAATCCTGGGCAAAAATATAGACCAATCTACCGTCAATTGTTCCGTAACCTGTAACTACACCATCGCCGTAGAATTGCTGCTTGTCCATCCCAAATTCTTTGGTTCTATGGGTAACCAACGCGCCAATTTCTTCGAACGATTCGTTGTCTAAAAGATATTCCACCCTCTCTCTGGCCGTAAGTTTTTTGCTTGAGTGCTGTTTTTCTATCCGGGTTTCGCCACCACCTAAGTAAGCTTTTTGGAGCTTTTCATTTAGAGATTCGATTTTCTTATCCATCTAAGCTTATTTGGGTATTCTTAATTGTTCCTGATCAGATTTAAAACGCTTCAATGCAACAAGCGCCGCTATTTTTGCTAATTCCATTTCATATTGTTTTAAGCTATCTACAGAATAATGTTTAGTTATAAAATGGGTGTCGTAGTTGCCAGATTTAAAGGCTTCACTTTTCATCACAAACTCACCAAATTCTAAGGTTGTTTCTACACCTTCAATTTCATATTCGTGGATTGCACTGATCATAAGTTCAATCGCTTCCGCTCTGGTCTTTCCATAAGTAATCAGTTTGGCGAGCATCGGGTCGTAATAAATAGGAATATCCATTCCTTCCTCAAACCCGTTGTCTACCCGGATATTTTTGCCTTTCGGAATCTTATAAACTTCAAGGTTGCCAACACTAGGCAGAAAATCATTTTTTGGGTCTTCAGCATAAACCCTTAATTCTATAGCGTGTCCATTAATCTTTATATCCTCTTGCTGAACTTTCAGTTTTTCGCCTCTTGCGATTTTAATTTGAAGCTCTACCAAATCCAATCCCGTAATAAATTCAGTCACCGGATGCTCAACCTGAAGTCTGGTATTCATCTCTAAAAAATAGAAATTCTTGGAATCATCCAATAAAAATTCAACTGTACCAACCCCAACGTAATCGCAAGATTTGGCCACATTTACTGCAGCTTCACCCATCTGTTGCCTCAATTCTTGGCTAAGAACTGTTGACGGTGCTTCTTCTACAACCTTTTGATGCCTTCTTTGGATACTGCACTCGCGTTCCATAAGATAGATGACATTTCCATGCTTATCGGCAACAATCTGAATTTCAATATGTCGAGGTGATTCTACATATTTTTCAATAAAGACGGAACCATCACCGAAAGCCGATTTCGCTTCGCTGATTGCACGTTCCATTTGGGATTTTAATTCATCTTTTGATTTTACTACCCGCATACCTTTTCCGCCACCACCTGCTGAGGCTTTGATAAGAATAGGAAAACCAATTTCTTCGGCAATCTCTTCAGCATTATCAACATCGCTGATGGCATCCTCCGTCCCAGGAACCATCGGAACATTATATTCTCTTACCGCTTCTTTCGCCGCCAGTTTACTCCCCATAATCTTTATGGCTTTAGAACCTGGACCGATAAAATTAATTCCGCTTTTTTCTGCTTTTTCGGCGAATTCTGCATTTTCACTTAAGAAACCATAACCGGGATGTATCCCATCCACGCCGAGTTGTTTCGCAACTTCAATGATTTTATCGCCGACTAAATACGATTTATTTGAAGGTGACTCGCCAATGCAAACTGCTTCATCGGCAAATTTTACATGAGGCGAATGTCTATCGATTTCAGAATAAACAGCGACGGTTTTAATCCCCATTTTCTTAGCGGTTTTCATAACCCTAATTGCTATTTCGCCTCTATTTGCTACTAGTATTTTCTTCATTCAAATTCTATCAATAAATCATTTTTATTTACCGTTTGCCCTTTGTTAACCGAAATCGATTTTATGGTTCCATTCCTTGGGGCGACCATCACATTTTCCATTTTCATCGCCTCCAAGACCAACAATGGCTCATTTTCTTTTACTTCGTCCTTAACTTTTACATTTATATTTAAGATAAGACCTGGCATGGGAGCGATAAGCTGATTCACATTTTTTTCTGTGGCTACCGTAAGTCCCATTTTATCGATTAGTGCATCTAAAGCAGTATGTATTTCAACCTTAAATTTTCTCCCATTAATCTTGATTGTGTAGTTATTGTTGTTGAAATCGGAATCTAAAATTTCAGTTTGGTATGAAGTATTTTCAACTAGCAAATGGCTCTTTCCATTCTTATTAGGAATGATATCCAATTGCTCTGCATCTTTTGAGCTTAGATCAAATTCATGCTCAGCATCAACTACAACGCGATAGGTTTCTTTCATTGTTTATTAAAACTTATTAGGTAAAGATAATAATTCTAGGCAGCGATAAAAGTCATCGCTCATCTGGATTTCTTAAACAAATTGTCTAGTTGCAGGTTTTTGCCGCTCTTTAGTTTACTGATGGTGCGTAGAAAAATAAGAGCCGTAATGTAGGCGTCTCCCGCAGCCGTATGTCGGTCGGACAAGTCAATGTCGTAGAAATAAGCGAGCTCATCTAAGGTGAAATTTTTCTGGGTGTCGATAAGATTCGATTTGATCAAGGTTCTACGATGAAGGTCTACCGTATCTAATATTCTATTTTTCAACTTCGGAAGACCTTGACGTTTTAAAGCATTATTAATCATGGTAATATCAAACTTGGCGTGATGTGCCACAATAATTGAATTGCCGATGTATTCCAAGAAAATCTTGATTGCTTCGAGCTCGCTAAGCCGATTGAGTTTTTCATTTCTAAGAAGACCATGTATTTCTACCGTGTCTGGATTAAATCGGTTTTGCGTGACGTAAACTTCTAGGCTTTTTGAAATTACGATTTGCATATTTTCTAAAACGACCGCACCAATTGAGAGAATACGATCTTTTTTATAATCGAAACCAGTTGTTTCAGTATCGAGAATAATAAAAACTGCTTCCTGATAAGTTTTTGGATTATCGGCTTCAAATTTTTCTAAATATGAATTATAGAAATCCGGATAATCCTTCTTTATTGATTTATTAAACCAATTTATCATGAGAACGCATGGGTATTGAATTTAATCTTGATCAAATCCTGAATATTAGAAATCGTGGTAAAGCATCGTTTCAATTTCATTTTTTCTTCTTTAGTCAAGACTTCTAATTCTATAAATCGGCCGCTGTCGTTATTGATAAGACCGTGCTTAGTTCTAAACTTTAGTAATGCTTTTGCTGCATAAGAACAGGAAAGATAGAGTTCGCTATTCTCTGGTTGAATTTCTGCCAGCTTTTCGAACCGCTCTGCCGTATTATTTATATTTTTAATTTGATAATTAAGTGCAAGTACTCGCCCGGCATCCGCGATAGGCATGATACCACGTTTTTTTAAATCAAAAAAGTTCTTGTATTCGCCGTCTCTTTCTAATAAAAATTGTCTAAAAAATCCGAAGGGTGAAGGACTTCGCAAAGCGCTGGCGGCTAATTTGGTCAAAAATATATGGTTGTCCTTAGTAATTAGAAAGGTATGTTCGGCAAGTTGGTCGGTCAGTTTAGAATTTCCGTAGGTAATATCGAAATCAAAGAAAATAGAACATAATAAGATTTCGTCGCTTCCGGTTTCGGTGGTCCACTTATTAAATTGCGCTTTCCATTCATCTAAGGTCAAGCAATAATTAGGATTTTTAGCCATCATGTCGCCAGGACAAAGTTCAAAACCTACAACTGCCAATCTCTTATTTACTTTTTTGGCCAATTCTATAAAGTAGGTGCGTGTTTCTTCAAGCTTATCTTGGGGGACTTTTTCAAAAATAATCGCGTTATCCTGATCGGTATGAAGCAGTTGTTCTTTACGTCCTTGGCTCCCTAAAGACATCCAGGCAAACTCTACCGGTGGATTGCTGCCCATTTTCTTGATGCACCTTTTAATTACATGTTTTATGGTGGCGTCATTCAGCTCAAAAATAATCCTGCTGGTTAAAGTTATCGGGATATTCTGTTCAATATAGCCTTGAAGAAGAACCATAATCTTTTGCCTTAATCGACGTAATTGTTTAGTACTCGTGGTCCTGCTTATCGCCTTCATTAAAATCGCCGGATTGCTTCCTTTCTTGACTATAATATCGTTCTGGGATAGAATTCCTAAAATCTTTGAATTCGGGGTTCCGTCTTTAGTAATGCAGATATGATTTACCCGATGTTTCATCATGGTAATTTGGGCCTGGGCGATAGAAATATTCTTGGGGTAACAAAGCACAGGAGAACTCATCACCTTTTTTGCCGCTTGGTCAATATCGAAATCTTCCGTAACCATATAATTACGAAGGTCCTTATCGGTAATAATTCCTAGCGGAATCTCGTCTTCGGCAATAATAATTGAGCCAACATTATGTTTGCTCATTAATTTCGCAACATCTTTAATACTATCCTCTGGCTTCGCAGTAATGACTTTTTTAATGTAAGTAGCAGGTTGAAGTTCAAAAAGCACCTCGGAAATCGGAGAATCGAAATCCTGGGGGTCACCAAAAAAATCCTTGCTGTAGACCTTAGTAAACGGGTGTTCTGTATTGGAAGCAAAACTTTCCATTAGATAATTACCTACCAAAGTGTTCTTTTCTGCAATTGGCTTAAATATGGAAATCGGAATGGCATATAAGATACATTCTTCATCCGCCACCGCAGAAAGCGCGTAATTTTCTTTCGCAAAAATTGGGCGTAATCCAAAAACATCGCCTTCGTCATATTTATTAAGGATTTCTTCAGTATCATCAATCGTTTTCTTTAGAGCGATACTTCCTTTGTTAATGATGAAAAATTGGTCTTTTAGAATGTCATTCTGCTTGTAGATTACGGCATTTTTTTCAAAATAAAGAACACTTACATTTTTTGAAATGTCTAATCGCTGATGGTCATTTAATAAGTCGAAAGGAGGGAAGTCCTTTATAAAATCTGCAATTCTGCTGGCAATGGTATTCTTCATAAAGGGATATGGTATTCAACGGTATATTTCAAATTTATTTCTCTGGCGATACTGTTCTAAATTATTTTTAAAGATAGTGCGCTGTTAACAAGCAAATCATACTAATGGACCTGAAATGATGGAAATGTTCAGGATAATAATTTCTCCGCAAAATAATTCAACATCTCTTCAACCTCCTCTAAGTTGTTTTCATTAATAGATATATCGGTAAGTCTTGGAAGGTGCTTGGCGAAATAGACATGATTATTGGACATTTCAAAAAGGTTAGTGGCTAAGGCATACGGATATTTGAATTCAGGATTAATTTTTGAAATAACCTTAGATACCGTATTCGCCAAATTTTTATAACTGCGAAAAAAACCTTTCGAATTCTCTATGTCTACTTCCTTTGTATGATAAGCTTTTCCCCCTTCGGAGATAACAATGTTATGTAATTTGCTTTCATTTACATATTCTATTCCTGGATTCTCTTTGGGTGCAAAAACAAAGGAATGTATAATAATCTGCAACTCTTGCCGGGGATCTTTTACGTTCATTGTGTTGATCGTTATAAGATAGCTCACCCATTCCCAGTACCAGTTAACCAAAAATATCAATAATAAGTGTTTGTTTTCGAAGTAGCGATAAATTGATGCTTCCGTTGAACCAAAATTATTGGCTAACTTTTTAAAATTGAAGGACTCGAAACCATATTCGTCTATTAGGAGAATACTATGTTTTATGATGTCACGACCCAGTTTAGATGCTTGAGGTTCCCTAAGATATAAGCCCTCATTTAACGATATTTTTATTTCTATACTCATAAATTTTAATTTCTAAAATTCAATCTAATTTACTTAGAACCAACTGAGGTTGAGAATTTGAATTCAAAGATACAAAAGCTTTACAACTTTTTATGATAGTTTTACTACTATAATAGAAAGTATTTGTATATTTACATCTGATTTTAAAAAACCAACTTTCTATGAGCAACAATGTTTTTTCATATATTAAAAATGATATTCCAGCAAGTATAGTGGTATTCTTTGTGGCGCTACCATTATGTTTAGGGATTGCGTTAGCAAGCGGCGCTCCACTTTTCTCAGGCTTAATCGCAGGAATTGTAGGTGGTATCGTTGTCGGCAGTTTAAGCGGGTCAAAAATTGGGGTAAGTGGTCCTGCCGCCGGTTTAGCGGCAATTGTCCTAACCGCGATTGGTACACTTGGGGGTTATGAAAATTTCTTATTAGCCGTAGTATTAGGCGGTATTATCCAACTACTCTTTGGTGTTTTAAAAGCTGGGATAATTGGTTATTATTTTCCTTCATCCGTAATTAAAGGAATGCTTACGGGAATAGGAATTATTATCATTCTTAAACAAATACCTCACTTTTTTGGGTATGATTCTGATCCACAGGGTGATTTTGCCTTTTTCCAAGTGGATGGTGAAAACACCTTTTCTGAAATATTTAAAACGGTCAATTATATTCGCCCGGGATCTGCATTAATCGGTATTATAGGACTATCTATTTTGTTATTATGGGATAAGGTGTTGTCAAAAAAATCTAAAATCTTCCAGATCATCCAAGGTCCTTTGGTAGCAGTAGCTATAGGAATTATCTTCTATTTAGTAACTAAGTCTAATGATAGCCTGGCAATCAGTCAATCGCATTTAGTGAGTGTGCCAATACCCGACGATATTTCCTCATTTTTTAGCCAATTTAGTTTTCCGAATTTTGGAGCTATCGGTAATACAGACATCTGGGTTGTTGCCTTTACCATTGCCTTGGTTGCAAGTTTAGAAACTTTACTTTGCGTTGAAGCTACAGATAAATTGGATCCTCATAAGAGTGTAACCCCTACTAATAGAGAATTGTTGGCCCAAGGTACAGGTAATATAATTTCTGGAATGATCGGTGGCTTACCAATTACCCAAGTAATAGTACGAAGTTCTGCTAATATTCAATCGGGAGCCAGAACCAAATTGTCAACAATCATACATGGTTTACTGTTATTAATTTCTGTAATGGTTATACCTAATTTATTAAATATGATCCCGCTATCTGTATTGGCTGCTATATTATTGATTGTTGGGTATAAATTAGCGAAACCCGCTCTATTTAAAAAAATGTACGATTTGGGTTGGAAACAGTCCATACCATTTACAGTGACGGTTTTAGGTATTGTATTTATTGATATGCTTTCCGGTTTAGGATTAGGTCTAGCCGTGGGAATTGTAGTTATATTAATAAAAAGCTATCAAAACTCCCATTTCTTGCACAAAGAAGGAGAAGATGTGGATGATGGAATAATTAAAATGACATTAGCGGAAGAGGTGACTTTCTTTAATAAGGGTGCAATTTTAAAGGAATTGGAAAAGCTGCCTAAGAACTCCCAATTGGAATTAGATGTTAGAAAAACCAAGTACTTAGATAATGATATTATAGAAATTTTAGAGGATTTTGCTTTTAAGGCCAAGGAAAGAAATATTAACATCAAATTAATATCAGAGCGAGGAGTTATTGAAAACCCCCCTAGCTACATCGAATTTTTCAAACTGAGACCCAAATCGGCATAAATAATTGATTAATAAAATATATAAATTATGAAAGCACATACAAAAGAGACACAAGCAACAATGACTCCCGAGAAGGCATTAAATTTTTTAAGAGAAGGAAATGCTCGATTCCAAAATAATTTAAAAGCCAACAGAAATCTTTTAGAGCAAGTTAATGACACCCGTGACGGGCAATTTCCTTTTGCTACTATTTTAAGTTGCATAGACTCTAGGGTTTCGGCCGAGTTGGTTTTTGATCAGGGATTAGGTGATATTTTTAGCGTTCGAATTGCGGGTAATTTTGTCAACGAAGATATTTTGGGAAGTATGGAATTCGCATGCAAACTTGCGGGTACCAAGCTAATAGTTGTACTTGGTCATACTGCATGCGGTGCCGTTAAAGGTGCTTGTGACGACGCTAAACTTGGTAATTTAACTAATATGTTGGCAAAAATTAAACCAGCTGTAAACGCCGTTAAAGAACCACAAGACGCTGCTCTAAGAAATTCTTCAAATATGGAATTTGTAGACCATGTCTCTGCAAAAAATGTTCAACTTACTATTGACAGAATTATCAAAGAGAGTGACGTGCTTGCAGAAATGCAGAACGATGGAGATATTAAAATCATTGGAGCGATGTATGATATCAATACAGGTGCCGTCGATTTTTATGAATAAATAAAAAAATATCGTGACGAAGCCGCAATTAAATTAAGCTAAAAAGATAGTAGTATTGATCCTAGGATTCGTTAAGGTAAATGAGAATAACAATTTTTATTTATCAGTGTCAAATGAAAACTAATTGCATATAGAATCCTTTCTATTTATTAGAAACGGAATATTCGGGAATAGTGGCTATTTTTTAGTTAGAATTTATGACTAGAAATTGGATAGATGAGTCAATTGATTTATAGTAACCCCAATGACTTAAATATTATTAGCGATATCCAATAAAGAAAGATAAGGTAACGATTATTTTAGGACGAAACTTATTGCCTAAAAGCCTTCAATACTAAAAATGTGTAGATTCAATTTTAAAAGTGTTGCTAAATCATACAGCAATAACTAAGCACCAAATACTCTCTATTATTTTTAGTTTATTCTTTTTATCTTAAAAAAATTGCTTCGCCGATGTTTGTGAATCGCTCTTGCAGAAAGACCTATACCTATTACTAAAGATATAAAAGAACCGATCCAAAGGCCAGGAACATATTCTATAAACAAGAAGAAATCATAGGCGCCATGGAACGCCATTGCTAGCAGCAATCCGGTTAAATTATGTTGAATCCGTTTGCCAGAAAACTTGGCCTTGCCCATAAAATAACCCATCAATACTCCAAAAGTTGCATGCGCAGGTATGGCCGTAAACGCTCTGAGTAATGCGACTTCGTAACCACCTTCTAATACGTACATAAAGTTTTCGGTGGCAGCAAATCCCATCGAAACCAAGACGCAATAAACGATGCCATCAAATGGTTCGTTAAAATATCGTTTATCCTGACTGTAATATCGGACGATTATATATTTGCTGAATTCTTCGGTGAGAGCGACCACAAAAAACGCCTTAAAAAACTGTTCTGCAATATCAAAATGATCCTCAAGCGGGATAATAAAATCGAAGATAAGATAGATAAGCGTGGTTAAGATAATGCTGACAACTGCTCCCAAAATAAAATGGGATAAGAGAAATTTTAACGGTTCTCTTTCGTACCTATCCAAAAGATAAATCATTAGGATTACAGCTAAAATAGGGGCAATAGTTAGCAGGGTAAGCGTCATGTGGCCAAATTTAAAAAATTAATTTTTCAAATTAGCCTTGACTTGTTTAATTACAATATCGTAATAAGATTTATTGCTCGCCACGAAATGGCTATTGTTTTTACTGTTCGCTAGAAGAGTTGCAAATTCATCGATTGTTACGAGTTTTACCGCTTCAACTTCTTCCTTTTGAAAGATTATTTTATCGATGTCGTCTTTGAATTCACATAAAAATGTATTATGAAACTCATTGTCGATTATTCCGTTATCGTAGGATTGAAAACAGTTGAATGTTCCTATTTTGTGCAGATCTTGAATGGTAATGGTAATCCCCAATTCTTCTCTGATTTCTCTAATCGCGGCATCTTCAACAGTTTCATCTGCATCGACATGTCCAGCAACTGAAACATCCCAAAGACCTGGGCAAATAGCTTTATTATAAGATCGTTGCGCAAGCAGTATCTCGCCCTTTTTGGTGTAAAACCAAATATGAGCGGTATTGTGATAAAGTCCTTGTTGATGGATTATCGATTTTGGGATTGCTTCACCAGTTGGTTTTCCTTCTTTTGTTAAGACGTCGATTAATTCATCCATCTTACTCGGCTTGCCAAAGTTCTAATCAAAATAGCTGTAGGTATCGCCATCTTTCATGGTAAGAAGCGTTTCATAAATCAACCTAATGACATTTTCCACATCTTCTCTATGCACCATTTCTACTGTGGTGTGCATATATCGGAGTGGTAAAGAAATCAGAGCTGAAGCCACCCCACCATTGCTATAAGCAAATGCGTCGGTATCTGTTCCGGTAGCTCTAGAAAGGGCCGAACGCTGAAACGGAATGCCTTTTTTCTCGGCGGTTTCGGTAATGATATCCCGCAGTTTCTGTTGAACTGCTGGTGCGTAAGCCACAACCGGTCCTTTTCCTAATTCTATATGACCTTCCTTCTTTTTCTCGATCATCGGCGTAGTAGTATCGTGCGTTACATCGGTTATGATGGCGGCATTTGGCTTTATGGTTTCGGTAATCATCTGTGCACCTCTAAGCCCGATTTCTTCTTGTACTGAGTTGGTGACGTACAATCCAAAAGGTAGTTTCTTTTTATTTTCGTGCAGTAATCTGGCAACTTCAGCGACCATAAACCCGCCCATTCTATTGTCTAAAGCACGGCAAACAAATTTATCACCATTAAGGATATGAAATTCATCCGGATAGGTAATGACACAACCCACATGGATTCCCATTTTTTCAACATCTTCTTTTTTGTTGCAACCCACATCGATAAAAATATTATCTGGCTTTGGTGCATCTTCCTTTTCACGATTTCTGGTATGTATTGCTGGCCAACCAAAAACGCCTTTTACCATGCCGTTTTTAGTATGGATATTAACTATTTTACTGGGTGCGATTTGGTGGTCACTACCGCCATTTCTGATAACATAAATAAGTCCATTATCAGTTATATAATTAACGTACCAAGAAATCTCATCGGCATGTCCTTCTATTACGACCCTATATTTGGCTTTTGGATTTATAATCCCTACTGCGCTACCATAAACATCTGTCTTAAATTCGTCAACGTACGGTTTAAGGTATTCCATCCATAATTTCTGCCCATCCCACTCGTACCCAGTAGGTGATGGATTATTTAGATATTTTTCAAGAAATTTTAAGGATTTTTTGTTCAGGATTTCGTCTTTCGCCATTTTTAAAATTTTGGACAAATTTAATAATATTAGCCGATTTACCGTTTTACTTACTGAGTTAATGACGTACAACTTTTATTATTTCTAAGCGTTCTATGATTTATGTTGAAATAAATTTCGATTTAATTTATAGATGTACTGAGAATCTAATTTTTAGTTAATCTATAAACCAATAAACCTATTTTGTCGTAGGTTTGGAACGATTTTGGTTCATTTTGTTGAGATGAAAAACCTGCTTTTTTTACTACTGCTTGCTCCAATTGCCTTATTCGCTCAGGTTGAACCTGTTGAGCAAGATTCTACCGACGTTGAGTTTATTTATATTGAAGGTGATTCTATCCCTCATGCAGCGATAGATTTGGACGAAATTGTACTACTACAAAAGCTAAAGTTCGATGATAGAAAGGATAGGATTCGTTATCTTATTTTAAAGCGGAAGACCATAAAAGTGTATCCTTATGCCAAATTGGCCGCAGAAAGGTTAACTGACCTCAACGAAAGATTGGCAAAACTCGAAAAGAAAAGCGATAAAAAGCGCTATGCAAAAATCATACAACGCTACATTGAAGAGGAGTTTGCCGAAGAACTAAAAAAACTTACTATCACCGAAGGGCAGATTCTAGTAAAATTGATTCATCGCCAGACCGGACATACTACATTTGATCTAATTAAAGAATTGAGAAGTGGTTGGAGGGCTTTTTGGTTTAACAATACCGCTAAATTGTTCGATATTTCCTTAAAAGAAGAATTTAAACCTCTCGAGACTAAAGAAGATTTTTTGATTGAAGATATTTTACAAAGAGCTTTTCAATCGGGCCAATTAAAACGGCAAGATCCGGCTTTCGAAATAGATTATTATGATCTCACCGACAAATGGCTAGCCAGTAAATAAATTAGTTTTTGGGAAAAATCCAATCACATTTTGAAGAAACATTAAATGCTTGGAGCCATGGTATAGGAGTTCTTCTAGGAATCGCTGGGCTTGTTTTACTAGTAATTTTTACCAAGAATACCATCGAATGGAGTTTGGTTAGTGTCATAATTTATGGAGTTTCCATAATCGTCCTTTTTTCTGCATCTACCATCTACCATTCGACCAAGCACGAGAAACGTAAGCATATCTTTAGGATAATAGACCACATCAGTATCTATTTGCTGATTGCAGGAAGCTACACCCCAGTTTTACTCATTACTCTACCAAATAGCCTAGGATGGACATTATTTTGGGTTGTTTGGGGTTTTGCGGTTTTTGGAATCGTGCTAAAATTATTCTTTACCGGTCGGTTCGAGATATTTTCGACTATACTTTATTTGTTGATGGGATGGCTAATCGTGTTTGATATTGTTGAACTAAGCAGGATAATGGATAGTGCAGGTCTTTGGCTGATGTCTTCCGGAGGAATATTTTATACCGTGGGAATTATTTTCTATGCTATCGAAAAAATCCCCTATAATCACGTCATCTGGCATATTTTTGTTTTGGCAGGCGCCATTTGCCATTTTCTGATGATTTTTAAATATGTGATTTAGTTGTTGGTTGCTAGTTGCTAGTTTTTGGTTTTTGGTTTTTGGTTTTTGGATTTTTAAATATTAGTTTCATACCTCATACCTCATACCTCATACCTCATACCTCATACCTCATACCTCATACCTCATACCTCATACCTCATACCTCATACCTCATACCTCATACCTCATACCTCAACTTTTCAAAAAATCTTCAAAGTCAAGAAAAAATTCCTCGAACTTAGGCATGGTTTCTTTAAAAAACTCCATCACCGAGCGCCAAGAATTTTTATTATGGATGGAAACTTTTTCATCTAATTCAACATAAATCCTAGAGATTTCCTTTCCGTTCTCTAGAAAATATTGCTCTTCAAAAATGGCAGTTGGCAAATAAGATTCTTGTATCACAGTCTTCATAGATTGTAATCTTTCCCAATACTTTATACGGTTTTCTAAATCATCTTCTAGGTCTAAAACAACCATGGCAGATTGATTATCAAATTGAAATTTAAAGCTAAAACCCTTGATTTTTGTATTGTATAAAATCCACCTCCTAGGAAACGATTTTCCAAAACTAGTCCAGAACAATTCCCTTAAATTGCGTGATTCCTCTTTACTGAACATTGTTATTAGATAAAGTAAGCGATTGCGATACCGAGCAGAATCGACACCAATTTGGAGAGGTTAAAACTATGGCCTTTATCACTTTCAAATAAAATGATGGTAGAAATATGTAAAAAGATACCAATAACCAAAGCATTTATATAAGGCAAAATTTCTTCGAAGAGATGCAAGTAATTGGCCATATAAGTCCCCAAAGGCGTCATAAAAGCGAATAGGGTAAGAAACAAGAATACTTCTCTCTTACTGCATTTACTTTTTATAAGAAAAGAGCCTAATACGGCTGCCACAGGGATTTTATGTATCAACACGCCATAAACCATACTGTTGCCTTGACTAATCGGGAATCCTTCAAGTAGACTATGGATGCAAAGACTTACGAACAACAGCCAAGGGAAACTCGTCATATTATCCGAATGATGTACGTGCCCATGTTCTGCTCCTTTTGAGAAGAATTCTAGAGTGATTTGTATAAGAATCCCAAACATAATATATAAGCCGGTTTGCTTGGCAGACAAGGATTCATAGACTTCTGGCAAGAGGTCGAACAAGGTTAAGGCAAGCAAAAAAGCGCCACTAAAAGAAAGTAATAGTTGAGAGGATAATTTTGATTTTTCTT
The DNA here is from genome assembly GCA_900104375.1 of Flavobacteriaceae bacterium MAR_2010_188. Taxonomy (NCBI): domain Bacteria; kingdom Pseudomonadati; phylum Bacteroidota; class Flavobacteriia; order Flavobacteriales; family Flavobacteriaceae; species Flavobacteriaceae bacterium MAR_2010_188. Next base: position 826,893 of record LT629302.1, read on the forward strand.
GAAGGAACAACGCAAAACATACACCAATTATTACGGCCAAGAGTGGTAATAAATAAACTAGCATTTACCTGAATTCATTGTTTTTTCAGTCTAAGAAGCGATTTCTTTGAAGCAGTAAAAATACGTTATTTTTGCAATCAGGAAATCGAAGACTTATGGAGACCAATTTTAAGATGTTAGCAAAAACCTTGTTCGGTTTTGAGGAACTTCTCGTGAAAGAGCTTAACCAAATGGGTGCCCAAGATGTAAAGGCGGGTATTAGGAACGTATCCTTTAGTGGAGACAAAGGTTTTATGTATAAAGCCAATATTGGTCTAAGGACGGCTATTAAAATCCTAAAACCCATTCATACCTTCAAGTTGAACAATGAACAGGATCTTTATGACGAAGTCTATAAAATGGATTGGACCGGTTATTTAAAGCCCAGCGGAACCCTTGCTATAGGGGCCACCATTAATTCTGAAAATTTCTCTCATAGTCATTATGTGGCGCTTAAAACGAAGGATGCCATCGTAGATAAGTTCCGCGACACCACGGGAGAAAGGCCTAACGTAGATTTACGCTTTCCAGATTTAAAGATAAATGTGCATATAGATAGAAATCTTTGTACCATTTCTCTTGATACTTCTGGTGAATCCTTGCACAAACGTGGCTATAAGACCGCGACCAACATTGCCCCAATCAACGAAGTTCTTGCAGCTGGTCTGGTAATGTTATCTGGTTGGGACGGACAATCACATTTTATGGACCCTATGTGCGGAAGTGGCACCATTGCCGCAGAAGCCGCAATGATTGCCTGTAACATTCCGCCCAACTTAATGAGAACTGAATTTGCTTTTGAAAGATGGGGAGATTGGGATGTCGAACTTTTTGAAAAAATCGAAGAATCGTTGTTGAGCAAGACTCGTGATTTTCACTATAGGATTATTGGTTACGATAAATCTCCATCTGCAATCGATAAAGCCAAGGAAAATATTAAAAATGCCCATTTAGATGAATTCGTCGAATTTGTGCATCATGATTTCTTTAAAACAGAAAAACAAGTAGAAGGGAAGCTTCATATGTTATTTAATCCGCCTTACGGTGAAAGATTGGATATTGATATGGAAAAATTCTACGAGGAGATCGGGAATACTTTAAAACAAGGCTATCCGGGCACAGATGCCTGGTTTATAACTTCTAATTTGGAAGCGATTAAACACGTTGGTTTGCGTCCTTCTAGAAAGATAAAAGTGTTTAATGCTAAGCTGGAAGCGAGACTTTTAAAGTATGAAATTTACGAAGGAAGCAAAAAAGCTAAGTATCAGGATTAAAAATTTTTAGTTTCGGATCACTATTCTATCAGGAACGGAATTTAGCTCAACCAATTTTAAAATTTCATTCTGATAATTGGTATAAATAATTCCGCCTTTTCCGCCTTCATCCCCAATATCGAAACCGTAAATTACTAGACCACTTTCTAGGTCTTGTACAAAAGCAGTCATTTTAATATTGGCGTTATAGTTATAGGATAAAATGTGGCTGAGTTCTAAAGCAAAAAAATCTTCACCATTTATTACTTCCCCAGTTTCGAGATTCACGGTGCCCGGGCCAACTTCTATGATGCTAGGTTGTATGTAGTCAATATCTATACCTAGAATATTTCCCTCTAGTTGAATATCAAAAAGACCTAATCCATCTGGTAAAAGACCAAAATTGAGGTAAGAACTTCCAATCTCTTCAAAGGTGTTAGAATCATAAATCTCATAACTATTATCTTGAAAGAAAACATAGAGCTTTCCATCTTTTTCTGATGCTTTAAAGACATTGCTAAAGTCAATTGCCTTTGCGACGGTCATTGTCGTTAAATCTATTTTACTAATCTTATAAGTGTTTCCATTTTCAACTTGGGTAAGAAAAACATTTTCGTCCCTGACAATTACGGAACCAACAACTTCTGCGTTACCAAGGTTTATTTCTTCACATATTCTACTTTTAGTATCATAACTTTTTATCTTGAAAAGTCCTTCACTGATTAAATCTTTTATCGTAACCATCGCAACCCGACTATTGGTTATAATCGGACGGATTCCGAATTCATTCTCTTCTAAATCACAGATATAGGAAAGCATCAATATTTCTGAATTGACCACATTCTTCTGTGAAACCTTATAGTTTACGTCGGCTCTAGAAACCAGATTTATCAAGTCGTTATGTTGAATAAAGAAATATTCGTCGTCAATTAGATTTAATTCTGCAGTGAGATTAAAATCAATTTTGTTTTCTCCATTATTGTAGATGTTATGCTGATAAATTGTGCCGTCCGTTTCAGAAATGACTAAAATATCTGGAAACGTTTCTTCATCTTTATTAGAAGAATCACCCATGTCGTCATTAGAACATGAAGCCAATAACATGAATACCATTAAAGTTGCAATCCAACTGCAGTATTTAGTCATCTAATACGATTTTTGGAGCTGATTGGTATGATGCTCAATATGATAGGCAGTCCACATCAGAATTTCTCTCACCGGCATTTTTCCCATTAAGGGATGAGGAAGTACAAGTTCGTCGAGATTTGGGTCCGAAATCTTCCTGATTTTATAGGATAATTTTTTATGTTCAATTTGAAGTCTATCCACGATATAATGTTTGTCGTAGTTAGAAGGAACTTTCATATTCTTTGAAGGTCCAAAGGTCACATTTGGATTTTCGGCGAGCCGTTCTAGGTAACGTTTTACTATTTCGTTATAAGTCCTTAGGCTGCGATTGGTTTTACCGTATTTGGTCCTTATAATAAAACGGGGAAGGCTTAAAGCTGTATTTAAGGGAATTACACTTTGTAGTAAATGAAGTGCTTGCTGGCCGGTGGTCCATTTATTTTCTGGTCCCAACCGCCATTTTTCAATTTTTTGATTTTGAAGAAATTGTACCAGAACCTGACTTTTATCATCGATAAGGTCGGCTATTTCATCTTTGTGCATAGCATCTTGCAATTTTTATCAAAAGATACTGAAAATTTATAACAACTGAGTCAGGACTTAAAGCTTATAATAAATATTGAAGCTTAAGTGATTTTAAATGCTATTTTGCTTTTTTGTAAAGCGGAATCCTATAAGAAAGGGTGTAGCCATAACCGAAACCAAACCTGCCGCTGTCATATGTTCTGTTGTAACCAGGAATGTAGAGATTTTCAAAATTATTTGGAGAATCTTCGCTGATCAAACCTTTAAATTGAATGTTAAGACCCATATAAAGATTACTGAATATTTCAGCTTTAATCCCAACCAATAATTCTCCCCACAACGCAGACAAGCCGCTTATTTCGGCATTGTCGGTTAAGGTAACCGGAGTTTGATAATATTGATCGGTATTGTATATGGTAAAACTATTTACGCTGTGTTTAAAGGAAGTTACCCCGACTCTAAGCCCGCCGTAGATAAGATTGTCCATATCTAGCCAGTTCTCATAAAAATTATAGTCGATACCGGCCTTAAAATAATTTCCAGAGGTAGTAACATCTAGGTAATCGCTGGCAGTGGTTTTTTCTTCAGTTCCGATTTCGCCTGCGATATAAAGTTTTTTAGTAAGCCGATAATCGCCAATGATTTCGAAACCTGAGTAATCTTCATCTAAAAATGAGCGTGCTAACTTTCCTAAATCTGCACCTACTCTTAGACCATAACTTTGTTTATAAACAACCGTGTCAATAACCTTGGTTTCTTCCTGAGCCGAAATTATGTTGGCCCAGAAAATAAAAACCGCAATACTAATGGTATAAAGTGATGTGCGGCTCATCTTCGTTTTCAATATTATTAATTAAAATATCATAATTAAAAATCCAATTGTCCCCATCATTTTCAATTGTTAATTGCACATCGTTATATATGGCCTTATAGCCACAAGCACGAGAAACATAAACAAATTCTGGAGTATAGGTTAACTTAATGATATCTGTATTAGGATTTGTTTCATCGTTCTGGTCATCAGCAAAAAATTCTGAATCTTTGGTAACTTCAAATCGAATCGTGCGAAGAACGCCTTCCTCTTCAAAGTTTAATGGAACAGATGCAGTAGAAACATCCGAGTTGAATAAGACATAGTCATCTACACCAATTGCTCGGACTGAAAGCCCATTAACAACTTTAGAGGCGGTCTGATTATTAATATCGAAAAACTGAAATAAAACGTTGGGTGTGGTTGAAGTCGTGGCAGGGCAAATATCATCCCGTTCACAATTTGTGGTGACAATAACCAAAAAACAGGCCGACATGAGGGCAACTAATCTTTTCAATGGGAATTTTGAGATAATGATGGTCGACTTATTCTTCAACTTAATCAATTGAATTTATAATTTTCTTTTCTCTAAAAGTACAACATTTTCAACGTGGTAGGTCTGCGGGAACATATCCACAGCCTGCACTTTGGTGACTTTATATACCTCGTTTAGCAAAGATAAATCCCTGGCCTGCGTGGCACTATTGCAACTCACATACACAATTTTTTGAGGTGAAATATTCAAAAGTTGTTCTACAACATCTTTATGCATCCCATCTCTAGGTGGATCTGTAATGACTACGTCTGGTTTGCCATGAGTTTCGATAAAATCGTCATTGAAAACAGATTTCATATCCCCGACAACAAATTCCACATTATCAATATTATTTAATCTTGCATTTTCATTTGCAGCTAAAATCGCGTCTGGAACAGATTCTACACCGACCACCTTTTTGGCTTTCTTCGCCACAAACTGCGCAATGGTTCCCGTGCCGGTATAAAGATCATAAACCAATTCGTCACCTTGTAAATCTGCAAACTCTCTCGCCACTTTATATAAGGAATAGGCCTGATCTGAGTTTGTTTGGTAAAAGGATTTAGCATTGATCTTAAATTTAAGGCCTTCCATTTCTTCAAAGATATGATCTGTTCCTTTGTAGCAAACAACTTCTTGATCGTAAATAGTGTCGTTGCCTTTTTCGTTAATCACGTATTGTAAGGACGTAATTTCAGGGAATTCAGAATGCAAAAAGTCGAGTAGGAGTTCACGATTTTCCTTTTCATCCCTAAAAAATTGCACCACTACCATGATTTCTCCGGTGGAAGTTGTACGGATCATTAATGTTCTTAAAAGTCCGGTCTGATTTCTAGTGTTGAAAAATTCAAGATTGTTATCGACCGCAAATTTCTTTACCGAATTTCTAATGGCGTTGCTCGGGTCTTCTTGTAGCCAACATTCATCTAAATCTAGAATCTTATCCCACATCCCTGGAATATGAAAACCAAGTGCATTTTTTTCGTCGATTTCTCTATCAGACTTAATCTCTGATAAAGTCAGCCAACGGCTATCGCTGAATGAGAATTCCATTTTGTTCCGGTAGAAATATTCATTTTCTGAACCAATTATAGGAGAAATTTCGGGTAATTCTAAATGCCCGATTCTGCGAAGATTGTTTTCCACTTCTTTCTGTTTATAAAAAAGTTGATATTCGTAGGCCATATTTTGCCATTTGCAACCCCCGCAAACACCAAAGTGCTTGCATTTTGGCTCGGTACGCTTATCCGAAAACTTTTTGATTTTTAAAGCTCTGCCTTCATAATAAGACTTTCTTTGCTTTAAAGTTTGAACATCAATAACATCGCCAGGCACCACATTCGTCAAGAAAATAACCCGACCATCTGGGGCTTTGGCTACACTTTTTCCTTTCGCACCAGCATCAATGACCTCAACATCTTCAAAAACCTTTTTAATCGTTTTTCTACCCATGCCGCAAAAATAATAATAGGATTAATCAATCTAGACATTTATAGGATTTAGTTTGAGGAAGAAGACATGAGAGTATAGAAAATGGAATAAAGAGAAGTAGGTAGGGATTAGAGATTAGTTTCAAAGTTTCAAAGTTTCAAAGTAGAAAAGTTTCAATATAAACATGTGGTAATACTTAAAATCATCATAGCATTGAGGCAATTTTAGTTTTTTCAGCAAAAATTGGGTTACTCCTTAAAACCAACATAAAAACCAACCCGCCTTTTATAAAAATAAAATTTGGGCAAGCAACCAAAAACCAAAAAACATAAAACAAAGACAAAAAACTTAATGCCTACTTTGCCTCCTACCTGTGACGGGTTTAGTTGGCCTCTTTGCATCTTTGTAGCCTTGCATCTTTGTAGCTTTGAAATCTTAACACTTCCATAAAAAAAATTCGTTTAAGAGATTTCTAGCATAAAAGTATATTCTGTAACTTGCAGCCACTGTCCGGGATGATTTCTCTCCCCAAACGAGGAATTGCAATTATTAATTTAAAATTCTTATCCATGGAGATTTTAGAAAATAAAAAATCCCAGAAATCAATCGACTTAGAGAATAAGTACGGCGCCCATAATTATCATCCGTTACCTGTGGTATTAAACAGGGGAGAAGGCGTTTACGTTTGGGATGTTGACGGAAAAAAATATTATGATTTTCTTTCGGCTTATTCGGCGGTTAATCAGGGGCATTGTCATCCTAAAATAGTGGGCGCAATGACCGAGCAAGCTCAAAAGTTGACCCTAACTTCAAGGGCATTTTATAACGATATGCTTGGGAAGTATGAAAAGTTTGCTTGCGAGTTTTTTCATTTCGATAAATTATTGCCAATGAATACCGGCGCAGAAGCTGTTGAAACCGCTTTAAAAATATGCCGAAAGTGGGCATATGAAGTCAAAGGTATTGAAGAAAATGAAGCAGAAATAATCGTTTGCGAAAACAATTTTCACGGCCGAACTACCACTATCATTTCATTTAGCAATGATCCAGTTGCCCGAAAACATTTTGGACCTTATACTAAAGGTTTTATAAAGATTGAATACGATAACATTGAAGCGCTAAAACAAACACTAGAAAATAATCCAAACGTTGCAGGATTTTTAGTGGAACCGATTCAAGGGGAAGCAGGAGTTTATGTTCCAGCTGAAGATTATCTTACTAAAGCCAAAGCGCTCTGCGAAAAACATAACGTTCTTTTTATGGCGGACGAAGTTCAAACTGGTATCGCCAGAACCGGAAGACTTTTAGCTACCTGTGGCGACTGCAGTTGTGAAAATAAAAATTGTTCTAAAACGCCAGAGGTTAAACCAGATATTCTTATTCTTGGAAAAGCGCTTAGCGGTGGGGCATATCCTGTAAGTGCTGTCCTGGCGAATAATAATATTATGGATGTCATACAACCAGGTACTCACGGAAGTACCTTTGGCGGAAATCCTGTTGCCGCCGCCGTTGGTATTGCAGCTTTAGAAGTAATTCGAGATGAAAAATTAGCAGAAAATGCCTTTGTCCTTGGAAATTTATTTAGGTCCGAGCTCAATAAATATATCGATAAAAGTTCAATCGTTAGACTTGTGAGAGGAAAAGGGCTATTAAATGCAATCGTAATCGATGAAGATGAAGATGGAGATACGGCTTGGAATATTTGTCTTGCTCTCAGAGATAACGGATTGCTTGCAAAACCCACTCACGGAAATATCATACGTTTTGCACCACCACTAGTAATGAACAAAGAACAATTATTAGATTGTGTAAGAATCATAACTACTACGCTTAAAGAATTTGAGCGTTAAGAAGTATTCAGAAAATTAGAAAGCCTGTCTAAAACATTTGTTAAAGACAGGCTTTTTCATTTGAATCTATAATAGACTATTGGCCTATTCCCATTTCTTCCAACATCTTTTGCTGGTTTTCCATGTATCCATCCCAGCCTCCGTAGCTCATAATTTGATAGATAGAGAAAGCCAAGGCTAAGAACGCCAACACTAGTCCAATAATCGCAACAATTTTAGCGGTTTTAAGTTGATTATAATTACTGTATAGTTCAGGATTTTCAGTATAAACCGCTTCATCTTTTCTCGCCAGATAAAAAGCGATACCAGACAAAATAAGTCCGCCAATACCCATACTGCAACAGCATGCGATATAAGAAATAATTCCAAGAACGAGCGATATCGTTGCGTTAGGTAGTTTTTGTTGTTCCATTGTGATTGATTAAGTATTTAGATAAATTTTAAAATATAATTCCCTAAGATTAATATAACATTGATTATGGCCAACCCTATCATAACAACATTGGCATATTTAAAATTGATAAAATGATTGGTAACTGCGACGCCCAATAATAACATGAGCGAATAAATAGCAGGATACATAAAGAAGGCTTCAACAAATTGTCCTCTTATAACCATTGCCGCCGACCGTTGTAAGCCACAGCCCATACACTCAAAACCAAATAGGGCTTTGTTTAGACAGGGCAGCATAAAATCGTCTATTGACATTAGTTATTGTTGAATTTTCTCAAAGATATTAAATTTATTGTAAGCTAAAATTAGACGAATCAGAATAAAATATGGTTAATTTTGAACTGTAATAACTGATGAATACAACTAGAATCCATGCTTTCTTATAGAACAGTAAATATCATTCTTATAATTTTTGGCGTCGCACTTGCCGTTTGGGCACAAACTTACGAGCCAAGAAATCAATACTTACTAATTGCTGGGATTATAGTAATAATGTTTGCAATCTACAGAGTGTCTAGTAAACTTGGTAGTCGAACTAAGGATACCGACGAGAAAAAGGATTTTGTGATTGATGAAAATTTTGATGAAAATGAATTAAAGGATTCAACCGAGGATTTTAAAAAGGATTAAGGATTATGAAAGTAGGGGATAAAGTTTCGGCCATAGATGAAGATATTACCGGCCATGTGATTAAAATTTCAGACGAACATGTTACCATCGAATCAGACGGATTCGAAATGGAATTTTCTAAAAAGGAATTAATAATTGTGCCGTCCAAAGGAATGGGACACTCATTATTTAAAGAAGGAGACCTAGATTCGATAATAAGGGAGAAAGAATCTGACGATAAACCCTATGCCAGGAAGTCCAAAACTGCAAAAGATAAGTACGAACACGTTATGGAAGTCGATTTGCACGCACATCAACTTACCGGTTCGACTAAAGGAATGAGTAAGCATCAAATTTTAAACCTTCAAATTGATACGGTAAAACATAAAATTAGTTTTGCGGTTAAAAAGAATATTCAGAAAGTTGTATTTATCCATGGAGTAGGTGAAGGGGTCCTAAAAATGGAATTGGATTATCTTTTTAGCACTTACGAAAATCTTAAATTCTACGATGCCGACTTCAAAAAATATGGTTATGGAGCAACGGAAATCTATATTTTTCAAAATATTAAGTAAGTTGTTAAAGATTCCTAAACGATTCCTAAACTTAGTTAATGATTCTTCCGAAGATGAGATGTAACTTATCTTTATTCAAAATATAGAAATTATGGAACAAGCAAAATATAATCAAATGCAAGGGATGTTAACCAAGTTGGAAGACATTAAAAATAGTCAAGAAAGCATAATTGATAAGGTGAATCACGTAATTACCGACCTTTTTCAAAATCCTAACAAGAAATTAGAAAAAGGAATGGAAGAACTCCACCAAACTGCTTCTGATACTATTGAAAAGATAAATTTGCTAGTGGAAGATTACGAGCTTAAATTTAATAAAGCGCAACAGTCATAAATTCGTTGTATAAATTAATAGTAAAAGGCCAAGTTAAAACTTGGCCTTTTTATTTAATTGAAGGTCGGAGTTATAGTTCTGCTTGCGCTAGGTACGCTGTAGGTTCCGAACAATAGTTGGTCTTGTACCAAGTTGCTAAGGTTAATACCACTAACATTAATCACAATTTCGTAAGATTCTGCAATGATATGGGCTCTATAACCGGTCGCCGGAACTTGAGAATTTACTTCTGGATTCAAAAAATCTGCAATCGAAAATGCATCAGAAGTAATATCGTTAAGCGGATTTTTATCTGGAGAAAGATTTTCTTCATCTCTAGTTAACACGCCATCATTATCATCGTCATTATCTAAATAGTCGGGTATTCCATCTCCATCGGTATCTTGAGCTAAACTAAGACCGTCATTTTCGGTATAATTTACTTTTTCTGCGGTAGTCGGCACATTATCGCCATCATCATCAAAATCTATATAATTTGGTAAACCATCACCATCGGTATCGTCGTCTTCCAAATTTCCATTTCCGTTAATATCTTCAAGTTCTGCTGGGATGCCGTCGTTATCGTCTTCGACCAAAGTCGTTAGAGTCGTGATGGTTCCAGAAGTACTTTCATCATCACTGATTACATTTAATTGTGAATTTGGGATGTCGTTGCAAAACGGATCATCGGGTAAACTACTATAAGTTCTATAGTTGAAGCGATTAGAAGTACCATTTATAACAAATGTTCTTTGTAAAGTGTTAGTATCAGCATCCACTGCCAATAAACTGGATAGTTCAGTATTTCCTATCTGAATGGATAATGTTTCGGGCGGATTAGTTTTTTCTTTGTAGAACAGAACACTACCACAGGTTTGCACCTCCAAATCGTTAAATTCTAGCGCAGCAGTAATAATATCACCGTCATCGCAACTCAAAAAAACTAGCAAGAACGAAATGGAAATAAGAAATGATTGGCGCATATATTTTAATTGAAATTCAAAAATAACCGATCTGTAAATTTATAACGCTTCGCCAATCAATTAATTTTATTTGAAGTATTTTTGCGAGCGCATTAAACTGGTTAAAAATCATATAGATTTCTCCAAAATTTCTAAATAAAATTACACCAAGCTATGACTAAACATGTTTATTTTGACAGCGCAGCTACTACAAAAATGCACGATTCTGTCGTGGAAAAAATGGTAGAGGTCATGAAGAATAATTATGGTAATGCTTCATCTACCCATAGCTTTGGAAGGTCTTCTAAAACATTGATTGAAACTGCCAGAAAAACGGTAGCTTCTTTATTAAATGCTCATCCTTCAGAAATAGTTTTTACTTCTGGTGGCACCGAGGCAGATAATCTTATTCTCAGAAGTGCGGTTAAAGACCAAAAAGTTGAACGCATAATCAGTTCTAAAATTGAGCATCATGCCATTCTTCACTCTCTGGAATGTCTCGAAAAGGAATTCGATCTAGAAATACAATTTTTGAATGTGGATGAAAATGGTGATGTAGATTTACTTCAACTTAAAGAATTGCTAGAGAATTCTGAGAAAAAAACGTTGGTGACCTTAATGCACGTCAACAACGAAATCGGTAACATTTTAGATATCGAGCAGGTTTGCTCAATTTGCAAGGAAAAAAAGGCGCTTTTCCATAGTGATTCGGTACAATCCATTGGTCATTACCCAATTGATGTGCAGAAACTCAGTGTTGATTTCTTGACCGCTGCGGCTCACAAATTCCACGGTCCTAAAGGTGTAGGTTTCGCATTCGTAAGAAAAGGTTCGGGATTAAAAGGATGTATTGTCGGAGGAAGTCAAGAGCGTGGACTTCGTGCCGGGACAGAAGCGGTACATAATATTGTGGGACTTGAAGAAGCTATAAAAATTGCTTACAACAACCTTGAAGAAGACACAAACTACGTTGCCGACATTAAGGCTTATTTTATTTCGAAGTTAAAAGAGAAGTTTAAAAACATTCATTTTAATGGAAGGTCCGAAGATTTAGAAAACAGCACCTATACTTTAATAAATGTATGTTTACCTATTTCAGCTGAAAAAAGTGTACTGCTTCAATTTCAGTTAGACTTAAAGGGAATAGCTTGTTCTAAAGGAAGTGCTTGCCAAAGTGGAAGTGAGAAAAATTCGCATGTACTTTCAGAAATTTTGGATGACGAAAAACTGACGCGTCCATCTGTGCGTTTTTCATTTTCAAAATATAACACAAAGGAAGATGTAGATTATGTAATTGAAGTCTTATCTGAGTTTCTTGACCATTAACTTCTGATTCACTTTTTGATTCTGTTCTAATCTTAGGGAAGCAACATATACGCCATCGCTTAATCTGCCAAGATTAAATTCGTATTTATCATTTTTGCCGATGTTCTTATTATCCATAACCGCACTTCCTTTTAAATCGAACAATCTGACTTCATTGATGTCCAAGAGTTCAGGATTTAATATCGTGAGAACGGATTTTTCATAATTAACGAAAATCTTAATTTTTTGGGCCAGAACCTCCCTGTCGCTCAAGGTTAAATCTTGAAAGGTGATAAAGAATCTTTCAGAATAAATTCCCGGTTCAATATTGGTAAAAGTATAGCCGCCATTTCTTATACTATAATATTTACCGGTTTCTCTATCGTTGATAAAAACGTTTTGCGAAGGACCAAAGTTTTCGAGATTGGCCAAGCGAACTCGGATATCCATTTGTTCGGTAAGAATAACCACTAATGGAATCTTCATCGCAGAATTAAAGTTTAAAGCTTTAATTACCATAGGTTGTTGGTCTTGCATCCAATAGGCATCCGAAGGAATTCCTTCTGGACTTTCAGATTCTAAACCGTACTCAAAAGCTTCAGTGAAACTAGGATGGAAATTCATTAAGAGTTCCCTAGAATATTCTTTATCAAAGTCAACATAGATTCTTAGTCTACTAAGATTATCCGCCAGACTAGGACCGCCATTAGTTAGACCTTGATTACTATTATTTCTAAGTTTGAAAAATTCACTTTTAGTTCCTGATTCTTTATAATAAACTCGCTGGGAGTTATCCATTTTAATTTCACCTCCAGTCGAAGAAGCTTCCACAACAAAACCTTGGCCAATTGGGATGTAGCGACGGGCGATTTTTGAGGAAGAACTAGAACCAACTGAAGAATTTTCATTTCCATTTTCGTCGTAGGTATTAAAAACAGCCTTGGTAAATGATTCTACCGAAGCATCACTACTAATGGTATAAGTCGCATAACCCCCAACATAATCGGTTAATAAATGCGAACCTGAATTACCATCTCCGGGTGCCTGTTCCCAATAATAGATACTACCGCTGATGGAATTAGTATTTGTTGGATTATGCAAAAAAGCATGAGAATCTAATGCTGAAGGATACGGATTACCCATTAAAGTTTGAGAATCTGCATCAATGGCATTTGTAACATCTCCGTTATTTGGTTTGCCTCTAAAATCATAGGTCTGATTTCCATATACGCCCGTACCCATTCCTTTCATCGAAAATCCTTGACCAGTTTTAATCGCTCCTTCAGAACCAGCGTAAACCCAATCGGTATATTCATTCCCAGAGGCATAAGTGTAAACCCATTTTTCTGATATTGTAAGTGGATTAGAAGTACCCTCATCGTGTAATGTAAACTCGGTATCTTGGCTATCCGTAATATCTGGTGTAGCTAACATTGGGTCATCGATAAGATTTAACCTAAAATCTGTGTTCCCAGATACGTCGTTATCTACATTACCGACTGGCGCACTCCAAAAGTTATAGCTAAAGGCGTTAACGTTCCCTTCTTGGTAGATGCTAATCATTCCTGTACCCGAATTTCCTGTGTTTCCAGAACCTTGTATCAGCTGTGCTTCATCCCTAAAATAAATAGTGTCGTTAAGGTGAATATTATTCTCAACGAAAAGAACTTCATTTTTCACAACAATCTTGGAATCTTTAGCTTGATATAACTGTGAAAAGCCGTTAAATCCGATTAAAAGAACGATAATATAAGAAAAAGTCTTCATTTGTATTTTTTTGAGAATGTAAACGTAATATTAAAATTTGAGAAAAAATAATTTTTTAAGCTTTTTATCCGATTTATTTGCATTTTATCGGATTAAACCTGTATTTTAGCCAAAATGAAAAGCTCCCTCTACTATAACTAATTGTAATCTAATATGTTATGAATATTAAGTATCGTTATTTAGTGCTGATTATCGCGATTATCGCCAGTTTTAATGTGTTTGCACAAGTCGGAATAGGGACTACTTCGCCTCACCCATCTTCTATTTTCGATGTTGAATCGGATTCTCAAGGAATGCTTACTCCACGTATGAGTACGCAACAGAGAACGGAAATATTGCAACCAGCTAAAGGTTTATTGGTATTTGATACGGATTTGAATGCGTTTTATTTTTTTGATGGGGGTCAATGGTTAGAGCTGGGAACTGAAAGCAAAACTAGAAATAACTATAAATTGGTACAGAGTGTTGCAGACTTAGCTGACGAATTAACCGCCGGAGGTGGATCGAAGTATCTGCTTAACCCTTTTTTCTTATATGAAATAAATGGGAATGTGGTGTTTAATTTTCCTATAGAATTAAATGGTGCCTATATAAAAGGCGAAGACAGTGTTGAAGACAAAATTATAAATGGCACAGGTTCCACATTATTTGTTGGAACTACTGGTGGAAACCTTAAACGGATGACGATTGTAGGTAATGGACAGAAAATTTTTAATCTTAATGGTGATGGAAGTCAAAACCTTATATTTCTTTCGGTTAATTTTGTAAATTCTAGTTCGGTAGGATCATTATCGGGTTTTAGCATTATATTTTTCAACGTTGGTCAGTTTCAAAACAATAGTAATGGCCTTATCGTTTCAAATTCGGAATCATTCTTTTTTACCTTATACACATGGGCCACTTCAAATACTGGAACATTTTTAACTCTAAATGGAGCCATTGATGAGGTTCAACTATCGAATGCAAGAGTGGTCGCAGATGCCGGAGAAGTTGGCATTAATGTATCGGCAAATCCTTCTATTTCAGGAAGTGCTTCGATTGCCCAAGTGACATTTGCGGGGGCTGGGAATCATGTTCTGGGTTATTCTTCCGGGACTTATCCCAATTACCATTTTACTAATAAGTGGTTCGTTTCTTGCCATGGAATTGCACAAGAAACAGACGATAATGCTACAGGGGATATTAATTTAAGTACCGCCGTAGGTGCTGGTGCCACCACGTCATTCACCGGAATTGGTATCAGTAGTAGAGTAAAATTGGCTGGAGCTACGACTTCTAGTAATCTCTTTAGATTTACGAAATCCGGGAATAATCGAATTGTATATGACGGGTTGAAAAGTAGAAGTTTTAATGTATCTACTTCCATATCTTTTCAGGCAAGTGCCAATAATACAGTATTCATATTTTATCTAGCAAAAAATGGTATAATAATCGAAAATACCAGAGTTTATAGGCAATCTAGTGGGGTAGGAGATATTGGTGCGGTAGCGTTAGTTGGGTCGGTCTTTATGAACTCTAATGATTTTTTAGAATTATATGTAGAGCGTTATTCGGGTTCCGGTAGCTTAGAAACTGTATCCCTAAATATGATTGCTGAATAGATTTAAGATTTATAATCTTTGCAACTAAACTCCTTTTTGCAATTATTTTAAAAAGTCTCCATCATAGATTGCGACTGCGATTTTAGAGTCGGCAGTACCATAATATAAAAACCATTTATCTTTAAAATATACTAAGCCTTCAACAAAACAGACTTCATTGACCTCACCAACTTTCTCGTAGTCTTTGTCGGGATATATAAAATAGTCTTCAGTTCTGGCGATTTCTTTATAAGGTTGGTCTTTAGAAAACAGTGCCTGCCCTGCTGCATATGTAAATTTTGGAAGATTAGGGTCGTTAAAATTAGCGGCATTGCTACTATTGTAAATCAATAGAATACCCTTTTCTGTAATTAGAGCATAAGGGCCAGGCTCAACAAGCCGACTATCAAAATATCCTGGTCTTGGTTTTAGAACTTCAATAAGCTTCCCGGATTCTTCATTTATAGCAGGTTCCCAGTTAATTAAATCTTCGGACGATGCCATATATAAATCTGTGTCGCCAAAATACATCCAATATTTACCATCTATTTTTTTAGCTATGATTTTATTGTTGGTTCTTTCCGCAATAACAGCCCCAGATTTGCTCCAATAATTCTTATAGATAGAATCCTTTAATATCGGTCCGTGCTTAGTCCATTCTTTTAAGTTATTTGAAGATGCCGAACATAATCTCGCCGTCTTCCCATCATAAGAAGTGTAGGTCATCAAATAGTTTCCGTCTGATGTTTCTATAATTCTTGGATCTTCAACGCCATCAAAAAGTGTAATATTTTTATCAGAGTTTATTTTATGATTGTCCTTTTTCTGAAAATTCCATTCTAAGGATTTTAAACTGTCCATAGCAGGAAAAAATATCGGTTCATTCTGTTTTTCAAAATGAATTCCGTCTTCGCTTATCGCTAATCCAATTCGTGAAGTTCCTTGTATATCTTGGGCGCGATACAAAAGATGAATCTTTCCGTCTTTAACTACCGCAGTTGGATTAAGGACGTTACGTGCTTCCCATTTTACAGAATCTTTAAGTATCGGGTCTAAGAAACTGAGTTTGTCGCTGGGACTTAAGATTGGATTGACGCTATCTACTTTGGTAAAGTGCGGAAAATGCCAAGAATCATTTTCATTTGTTGAATTTTGTGATGAAATCTGAGAGTTTTCAACTTCATTTTTACAATTATAAAGTGACAGGATTAGTACGAGAATAATAGAAACTTTTTTCATTTTAAGATTGATTGGTTATAAACAAACTATTTATAATTTTGGATCTATAGCATCGGGGACAGTAGTCCCGCAGTTTTTTCCCAAAGTTGAATGTATTTAGGTCTATTCATCCATTCTTCCTTATTTATCTTTTTAGAATATTTAAGGTCTTCGAAAAATACATCCCGCATTTCCTTGGCAAACTTATCGTCATAAATTACGGCGTTGACTTCAAAATTAAGATCAAAACTTCTGATGTCCATATTTGCGGTGCCTACGATAGACAATTGCTGGTCGGTAACCATAGTTTTAGCATGGACAAATCCTTTCTCATATAAATAAATCTCTACTCCTTCTTCTAACAACATGGTATAATAAGAGCGTGCGGCAGAGTCTACCAATTTAGAATCTGAGATTCCCGGGACCAACAATTTAACCTTAACACCGCTATTCGCGGCGATAATTATATTATCCATCACTACTTCTCCTGGAATAAAATATGGCGTCGTAATTAAGATTTCATCATTTGCTGAATTGATTGCTGCAATAAGCGAAAATTCAATATTTGGTAAGTCCGAATCTGGACCGCTTGCGGCAATCTGTACAACTTTTGAATTTTCGCTTGGATTCTTTTTGTGCTTAGGAAAGTACTTCCCGGTCAACGGTAGTTCGCTTTCTGAACAGTAGTTCCAATCGGTTATGAAGACATATTGAAGATAGGTCACGGCAGGTCCTTCTACCATTATATGAGTATCTCTCCAGAACAAGGATTCCTTTTTGTCTCTGACCTTTTTCTTGAGGTTTACGTAATCATCGCTGACGTTTATGCCACCTACAAAGGCTTTTTGGCCGTCTATCACAATTATTTTACGGTGATTTCTATAATTGATACGGTTTGCAAAAGCGATCAACTTTATCTTATAAAAAGGAAATGCATTTACGCCAGCTTCCTTTAACCTCGGAACTTGCTTTTTCCTTATTGCTCTACTTCCAAAATCGTCGTAAATAAATCTTACCTCGACGCCTTCCTTGGCTTTTTCAATTAGCACATCTATAAATTCACAACCAATCTTATCGTCGGCAAAAATGTAATATTCAACATGAATGTGATGTTTTGCCTCCCGCATCGCCTTAAACACTTCTGGAAATTTGGTTTCGCCGTTAACTAAAAGTTTAACCTTATTGTTATCTGTTACGGGGCTTAAGGTTTCATTGATTAAAAATTTAATCAACTTATTGTTTTCATCTATCCCATGGTTGACGTCGTCGAGAATATCTTCTGATTCTGCCCTAATCTGTTTATTGAGTTTTTCCCTAAGTTCTTTATTCTTGAAAAGCTTGGCATCATAGATTTTTCGCTTTCTACGGTTTACTCCAAAAGAGTAATAGATTGCAACCCCGACGAGAGGAAAAAAAACAACAAGCATCACATATGCCAAGGTTTTACTATGGCTTCGAGTATCCCAAATTATACGGAGAGAAACATATATAACCAGGACTGCATAAAAAACCTGTAAGACTAAGGACCAATTCATATAAAATTTAACGGTTGGTTTAGGTTGAAATTAGATTGGTTGAGATATTGAATATACTCAAAATTGACGGAAAAACGATTAATCAATCATCTTCACGGTCTCACCGCGCTCCCAATCTACTTGGGGTGCTTCAAAGAAATTAACATTATTGGATTTTAGGAAACCGAATTGAGCTCCCAGACGTTTTCTATATTCATCCCAATTGCGATTTTCTTCGGACGACCAACCGATTTCGGCGATACCGATTATTCTAGGAAAAGCTAGATATTGTAGTTCTTTTAGATTTGTGATTGATTCTGACCATAACGGCGCTTCCACACCCAAAATGTTTTTGTTTGAAATGTCCTTCACATAATTTGAAGGAGCCCAATTATAGGAAGAATCTACAGGAACAAAACCTGCCCAGCGTAAACCTAATTTGGTAGAATCGCTATACTTCATATCTAAATAAGCCTTCTTTGCTGGAGAATAAATAATCTTAAGATTTTTGTTTTTGGCCAATAATGCATTTTTATCATTTTGCCAGAATTGTGAAATCGTTGATGAGTCTACATCTGCAGTGGCTATTTCATCCCAACCAATCATTTTCTTTCCGTACTTCTGCACAATCTTTTCTACCTTATTTACGAAATAGATATAATCATCTTTGTCAGTTGAATGACTTTCGTCGCCGCCAATATGAAAGTAAGGCCCAGGAGTTATGGCTGAAATCTCTCTAATAACGTCGTCTATAAACACGTAAACACTGTCCTTTCTGGTATCGAATGTGCTAAAACCAACTTTCATTCCGGTATAGGCTTCAAGCTTTTTCCCATTACCATTTAAAATTGGGTAGGAGAGAGAAGCTGCGTTGGTGTGACCAGGCATGTCTATTTCTGGAATGATGGTAATAAAATGTTTAGCGGCATAGTCGACAATTTCCTTATAATCTTCTTGAGTATAAAAACCACCTGTGCCACCACCAACTTCGGTCTTACCGCCAATCTCGGTGAGTAAAGGCCATGATTTTATTTCTATACGCCAGCCTTGATCATCGGAAAGATGAAGATGCAGAACATTGATTTTATAATATGCGAGTATGTCTATATACTTTTTAACCTCATCTACTTCGAAGAAATGTCTTGAAACATCGAGCATGGTGCCGCGATGAGAATATAAAGGTGAATCGTTTATCTCTCCGGTCGGGATAAGGTAAACCGAATGATCGGTTAAGGTATCGGTGGGTTGTTCAGGGATTAATTGTCTTAATGTTTGAACAGCGCGAAAAGCACCTTCGGCAGAATTTGAAGAAACAAATATGGTGTCTTCTTTAATAATTAATTGGTAAGCTTCAGATTTTTGCTCTTCGGTGGAAAGCTTATCGAAGACAATGGCTCTTCCGATAAATCGTTTATTTTCTTCTTTGCTCAATTTTTCAAAATTTGAAACGCTGACAACACTTTGCTTTAAGTAATTTAACACTTCGTCGTATTCTTCATTGCCAGTATTATTTACAAAAACGGTTCTCGTATCCAAAGCAAAACCGCTACTGTCTGCTGTGACGGATAGCGGTCTGGGAATAATATTATTTTGAGTGAGATTTGTCCTTGGAATATTTAATTTTTCGAAGGTTGGTGGTTCTTCACAACCCATAAGAGAAATCAAAAAAATGGATACTAAACTGAAGGACTTTATAAGATATTGAGTAGGATAAATCATTCTTCTGTATTTTCTTCCATGGTGTGATAAACATTCTGTACATCGTCATCTTCTTCTAACTTCTCCAATAATTTTTCTACATCTTCGGCTTCTTCTGTAGATAATTCTTTTGTTACCTGCGGAATTCTTTCAAAACCTGAAGATAAAATTTCGATGTCGCGAGATTCTAATTCGGCTTGGATAGCTCCAAAACTTTCAAAAGGCGCGTAGATTAAAATCCCATCATCATCCATAAATACTTCTTCCGCACCAAAATCTATCAACTCTAATTCTAATTGTTCTGGGTCTAATCCTTCACCGGGGATTCTAAAATTGCAAGTATGGTCGAACATAAAGGATACGGAGCCCGATGTTCCTAAACTTCCATCACATTTATTAAAATAGCTTCTTACATTGGCAACCGTTCTGGTATTATTGTCAGTAGCAGTTTCAACCAAAATCGCGATTCCGTGAGGTGCGTATCCTTCAAAAATAACTTCTTTATAATCGCCCTGACTTTTGTCGCTCGCTTTTTTAATCGCTCGCTCCACGTTGTCTTTAGGCATATTTACTGCCTTGGCATTTTGGATGACCGCCCGCAATCTGGAGTTTGCATCTGGATCTGGTCCGCCTTCTTTCACCGCCATAACGATATCTTTACCAATACGTGTAAAGGCCTTGCTCATTGCAGACCAACGTTTCATCTTTCGTGCTTTTCTAAATTCAAAAGCTCTTCCCATAAAAACTACTTTTAATTTTCTAATTTAATACTACCGTAAGCAAAGCAAATTATTCCTCCTGAACTTCGACAATCGCTTCGATAGCCTCGGCTAATTTAAAATCTTTTTCTGTAACACCCTTGGCGTCGTGGGTAGATAATGAAATATTCAAAACGTTATAAGAATTAGACCAATCTGGGTGATGGTTTAAAGCTTCACATTCAAAAGCTATTCTGCTCATTGCACTAAAACAATCCTTAAAATTATCGAACTCGAATTCTGCATGAATCGATTCATCAAAATAATCCCAATCCGGAAATTGAAGCAATCTTGTTTCTATAGTCTCTTTATCTAGTTTCTTCATAATTATAAATTTTATTAAAGGTAAATCAATATTGTAGAAAGCACAACCAAGAAATTTTTTAAAGATGAAATTTATCCTATCTTAAATATCAAAACTTTCTAAGACTTCGGTGCTGGTTATCTGTAGATGCTTAGGGAGCTTGTTATATTTTGGCAAAACCGCCAGATATCTATCTTCATTGGTGGTATAAACCAATTTGTATTTAAGATTTTCTTGAGAAACTTTTTTAACGACTTCTTTCATAAAATCGTCATGGTGCACTAAATCGGTACTTCCAAGATGGAAAATTCCGTATTTATTTCGGTTGATTATATAATGTATCTGCTGCGTTACTTTTGAATCGGTAGTAACGTTCATCACAACATTTGGAAAGATTTCAAAAGCAGTTTTTTCTGCAAGATGTTGTTTAATTTCCTTTACCCGCGGGGAATGTGGCGCAATAACAATTGGTAATCTCGCAATGACAACCTTTTGTTTAGGTAGTCGTAGCAACATATTTTCAATTTTGATTTTCAGCAACCCGTAAGAACTCTCACTTAAGGTTTTGTCGAATTCGTAACTTGGATATTTGCTGTAGGCATCGAATGCGTTGGCGGAAGAAAGAAATATGATTTTACAATCATTATGAAGAACGTATTCTGAAATATGCTGATGTGCAATAATCTGATACCCAAAATCTCCTCGTAAAGCTGAAATTATAATTGTAGGTCGGGTTGCTTCCAAAATCTCGAACACATCATCTTCCTCTACATTATAATTAAAGAAGTGGTGGTTGTTCTCTAAACTAGCATTTGGGGTAAGGTAGGTCGCAAAAGTATTGAAATACGCACAGAATTCTTTGTACAAAGCATTACCAATAAAGCCACTTCCTCCGAGGATTAAGATGGTATGTTTGGCAACATCTGCAGGTATTTTAGGTTTATTGGATTTGGGCATTAATAAATTATTCTTTGTAAAATGGCAATTTGACGATTCTCGCCTTTACCGCATTTTTCCGGATTTGAATGAAAATCTCGTTTCCAACTTTAGCTAAATCTGAATATACATAGCCCATACCAATTCCTTGTCCTAAACTTGGAGACATGGTGCCAGAGGTTACAAGTCCGATATTTTCTCCTTCTTGATCTACTATGTCGTAACCATGGCGAGGAATTCCGCGTTCGATCAGCTCAAAACCGACCAACTTTTGTTTTGGGCCAGCGAGTTTTTCTTGTTCAAGAGATTTGCTATTATTAAAAGGAGCATCGAACTTACAGATCCAACCTAAACCAGCTTCTATTGGCGAGGTGTTGTCATCGATATCGTTGCCATAAAGACAATAACCCATTTCTAATCGAAGAGTATCTCTAGCAGCGAGACCAATTGGTTTAATTCCGAAAGATTTACCGGCTTCAAAAACTTTATCCCAAATCTGTTTTACTTCGGAATTCTTGCAATAAATTTCGAAACCGCCGCTGCCCGTATAACCAGTTGCTGAAATAATCACATAATCGATTCCTGCAAAATCCGCAACCACGAAATTATAAAACTTGATGGAAGCCAAATCGACTGAAGTCAACGATTTCATTGCTTCAATTGCTTTAGGACCTTGTATTGCTAATAATGAATAATCTTCTGAAAGATTTCTCATGGTAGCATTCATGGTATTTTTTTTACTGATCCAGTCCCAATCTTTTTCAATATTACTCGCATTAACCACGAGTAAATAAGTTTCCTCCTTGATTTGATAAACGATTAAATCATCCACAATCCCTCCTTCATCATTTGGTAAACAGCTGTATTGTGCCTTACCGACAGATAATTTAGAAGCATCGTTACTAGAAACAAGTTGAACTAATTCTAGCGCATTAGGTCCTTCAATTAAAAATTCGCCCATATGAGAAACATCAAAAACGCCAACTCCTTTACGAACGGTTTCATGCTCGGCGGTAACACCTTCATATTGAACGGGCATATTGTAGCCAGCAAATGGAACCATTTTTGCTCCAAGAGCAACATGCGTATCATTAAGCGCTGTATTTTTCATATTGTATGAATTAAGTGCCGCAAAGCTACAGATATATTTTGAAAATTTTGAATTCGGCTCTAATACATTCCCAGCAAATTGACCTTTATAAATACGTGTTAAAAGCTGATCATTATTATTTTATTCTCGTGCTAATAACTAATTTTCAAATTAAATATTTTTGATGAAACAACTTGTTTTAATCCTAGCCTTAACTTTCTCAGTATATATTACAGCTCAAGAAGATACTCCTTCAGATTATCTTTCATCTAATTTTCATAAGGAAAGAAGAGAAATGTTGCGTAAAAAAATGCCAGCCAATTCTGTGGCAGTGTTTTTTGCTAATGCAGAGAGAAACCGCGCCAACGATGTTGACTATGTTTATCATCAAGACCCAGACTTTTATTATTTAACCGGATATAAAGAACCAAATTCAGTTTTGCTTATTTTTTCTGAAAACCAAAATGATGAATCCGGCGGAGATTACAATGAAATCCTTTATGTACAAGAAAAAAATGAAAATGCCGAAATGTGGACCGGAAAGCGACTGGGAACGGAGGGCGCTAAAAGTCGTTTAGGATTTAATACGGTATTTAACGGCAAGGAATTTTTAAACAACAAAATAGACTTCTCGAATTTTGATGTTGTGATGCACCCATATATGTACGACGATTACAGAAATGGAAGAGATATTGCAGATTTGGCCAATTTAGTTGAACATTTTAAATCTCAGATTGAAGTCTCGGCTCCACCGATTTCTCAAACCACGACTAATGTCGAATTGAACCAAACCATCGAAAAAGCTGCTAAAATAAAAGTTGACACTAGAAGTTTGAGAAAATATATGGGAGAACTCCGAGAGGTAAAATCTGAAGAAGAATTGCAATTGTTGAAGAAAGCGATCAGGATTTCTGCGATGGGACAGATTGAAGTTATGAAAGCGATGCACACCGGTATGTCGGAAGCAGAGATACAAGGCATTCATGAATATGTTTATAAGAAATATGGCAGTGAATATGAAGGTTATCCATCCATCGTTGGGGCGGGGAATAACGGTTGTGTTCTACATTATATAGAGAACTCTAAAACTAAAGTCAATAATGATTTGGTGCTGATGGATCTAGGAGCAGAATATCATGGTTACACCGCCGACGTTACTAGAACAATTCCGGCAAATGGAAAATTCACTACTGAGCAAAAAGCGATATATGACTTAGTTTACAAAGCGCAAGAAGCGGGTATTAAAGCTGCAATTGTTGGTAATAACATGTCCTCGACTCACCAAGAAGCAAAAAAAAGCATAAACCAGGGCCTTAAGGATTTAGGGATTATAGCAACTATTGATGAGGCCCATAACTACTTTCCTCATGGCACATCACACCATATTGGTTTAGATGTTCATGATTTAAATTCTAATGCAGCCTTTTCACCAAATATGGTGATAACGGTGGAACCAGGAATATATATTCCTGATGGAAGTGCATGCGATAAAAAGTGGTGGGGAATCGCGGTCAGGATTGAAGATGATATTTTAATCACTGAAGATACACCAATCATACTATCTGCTGAAGCTCCAAGAAAGTCGGATGAGATTGAGAAGCTGATGAAACAAGAATCGATTTTTGATAAAATCTCTTTACCAAATCTTGATGAAAATTAAGACTTTAGAAGAAATTCCTTTAATTCATTGTAACTAGAAATTTTTACCGAGACCTTTTCCTTGCCCATAACTTTTTGAATTTGCGGAGGAAGTTCTATTTTCTCATTTAAAACAGATTCAACAACATCTAAGAATTTTGTTGGGTGCGCCGTTTCAAGAAAAACACAATGCGCATATGGATGTTCTTCCAAGTAAGCTTTTGCACCTAAGTACCCAACCGCTCCATGTGGATCGGCGACATAATCATACTTTTCTCTAATCTCTTTTAGCGCAACTTTAGTTTGGCTGTCACTAAAGCTGTAAGAACTTAAAATGGATTTTAAATCCGCCAACTCATTATTGAATAATTTCTGTATCCTTATAAAATTACTCGGATTGCCAACATCCATTGCATTACTAATGGTAGCTACCGAAGGTTTCGGAGTGTATTCTCCCGATTTCAAATAATTAGTGACAACATTATTGTCATTGTTAGAAGCTATAAAATGTTTAACCGGCATACCTAATTTTTGAGCCACCATTCCGGCGCAGATATTGCCAAAATTTCCACTTGGTACCGAAAAAACGATATCCTTATATATAGGACGCACTCTTTTGTAGGCAAAAATGAAATAAAACATCTGTGGCAACCACCTAGCAACGTTTATTGAGTTTGCAGATGTTAATTGCATTTTATCAGTAAGCTCAGAATCTAAAAACGCATTTTTGACCATATCTTGGCAATCGTCAAAAACGCCATTTACTTCGAGAGCGGTTATATTTGCTCCTAGAGTAGTTAGTTGTTTCTCTTGGATGTCGCTCACTTTTCCGCTAGGGTAGAGGATGACGACTTTAACCCCTTTGGCATTTAAGAATCCATTGGCAACTGCGCCACCGGTATCACCAGATGTTGCGACTAAGACAGTTACTTCACGTTCATTATCTTGATTAAAATATTCAAGGCTTTTCGCCATAAATTTGGCGCCTACGTCTTTAAAAGCCATGGTTGGTCCATGAAAAAGTTCTAAGCTCGAAATATTTTTACTCAGATTCACCACCGGAAAATCGAAACTTAAAGTTTCACTGATTATTTCTTTCAGAATATCTTCCGGAATATCTGGTTCTACAAACTGCCTAATCGCCTCCAAGGCAATATCCTGATTGTTCATTTTTCCTAATGATTCCCAGAACTCGGTCGAAAGTGGAGTTATAGAATCCGGAAAATATAGGCCCTTGTCTGGAGCAATACCTCTAATTACTGCATCCTTAAAAGTAGTTTCGGGAGAAATTTCGTTAAGACTATGGTATTTCAAAGTAGAATTTTATTGAATTATTTGTACTAGGCTGAGATTTCCTTAATGCCTTCGAGATTTATTCGAGAAACATAAGTTTCAAATTTAATATCGGTTTTTGTATAAACCTCTTTCATTGCTTCACAAACTTTTTCTGCTGTTTCAATTCCTTTGCTTAGGGCAAAAACTGATGGTCCAGAACCAGAGATTCCACAACCAAGTGCTCCGGCCTTTACAGCATTTTCTTTAATTTCTTTAAAATGCGGGATGAATTTCAATCTATAAGGTTCAGCAATAAAATCCTGCAACGATTCACTTAACAATTCATAATCACTTGTATGAAGTGCATGTACCAAGCTACCGACATTTGCCCACTGTGAAATGGCATCTTTAATCGGAAATTCCTTGGGAAGGATATTCTTGGCTTCGGATGTTTTAACTTCTATTTGGGGATGAAGTATCGTGGCATAAAGATTATTTGGAGTCGGAAGTTCGAGGATTTTCAAAGGCTTCAAACTTTTTACAAGTGTAAAACCACCAAAAATTCCTGGCGCCAAATTATCGGCATGCTCACAACCACTCGCGAAGGCTTCACCTTTAATTGCAAAATTTACCAATTCGGTTTTAGTAAAAGGTCTTCCTAGTAATTCATTAATCGCAAACACGCTTCCGGTTGCGCTTGCGGCGCTGCTACCAATTCCACTCCCTGGTTTTATATTCTTGTGTATTTCAATGTGAAAACCATTTTGGTAATCAATTGAATCTAACATTGCCATTGCAGAAATTCCGGCAACGTTTTGATAAGGATTGGTATTAATATTGAATTTATCGTGATGCTCAATCGTAATTCCCGGTTTCTCCTTTTTAGTGACTTTCATAATATCGCCAATCCCGTCCAAACAAAACCCTAGAACATCATAACCGCATGAAACGTTGGCAACGGTGGCTGGGCAAAAAATACTTATCTCGTTCTGCAAATCAATTTATTTATTTCCTATTCTAATGATATCGGCGAAAAGACCAGAAGCAGTAACATCTGCGCCAGCGCCAGCGCCTTTAATTATCAATGGCTGCTCAGGATAGCGATCGGTATAAAACATTACGATGTTATCTTTTCCTTCAAGATTATAAAACGGATGGCCTTGCGGGATTTCCTTAAGACCAACATTTGCTTTTCCATCTTTAAGTTCCGCCACGTATTTGAGTCGGCTGTTATTTTTGGAAGCAGATGCATATAAATCTTGAAAATGCTTTTCTTCCTTTATTAAACTTTCATAAAAATCGTCAACGCTATCGGCGGCAAGATTTTGAGCAGTTAAAAAGGAATCATTGGTAATATCTTCTAACTCCATTTCCATTCCACTTTCGCGGGCCAAGATTAATATCTTTCTGGCAACATCAACACCGCTTAAATCTATGCGCGGATCTGGTTCGGTATAACTCTCTTTTTGGGCTTGCTTAACCACATCATGAAATTTGGAAGTATCACTAAAGTTATTAAAAACGAAATTTAGACTACCCGATAGAACTGCCTGTATCTTATTAATGTTGTCTCCAGAATTAATAAGGTTCATCAAAGTATCGATAACCGGAAGACCGGCACCAACATTTGTTTCGAACAAAAATGGAGCGTTGTAATCACTTGAATAATCTTTCAGCTTTTTATAGTTTTCATAGGCCGAAGAGCAGGCAATCTTGTTACAAGCAACCACTGCTATACTTTCTTTTAAGTAGCTGGCATATAATTGTGATACTTCCTTGTTCGCGGTAATGTCCACAAAAATGCTATTCCTTAAATTCAGTTCTTTTACTTTTTTATGAAAACCAGAAAGTGAAGCTGTTTCTCCTTCATTCAATAATTCTTTCCATTTTGAAAGGTCGATGCCGTCATCATCAAAATACATTTTTCGACTGTTGGAAAGTCCAACGATACGAACATTGATCTTTAAACTTTTCTTTAAATGATTTCGTTGGTTCTTAATCTGTTCGATGAGTCGTTCGCCCACATTACCAACACCAGTTATAAAAAGATTGAGCTGTTTGGTCTTGATTTCGAAGAAACGTTCGTGAAGAGAATTCAACGCTTTCTTAACATCTGATTGGGCGATGACTGCTGATATATTTTTCTCTGACGCTCCTTGTGCGATTGCTCTAATATTAATGTTGTTTTTTCCCAAGGTACTAAACATTCTACCGCTAATGCCTTGATGGTTCTTCATATTATCTCCAATAAGTGCAATAATCGAAAGATCGGTTTCTACGATAATTGGATCAATTTTATAAAGTGAAATTTCGTTATCGAATTGTCGGTCGATACCGATCTTGGCTTTTTCGGCATCATTTTCATTGATACCAAAACAGATTGAATGCTCAGATGAAGCTTGTGTAATCAAGATAATGTTGATTTTCTCATTCGCCAAGGTTTCAAAAAGTCGCTTAGAAAAACCTGGAATACCTACCATACCTGTCCCTTGTAAAGTTAGGAGGGCGATATTATTGATGTTACTAATTCCTTTAACCGGATACTTTGGATAATCTGAAATCTGTTTTCCGATTGTTGTTCCTTCTTCCTGCGGCTTCAAGGTATTCTTGATTCTAATTGGTATATTTTTATTTAATACTGGTTGAACAGTGGGTGGAAATAGCACTTTTGCTCCAAAATGTGAAAGTTCCATCGCCTCTTGATATGAAAGATTTTTTATAGGAAATGCCTGTTTCACTATTTTTGGATTCGTGGTATACATTCCGCTAACGTCCGTCCAGATTTCCAATTCTTCAACATTAAGGGCGGCCGCAATGAGTGCAGCAGTAAAATCCGAACCACCTCTTCCTAAAGTGGTGATTTCTCCAGATTTTGATTTAGCAACGAAACCAGGCATAATCGTCATGCTCTGTTTGGCAGAATCAAAATAAGAAGCCAGATTTTCGTAAGTCTCAGTATATTGAACGGAGGCATTGGTAAATTCTGAATTCGTTACAATCAATTCTTGCGAATTTTTTCTAACCGCATCCAAACCACGAGATTTCATAGTTTCGGCAATTATAAAGGACGAAATCAGTTCTCCGAAACTTACCAACTTATCTGATGTTTTTGGAGATAGTTCATTAATTAGAAAAATTCCATCCAAAAGACTTTCAAGGTGATCTAACTTATAATTTAGTTTTTCAACCACTTCATTAGTTGGATTTGTAATTAAACCATTTAAAATTTCAAGATGAATACTTTTAATCTCTTTCAGTTTAGTTTTGTAGGCTTCGTCCTTGTTCTTTGCCAAACTTCCGACAGCTAACAATTTATCGGTAATACCACCAACCGCAGAAACAACGCAAATGATTTTGCTGTTATTTGCGTATTCTTCTAATATCGAAATCACCTTATTAATGTTCTCAATTGAACCGACAGAGGTCCCGCCAAATTTTAAAACTTTCATTTAAATAGTTTACGTGATTATTTGTTGTTGATTAGATTACTGCTTCTGGGCGAAACTATCCAAAAGTATTATTTTTACTGTGATTAAAAAACTGTGGGAGCCAATTTAAAGATTTCTTAATTGCATATATTTTAACGGTTTTTTTTTCAGCGTATATAATTATTTCTAAGAATTCCATAATTACAAACTGTCAATATGAAGATATTTTCTCAAGACCAAATATATGAAGGAGATAAAATAACTGCCGAAAAGCAACAAATAAGTTCTACCGAACTTATGGAACGAGCTGGCACTCACATTTTTGATTGGATACATAGCAGGATGCAGGGAGCCCAAGTGCCCATACATGTATTCTGTGGAATTGGCAATAATGGGGGAGATGGTCTGGTTATTTCTAGACATCTTATAAATCATGGTTATAATGTTTATACCTATATCGTTAATTATAGTGATAAACGATCCAAGGATTTTTTGATCAATTATGAACGATTAAAAAATACTACCAAAAATTGGCCAGAGCTCATGAGCAATGCCGAAGACCTTCCGGTTATTGGTGAAACTGATATTATAATTGATGCTATTTTTGGGATTGGTCTTAATCGTCCGCCAGATGACTGGGTGATAGAATTATTCAAACATTTAAAAAAATCTGAAGCTTATACACTTTCAGTAGATATTCCTTCAGGTCTATGTGAAGATGAAATTCCCGTTAACGATGATGCAGTAGTATGGGCCGACCACACCCTAAGTTTTCAATCTCCGAAGATTGTTTTCTTCCTACCACAAACCGCAAAGTTCACTGGTCAGTGGGAAGTTTTGGATATCGGTATAGATTCAGAATACATTAAGAATACAGAAACTATTGCAGAACTGATCGGTAAATATGAAGTTCTACCTTTATATAAGCCACGAGAGCGCTTTAGCCATAAAGGCACGTATGGTCATGCGTTGATTATTGGAGGGAGCTATGGAAAAATGGGAGCCATGATATTGGCTTCGAAGGCAGCTTTAAGAACTGGAGCAGGATTGGTGACCGCTTATGTTCCTTCGGTAGGATATTCCATATTACAGACTGCGATACCAGAAGTGATGGTTTTGACAGATAAAGCTGAAAAGCTCATCAGTAAAATAAACGTCAAGTTGGAATATTCTTGCGTTGGAATTGGACCTGGATTAGGAACAGATAAGATTACGGTTGATGCATTCGAAGCTTTCATCAAAATCAATAAAAAACCTATGGTTATCGATGCAGATGCGCTTAACATTCTTTCCAAAAACAAAGCGATGTTAAAGCTCCTTCCAAAGGATACGATTCTTACGCCGCATCCAAAAGAATTAGAACGGTTAATCGGAAAATGGAAGGATGATTTTGAAAAATTAAAAAAGACGAGGGCCTTTGCGAAAAAGTATAAGGTTATTATCGTCTTAAAAGGAGCAAACACCATTACAGCAACTACAGATAAACTGTATATCAATACAACTGGTAATCAAGGATTGGCAACCGGAGGAACAGGTGATGTGCTTACTGGCATCATAACCGGATTTCTGGCCCAAGGTTATGAAGCACTTCATTCGGCCATATTTGGCGTATTTCTACACGGGAAATCAGCAGATTTGGTTGTAGAATCAACATCCTATCAAAGCATGATTGCAACCGATGTTATCAACGGATTAGGTAAGGCCTATTTAGACTTATTTAAACAACCAGAGCCGGATAAAAAGACTTCTCGAAAAGGAGACGAAGAAGAATAAAAAAAATGCTCTTAGATTTCTAAGAGCATTTTTCTATAATAAGTTATAAGTTATATGTCTAGTGACTCAAACATTGCAACCAATTCTGGATTGGAAGGTCGGGGAGCGTCAGCCGTTACAATATTTCCATTTGGATCGATTAGGATAAATCTCGGAATACCCTCAATGGCATAGTCAGTAACAAACTTAGAATTCCAGTCATTATCTGCCATCAGTTGCATTCCACCTAATTCCTTGTCCTTAACCATTTGCACCCAAGTATTATGGTCGTCTGCTTTATCGATTGAGGTACTAACAAAAACAATGTTCTTACCATGATACTGTTTTTCTACTTCCTTTAGATAAGGAATTTCAACTTTACAAGGTCCGCACCAAGTAGCCCAAACATCTACGTAAACGTATTTGCCTTTTAGGTCAGTCAATGAGGTGCTACCACCTTTGTGATTTTCATAATCGGTAAAGATTGGTGATGGCTTTCCTTTAGTTAATTGTTGGACTTTATCATATTTAACTTTAATTATATCCTTTAGCTTTTGATCAGAAGACAACGAAGTAATTCCATTTAAATAATCTTCGTTATGCTCATTATTAGGATTAATCTCATAAGCTAGATTTTGTGATAAGTCGTCCTTAACTTGTTGAGAAGCTGTTTTGTTCACTTCTTGAAATGTGGAATTAAGATTTTCGCTATCATGGATCATCTTATTATAATGATTTAAAACCAATTGTCTGTAGTTACCAATATTTTCATAATCGTAGTCATTTGTATAATCCAAATTTTCTAACGGGTCTAAAAATCCTTCAGAAGCTTTAAAATCAGGTTTCTGTGCGTAGTAGGCGTGGTACGTTGGATAGTTTTGAAGATACGCCAAGTATTCATATTCAATATTCTTTTTTTCAAGAGCTATGAAGTCTTCATCTATATTCTCACTATCATTCAGCAAGGAGGTAAATTGTTGCTTAATTTCACCTGCTCTATTATAAAAGCTATCCTCTTGCATTTTAAACATTTCGGATTGATTTTGTGAAAGCTCTTCATTTTTTAAATATTTCTTAGCCAAATAATTGTTTGCTGTAGAGCCTTCACCAGAATAAGAAATGCTCTCATCAAATTGTTGGGTATCTAGGGATAAATTTAAATTATGACCGGGCGCAACATATAAAGATGTATTTTCTCTTCCGTGAGCCAGGGTTAGGAATCCTGGAGAAACATTTCTTATGGTATCAGAAAATTTTCCCTGATCATCTAGATTTATTTCGGTTAGTTTTTCTTGTCCTTTATATAATGTTATGGATTCAGCAGAAGGATTCGAAATGCTACCAGATAGAATGGCGTAATCGACCTTTTTCTCCTTTTCGCATGACATAAGGCCGACTAGAAGGACCAAAAAATATAATCTATTCATATTTAATTATTTAAATTTTTTCAAAAATAGTGGATTGACAATATAGCGCATGTATTTTTATTAATTATTAACATTTGTTGGAAAGGACACTATGAATACTGAATTTTGATCAACTAATAACTATAATGACGAACATCCACGAAATTGCCGACCAGAGGTTAACACTTTCTCAGATAAAAGATATTCTAGAGAACGATATGAAATTGCAACTTTCTGATAATTCAATCAGCAAAATAGATGCATCATATAATTTTCTTATCGATAAGATGAAAAATACTACTGAGCCGGTATACGGGATAAATACAGGTTTTGGCTCACTTCATAATGTAAAGATAAGCAATGAAAATCTGTCTCAGCTTCAGGAAAATTTAGTCAAATCGCACGCATGTGGAGTTGGTGAAATTGTTCCGGATACTATTGTAAAGTTAATGTTGTTGCTGAAAATTCAGTCTCTTAGCTATGGGTACAGTGGCGTTCAAGTTTCGACGGTTAAACGTCTGGTTGAATTTTTTAATGAAGGTATTTTACCGATTGTCTACACTCTAGGTTCTTTAGGAGCTTCAGGTGATTTGGCGCCATTGGCACATCTCAGTCTTCCTTTAATAGGAGAGGGGGAGGTACGTTTTAAAGGAGAAATCTTGCATTCAGATGAAGTATTGTTGAAGATGAATTGGAAACCGATAAAACTTCAACAAAAAGAAGGTTTAGCGTTATTAAACGGAACTCAATTTATGAGTGCCTATGGTATTTTTGGTTTGTTGGCATCATACAAACTTTCCTATTTTGCCGACTTAATAGGAGCTATTTCTTTAGACGCTTTTGATGGTAGAATTGAGCCTTTTGATGAAATCGTGCATTTAATCCGTCCTCATAACGGGCAGTTAAAAACAGCTGAGAGGGTAAGAGAATTCCTAGGGGAAAGTGAGCTGATTAAACAACATAAGAAACATGTTCAAGATCCATATTCTTTTAGATGCATGCCTCAAGTTCACGGAGCAACAAAAGACACTCTTAAACATGTAGAAAAGGTCTTCATTACAGAGATCAATTCGGTAACGGATAACCCGAACATTTTTATTAAAGAAAACAAGATTATTTCAGGAGGAAATTTTCATGGTCAACCATTGGCGCTTGTGCTAGATTTTTTGAAAATTGCGATGGCAGAGTTAGGGAATATCTCTGAACGCAGAATATTTCAGCTTGTATCTGGTTTAAGGAACCTGCCAGAATTTTTGGTGGATAATCCAGGATTAAACTCGGGATTCATGATTCCTCAATATACTGCTGCAAGTATCGTCAGCGCTAACAAACAGCTTGCTACACCGGCAAGTATTGACTCTATTGTATCTTCCAACGGACAAGAAGACCATGTGAGTATGGGGGCGAATTCCGCAACCCAAAGTTTTCAACTAATCGGAAACGTGAAAAAGATTTTAGCTATCGAAATATTGGTAGCATTTCAAGCTTTAGAATTCCGGAAGCCAAAAAAATCATCTCCGTTCATCGAAAAGTTAATGACTGCATTTCGAAGGGATATTGCATTTATCTCTAACGATGAGGTAATGTTTAAATATGTTAATAAGTCGGAGCGGTTTATCGATGATTTTTGCATAGAAAATGCGGTCTTGTTCGACTAAATGCACAAATAAAAGTCCAAGTGTTTATTGTTAAAAATAATACAAAAAATGTTTGGCAGTAACTCAAGTAAAATATACTTTTGATGTAAGAAAATGGAAAACCTAATCCGTTTTTGATTATGAATGGAGGTCCTGATTAGACCAAAATTCCAAACTTTCCAAAGATTGTTTAATAGCATAACAATTGATTTTTAGCAACCTTATTGAATTGTTTTATAGATTATTCTAGCCATGCTTAATGCATGTTTTGAATTGGTCTATTTACAAGTTAGCGTCCCAAATGCTACCTTATATTCTTATTCTGCCCGATGTTGTGTAGACGGTTCCCCGTTTAACTAAATTTTTGAATTAATTTAAACCCAATGTTATGTCAATGCACAACTTTACCCAATTTAATCTGATTGGTTGTTGCAGCAATCGTTTTACTAGATTGATGCCGACCAAACCTATGTTGGGAGGTCTAAAGAGTGTAAGCGTCTTAATGATGTTTATGCTATTTTTCTTTGGAACTTCCATCAATGAAACTTTCGCCCAACAGCAGAGCACTTGCGACGCTGTCCCTGGGTCTTTTGGACCACAGATTTGTAAGGCTAAGCTTTACCAATCTAATAGTAGCGCCGTCGATGATGGAGTTATTAATTGTACAACTGCTGCCGATACCGATGGCTGTGGTATAAACATTTCCGTAGGAGCAGAGATAAAAATCTCTTCAAGAACACTTTTTGAAGAAACTACACCTTGCTATAACGGAGAACAATATGTTGAATGGATTAAGTTCTACACTCCAGAAGGAGTTAATGCATTTAAAGTTCAAGGTGTTGGAAACAACAACTTTAAAGCATTTGCAATTTTCCACAAAGAAGATAACGTTCAATTTATCGAAGAATTTGATGGAGTATGTCCTGGAGTAAACGAAGATATTTCAACTACTCTTTTAGATGAACTGACCTATGTAGGTTGTTCATCTGATAATCAGTATGAAACATTTTCTGACCCAACAGCAGTTCCTGGAGAACTAAACCTATACTATATAGCATTTATATATGATGGTTTAAGCAATGGAACTGTAAACTTTAAAGTAAAAGAATGTGAAGTTCTACCTTCAGAAATTTGCGAAGATTTGGCAATCACTTGCCCAACCGACGTAACTGTTCCTGTTTGTGCTACTGCTGCAGAAGTAATGACAGCTTTTGATAATTTCAAAGCTGGTTTTTCATTTACAGGTGGTGGTGAAATAGCATCAAGTAATATTGAAGATTTTCCTGCTTTTCCAGCAGACGCACAGTGCGATGGTAAAGTTTTCACTTTTAATTACCAAGTAACCGGTTGTGATAATCAAGTTGAAACTTGTTCTGCAACTTTTACAGTAATTGGTGATGATGAAGCTCCTGTTATTTCCGTGGAAAATGAGATTATTGAATTACCATGTAATACAATAGTTGGAGATATACCAACACCAATCTTTACCGTAACTGATAATTGTTACAATGGACCTGTAACTGTTGTGAAAGCTCCAAGTATAGTTGAGTATAACTCTGGTACTCCAGAAAATCCTTGCATTACTTGTGAATTAGTTTACACAGGAACTGTTACAGATGCTTGTGGTAATGAGGCTACGCCTGTTACTGTTACTTATATTTGGAAAATGGATAAAACTGATCCAATAGTTGAGCCAATCATTATTGACGTTTTATGTGAAGAGGTTCCATCTATTCCTAATACAGAAGAGTTAATAGAGATGATTAGAGGTAAAGTCATTGAGAACTGTGAAGGTGAATTAATGATTACTCTAATTGATGAAGATACTACTCCTAATACTGATGATTCAGGTTATGTAATTGAATATACATTTACTGTTGTGGATGCTTGTGGTAATGACACAACTGCAACCATAATTATAAATGTTTTACCTATACCAGTATTAGAATTTAACCCAGTCGCCGATGTAGAAATCAATGCTTGTGTATATACTGCTCAAGATTTCACTGATTTCTTAAATTCATTTGGTGTTACCAATGGAACTGGGATGTTTGCTGAAACTTATGCAGCTCCTAATGCTTGCGGCGGAACAGTTACTGTAGTTTATAATGCTACAGGCGTTTGTGACGCTACTGGTTCAGTTTCTGCAACGTTTACCATTACGCCAGCACCAGCTGTTGACGTTGATTTCCCATCTAGTATGCAGGTTAACGCATGTGCTGATGTACAGGCTGCATTCGATATTTTCAAGGCCGATTTTAGTCTTGATGTTGATTCAGGATGTGCACCTACTGCAGAATGGGTAGGACCAAGCACCTTATCAAATGATATCCTTTGTGGAGGTTCAATCGAGCTAGTCTACAGGGTCTCTGATAAATGTTTCGAAACCAAAGATTACAAAGCTACCTTTACTATCACTCCAGCACCAGCTGTTGTTATAGCACCGGTTGCTGACTATACTGCTGACGCATGTGATACACAGGCAGAGGTAGATGCACAGTTCGCAACGTTCCTAGCTAGCTTCGGCGTAAGCGGTGGATGTTCTCCTGATGGCAACTTCGCTGTTGATTACAGTGCACCGGACGCATGTGCTGGTGGAAGAGTTGAAGTGGTTTACAACGTAACTGACAAATGTTACGCTGGCGGATCTGAGACTGCTGTCTTTACAGTACCTGCTACAGAACTTCCAAACGTGACTTTCCCAGAGAGCAAAACTGTCAGCGCTTGTGATAGTGATATCGAAGCACAATTTCAAGCTTTCGTAAATGCTTTCACTTCTACAGGAGGTTGTGACACGAGCGTTTCTTTCGAAACTACTCCAGTTATTCCTAACCTATGTGGTGGATCAGTAGTTGTTAACTACTTGGTCAGTGCTAACTGTATCGAGAACAAAAAATACACTGCTACCTTTACTATCACTCCAGCACCAGCTGTTGTTATAGCACCTGTTGCTGACTATACTGCTGACGCATGTGATACACAGGCAGAGGTAGATGCACAGTTCGCAACGTTCCTAGCTAGCTTCGGCGTAAGCGGTGGATGTTCTCCTGATGGCAACTTCGCTGTTGATTACACTGCACCGGACGCATGTGCTGGTGGAAGAGTTGAAGTGGTTTACAACGTAACTGACAAATGTTACGATGGCGGATCTGAGACTGCTGTCTTTACAGTACCTGCTACAGAACTTCCAAACGTGACTTTCCCAGAGAGCAAAACTGTCAGCGCTTGTGATAGTGATATCGAAGCACAGTTCGAGGCTTTCGTAAATGCTTTCACTTCTACAGGAGGTTGTGACGCGAGCGTTTCTTTCGAAACTACTCCAGTCCTTCCTAACCTATGTGGTGGATCAGTTACGCTGAACTACCAAGTTTCGGCCAACTGTATCGAAGACAAGGATTACACTGCTACCTTTACTATCACACCAGCACCAGCTGTTGTTATAGCACCGGTTGCTGACTATACTGCTGACGCATGTGATACACAGGCAGAGGTAGATGCACAGTTCGCAACGTTCCTAGCTAGCTTCGGCGTAAGCGGTGGATGTTCCCCGATGGGAAGCGACCTTACAGGTTACACTGCACCGGACGCATGTAATGGTGGAAGAGTTGAAGTGGTTTACAACGTAACGGACAAATGTTACCCTGGCGGAACGGAGACAGGTGTCTTTACCGTACCTGCTACAGAACTTCCAAACGTGACTTTCCCGAGCAGCAAAACTGTTAGCGCTTGTGATAGTGATATCGAAGCACAGTTCGAGGCTTTCGTAAATGCTTTCACTTCTACAGGAGGTTGTGACGCGAGCGTTTCTTTCGAGACCACTCCAGTCCTTCCTAACCTATGTGGTGGATCAGTTACGCTGAACTACCAAGTAAGAGCTAACTGTATCGAAGACAAGGATTACACTGCCACCTTTACTATCACACCAGCACCAGCTGTTGTTATAGCACCGGTTGCTGACTATACTGCTGACGCATGTGATACACAGGCAGAGGTAGATGCACAGTTCGCAACGTTCCTAGCTAGCTTCGGCGTAAGCGGAGGATGTTCTCCTGATGGAAACTTCGCAGCTGATTACACTGCACCGGACGCATGTGCTGGTGGAAGAGTTGAAGTGGTTTACAACGTAACTGACAAATGTTACGCTGGCGGAACGGAGACAGCTGTCTTTACCGTACCTGCTACAGAACTTCCAAACGTGACTTTCCCGAGCAGCAAAACTGTTAGCGCTTGTGATAGTGATATCGAAGCACAGTTCGAGGCTTTCGTAAATGCTTTCACTTCTACAGGAGGTTGTGACACGAGCGTTTATTTCGAAACTACTCCAGTTATTCCTAACCTATGTGGTGGATCAGTAGTTGTTAACTACCAAGTAAGAGCTAACTGTATCGAGGACAAGGATTACACTGCTACCTTTACTATCACTCCAGCACCAGCTGTTGTTATAGCAATGGTGGACGACTATACTGCTGATGCATGTGATACACAGGCAGAGGTAGATGCACAGTTCGCAACGTTCCTAACCAGGTTCAGCGTAAGCGGTGGATGTTCCCCAGATGGAAACTTCGCAGCCGATTACAGCGCACCGGATGCATGTGCAGGTGGAAGTGTAACTGTTGTTTACAACGTTACAGATAAGTGCTACGATGGTGGATCAGAGTCAGCGACCTTCATGGTTCCTGCTACAGAACTTCCAACCGTAACTTTCCCAGAGAGCAAAACTGTTAGTGCATGCGATAGTGATATCGAAGCACAGTTCGAGGCTTTCGTAAATGGTTTCACATCTACAGGAGGTTGTGACGCGAGCGTTTCTTTCGAGACCACTCCAGTCCTTCCTAACCTATGTGGTGGATCAGTAGTTGTTAACTACCAAGTAAGAGCTAACTGTATCGAGGACAAGGATTACAGAGCTACCTTTACTATCACTCCAGCACAAGCTGTGGATGTGGTAGGTCCTGCGGATGTTCAAGCTTCAGTTTGTGATTATGCAGACCAAGATGCTTTAACCAATGCATATAATGCTTTCGTTGCGGCCTTTATGGTGAACGAAGATGGGTGTGGTGCGGTCGGAAGCTTTGAGGTACCCCCCCTACTAGTGTGGATTTTTGTTCAGATACAAATATTACACTGACATATACTGCTGCAGACAACTGTACTAATGATACAGTTACAGCTACATTTAAGGTTGATAAGGCAGAAGATGTTATGGTTTTAGCTCCTGAGAATATCAGAAATAGAACTAGTTGTAAATTTGCTGATCAAGCTGCTTTAACTGCTGCTTATACGGAATGGATAAATTCATTCATGGTTGATCCTAATAATGATGGATGTAATGCGGTTGGTAGATTTACGAATACTCCACCAACAGATATCGATTATTGTACAGGTGGAAACGTACAGGTAACTTATACTGCAACAGACGGCTGTACTACAGCAACAGTTTTCCGTGTATTTATCGTACGACCAGTTCCTCCGGTGGTTGTAAATACCCCAGATAACGTTACAGTTAGTGCTTGTGATATGGACATACAAGCTCAGTTCGATTTATTCGTATCTGGCTTCACTGCAAACGGTGGATGTGCTGTCGTAGGTTCTTTCGATTCTACTCCAGTTATGCCTGAATTATGTGGAGGTTCAGTTACCGTAGACTATAGTGTTGAAGATAAGTGCTTTTCAGGTGACTACTCTGCTACCTTTACGATCACCCCTGCACCAGCTGTAGATGTTGATTTCCCATCTAGTATGTCTATTAGTGCATGTGACGATGTTCAAACTGCATTCGATATATTCAAGGCAGATTTTAGTCTTGATGCAGATTCAGGTTGTGCACCTACTGCAGAATGGGTAGGTCCAAGCACATTGTCAGATGATATCCTTTGTGGAGGTTCACAAGAACTTGTATACAGTGTTACTGACAAGTGTTTTGAAACTAAAGAGTACAAAGCTACCTTTACTATCACTCCAGCACCAGCTGTTGTTATAGCAATGGTAGATGATTATACTACTACTGCATGTGATACACAAGATGAAGTAGATGCACAGTTCGCAACGTTCCTATCTAGCTTTGGTGTTAGTGGTGGATGTTCTCCTGACGGAAACTTCGCTGCTGAGTACAGTGCACCGGATGCATGTACAGGTGGAAGCGTAACTGTTGTTTACAACGTTACAGATAAGTGCTACGATGGTGGATCAGAGTCAGCGACCTTTATGGTTCCTGCAGCTGTTCAACCTACAGTTTCTTTCCCTGGAAATGCAACTGCTAGTGCATGTGATAGCGATATCGAAGCACAGTTTGAAGCTTTCATCAATGCGTTCTCATACAGCGGAGATTGTGGAGCAAGCGGTTCTTTCGAGACCACTCCAGTTCTTCCTAACCTATGTGGTGGATCAGTAATGGTTAACTTCCAAGTTAGAAATAACTGTTTCGAGAACAAGGATTACAAAGCTACCTTTACTATCACTCCGGCAGATGCCGTTGTAATAGCAACTGTTGCTGATTATACTGCTGATGCATGTGATACACAGGCAGAGGTAGATGCACAGTTCGCAACGTTCCTAGCTAGCTTCGGTGTAAGCGGTGGATGTTCCCCAATGGGTAGCGACCTGACAGGTTACACTGCTCCGGACGCATGTACTGGTGGAAGAGTTGAAGTGGTTTACAACGTAACTGACAAATGTTACGAGGGTGGATCAGAGGTAGCTGTGTTTACAGTTCCTGCAGCAACTTCTATCAGCATTTCTGATGTAGCTAACTTAACAGTTGATGCATGTGATTATGAAGACCAAGATGCACTTAATTCTGCTTTCATGGCTTTCTATGACTCATTCACTTATGCTTTCGAAGGAACTTGTACTATCACAGAAACTATAACTGATGATTATACAATCCCAGTATTATGTGATGGTGGTTCTGTAACAATTAACTATTCTGTATCTAATGGTTGTGAAACCAAAACTGATACTGCAATATTTACTGTTACTCCTCCAGCAGCCGTGGTTGTTAAAACAGCAGGTATGGTAACTGTAGAAGCTTGTGATAATCTTCAAGCAGAATTTGATTTCTTCAAGAGTCTATTTGGAGTTCAGAGTGGTGGTTGTAACCCAACAGGAGTGTTTGTTGGTGAATCAACATTACCTGCTGATATCTCATGTGGTGGTTCTATAACTTTAACATATAGAGTTACAGATTTATGCTACGCACAAACTGACTTTACTGCAATATTTGTTGTTAATCCTCCTGCAGCTTTCGAAGCTCCAGAAGATGATAGCATGACTGTAGAATGTGAAGCTGCTGCAATTGCTCCAACGATGCCTGTTGTATATAACGCTTGTAATGAGGTTATAACTCCATCAGGACCAGTTAGGGGTGGTACTTACGAAGGCTGTGAAGGAACAATTACTTACACATATTCTTATGTGGATTGCGCTGGAAACAATGCTGAATGGGTTTACACTTACAATGTTGAAATTACTAACGGACCAGATGCTGGCACGGATGGTAGTGCAGCTTTACTGTGTGGAGATGATGCAATAGAGCCGATGGGTCCAACAGTTTATGATGCATGTGGTGTAGAAATTACTCCTACTGTTGTGAGAAATGATTCAAACTTTAATGGATGTTCAGGTACTATCGTATATACATTTACATATACTGATTGTGCAGGTAATTCTGATGACTATGTGTTTACATATACAATTGCAGACACTGTAGCACCAATTATTACTACTGAAGAGTCTATCATTGAGTTAGATTGTAACTACAATTTCGTAATTGCAAACATGTACCCTTCATTTGAAGTAACTGATAACTGTACTACAGATATTACACCTATCATTACTCCTGATGAAGCGATTACAGAATATAATGAAGGTGGTTGTATTGTATGTGAGTTCACTTATACAGCTAATGCTCAAGACGTTTGTCTTAACGGAGCTGCTCCTGTAACTGTGACGTATATCTGGAGAATGGATAAAGTTGCTCCAACGATTAGTGTACCAACTGATCTTCAAGTTCTAGAACTTGATTGTACAGAGGATGTTCCTACTGTTGCAAGTCAGTTAGCATTACTTAATGTTGATGATAATTGTGCTGAATCTCTAGGCTTAACTGTAGTTCTTGATAATGAACAGAGAGTTGATGGTGAGAATGGTGCTTATACACTAACAAGAACTTATAGAGCAACTGATTGTGGTCGTAATACTGCAACAACTACTCAAATAATAAATGTTAGCTGTGACAATGTTCCAACTATCGCTGCCGAATCTAATGGTCTGTCGATAAGTGCTTATCCTGTTCCTTTTAGTAATGAAGTAACTATTGCATACGACTTCAACTTCAATACTCCGGTATCGATTGAAATCTATGACACTAAAGGTGCTTTAATTATGAAGAGATCTAACTTATACCACAAGGTAGGTGCAAAAGACAAAGTTAAATTTGACTTGTCTAATGTTGCTGACCAAATGTTATTAGTTCAGGTTAAAACACAGAATGGTACTGTAACTAAGAAGATTGTAAAATCTGATAGAAGCAGATAATTAGGAGTAAATCCTAAGTGATAAATAAAAGGGTAGCTGTTTTAGCTACCCTTTTTTTATTGGCAATAAGTCATGTGTCATTGTTTAAGATTATCAAATATCAGATTGTAATTAACCCAGCGAGATCATAAATCTAACTTCGGACTTAATAAAAATGAAGTATGATACTCACTGTGACTAAAACACTGTATCGGAATTAACCTTGGTTTTATACAATTCAGATTCAAAAATGAAACTTGTATTTGGAAGTTATGTGAAGAAAATCTGATTGCCTTATCTGCAATCAGAAGATATTAAAACGAATGTAGTGGATAGATCAGTTATGCGAATCTATGAGATGAGGCATTAATTGCAATGCCGCCTTCTTATAAATTATAAGCTGAATGAAGAAATAGGAAGTTGGTTATTTGAGAATTTTATCTGCCCAGTCGACAGCTTCTTGCAGTTCATCGAAAATCTCGAATGGCTTATTAAAGAACATGCGTTCTATTTCTGCAGTGCCTTTAGCTTTATAATCTTTTGTTACTACGGCAAAGCCGGCAAGTGTGTCAATTTTGGACGTCTCTTTATAGATTGCCGGATCCACCGAATAAGAATTTAATCTATGTGTAATATAGACGAATGATTTATTTTTGAAATAGGTATCTACTATATTAAGCAAAACGTTATTATGAATGGTATCTAAATTTATACCCTGATTCATGATAACAACAATATACTTATCGTAGATATGAACCTTGCAAAAATCAAAATGAAGTACATCCGTCATATCTAAATGTACTTATAAAATATATATCTAAAAAAAAAACCTCCTTTTGGGAGGTTTTTTTATAATATAAAAATGCGTGAATTAGGATTTTGTTTCTGATTCCGAATGTTCAATCTTGACCGACAATTCATTAGATTCTTCATCTAACTCCATAACAATGGTGTCGCCTTCCTTAACCTTAGAAGTAATAATTTCTTCAGCCAAGGCATCTTCTATATATTTTTGGATGGCACGCTTTAAAGGCCTAGCTCCATATTGCTGGTCAAATCCCTTGTCGGCAATATAATCCTTAGCCTTATCGCTCAACTGTAGTTGGTAACCTAAATCATTTATGCGTTCTACGAGTTTCTCTAGCTCAATATCAATTATCTTATTGATGTCATTTCTATCTAGAGTGTTAAAGACCATAACATCATCTATTCTATTAAGGAATTCAGGGGCAAATGCTTTCTTAAGTGCATTTTCAATGATACTTCTAGAGTTATCACTTGCTTGAGCTTCTTTTGCTGAAGTTCCGAAACCAACACCTTGACCAAAGTCTTTTAATTTACGAGCTCCAATGTTAGATGTCATGATAATGATGGTGTTCCGGAAATCTATCTTACGACCTAAACTATCAGTTAAATATCCATCATCTAGAACCTGAAGCATCATATTAAACACATCTGGATGTGCTTTCTCTATTTCATCTAATAATATAACGGCATATGGTTTACGTCTAATCTTCTCAGTTAACTGTCCGCCTTCTTCATAACCAACGTATCCTGGAGGTGCTCCAATTAATCTAGAAACAGCAAATTTCTCCATGTACTCACTCATGTCTATTCTTACCAAAGCATCTTCACTATCGAATAATTCCTTAGCAAGGATTTTGGCCAGTTGAGTTTTACCTACTCCAGTTTGTCCTAAGAAGATAAATGACCCAATTGGTTTATTTGGTTCTTTAAGTCCTGCTCTGTTTCTCTGAATAGCCTTAACTACTTTATTAACTGCTTCATCTTGTCCAATTACTTTTCCTTTTATAAGTTCTGGTAATTTCGCAAGTTTATTGCTTTCAGTTTGAGCGATACGATTAACAGGTACGCCCGTCATCATAGAAACAACATCAGCAACATTATCTGCCGTCACAATTTCTCGGTGTAACTTGGTCTCTTCTTCCCATTTCTCTTGGGCCAATGCTAAGTCCTTTTCGATACGTTTCTCGTCGTCCCTTAATTTTGCCGCTTCTTCATATTTCTGTTTCTTAACAACCGTATTTTTAGTTTCACGAACCTCTTCCAATTGACGCTCTAATTCCAAAATCTGTTTTGGAACTTCGATATTAGTGATATGAACCCTAGAACCCGCCTCATCCAACGCATCAATTGCCTTGTCTGGTAAGAATCTTTCAGTCATATATCTATTTGTCAATTTAACGCAAGCTAGAATAGCTTCATCGGTATAATCGACATTATGGTGTTCTTCGTAGCGGTCTTTAATATTATTAAGAATCTCAATAGTTTCTTCGACCGTTGTCGGTTCAACAATAACTTTTTGAAACCTTCTTTCTAAAGCACCGTCCTTTTCTATATACTGTCTGTATTCATCTAATGTAGTAGCTCCAATACATTGTATCTCACCTCTGGCTAGTGCAGGCTTAAACATATTTGAAGCATCTAAGCT
This sequence comes from Flavobacteriaceae bacterium MAR_2010_188, assembly GCA_900104375.1. Classification (NCBI taxonomy): domain Bacteria; kingdom Pseudomonadati; phylum Bacteroidota; class Flavobacteriia; order Flavobacteriales; family Flavobacteriaceae; species Flavobacteriaceae bacterium MAR_2010_188. Next base: position 871,649 of record LT629302.1, read on the forward strand.
TCCGGTTGCACCACCAGCACCAACAATGGTGTGAATTTCATCTATAAACAAGATTATATCATCATTCTTTTCTAGCTCGTTCATTACCGCCTTCATCCGTTCTTCGAATTGGCCTCTATATTTAGTACCTGCAACCAAGCTTGCTAAATCTAAGGTCACGACCCTTTTGTTGAATAGAATCCTTGAAACTTTCCTCTTAACTATTCGCAGAGCTAAACCTTCAGCAATCGCCGATTTACCAACTCCTGGCTCACCGATTAAAAGCGGATTGTTTTTCTTACGTCTGCTTAAAATTTGTGAAACTCTTTGTATCTCTTTCTCACGTCCGACCACTGGGTCTAATTTACCATCTTCGGCAAGGACAGTTAAGTCTCTTCCAAAGTTGTCTAGAACAGGTGTCTTGGATTTTTTGTTTCCTTTGGTAGTTGATTGACCAAATGGATTTTGTTTTGCTTCATCTTCTTCATTGATATCATCATCAGAAAAAGATTCTGCTTTTGGACTTTCTAAAAAGTCGTCATCTTTAGTTATCATCGATTTGAATTGTTCTTTTACATTATCATAATCCACTTTCAGCTTATTTAAAAGTTTGGTAGTGGGGTCATTTTCATTTCTTAATATACACAACAATAAATGTGCGGTATTAATGGAAGTGCTTTGAAACAACTTCGCCTCTAAAAACGTGGTCTTTAGGGCTCTTTCTGCTTGTCTGGTTAAGTGCAAATTCTTCTTTTCATTAGAAACTACACTTATATTGGGATTAGCCGGACTTAAAATCTCGACTTTCCTTCTTAAATGGTTAAGATCGATATCTAGGGCACTCAAAATATCTATTGCTTTTCCATTTCCATCACGAAGTAAACCCAACATTAAATGCTCGGTCCCAATGAAATCATGACCTAAACGAAGAGCTTCTTCCTTGCTGTAAGAAATCACATCCTTTACTCGTGGTGAAAAATTATCATCCATAATTAAAATCCTTTCTGCTTTAAAAGTAATTAAATATAAATAAATAATTCAAAAATTATACCCTTTAGAAAATCTTAGGGTGAAACCAAAAAGTTAATGTAAAATATAAATGGAAAATGCAAGATATTTTATAAACGATAGCCATGCTGTTTGTTAATAAAAACTCCCAAAATCCTTAGTAAATACGCCTATAAAAGCGCTAAAAGACTTATATTAGCGAGATTTGAAAACCTACAAAAAATCTAATTAATTCTATATGGCAGAAGGAGAAAAACTGATTCCGATTAATATTGAAGATGAAATGAAATCGGCTTACATTGATTATTCAATGTCAGTCATTGTGTCACGTGCTTTACCCGACGTACGGGACGGTTTAAAACCAGTACATCGAAGAGTTCTATTCGGTATGCATGAACTTGGCGTAAGAGCCAATACGGCGCACAAAAAATCAGCGAGAATTGTCGGTGAAGTATTAGGTAAATACCATCCTCATGGTGATACATCCGTTTATGATGCGATGGTAAGAATGGCACAAGAATGGAGTTTACGTTATATGTTGGTAGACGGACAAGGTAACTTTGGGTCTGTAGATGGCGATAGCCCTGCGGCTATGAGATATACCGAAGCAAGGATGCGGAAGATTTCCGAAGATATGCTCGCAGATATCGACAAGGAAACTGTTGATCATAAATTAAATTTTGACGATACTCTAAAAGAGCCAACTGTTTTGCCAACCCGAATTCCTGGGTTATTGGTAAATGGTGCTTCTGGTATTGCGGTTGGTATGGCTACGAATATGCCACCTCACAACATTAGTGAGGTTGTAGATGGAACCATTGCTTACATTGAAAATAATGATATAGAAATAGATGAACTAATCAACCATATAAAGGCACCTGACTTTCCGACCGGTGGTATTATTTATGGATATGATGGCGTTCGTGAAGCGTTCAAAACAGGACGTGGCAGAATTGTGATGCGCGGTACTGCCATCATCGAAGAAGTTCAAGGACGTGAATGCATCATCGTTAATGAAATTCCATACCAAGTCAATAAGGCAGACATGATCAAAAAGACTGCCGATTTGGTTAACGATAAGAAAATCGAAGGCATTGCTACCATTAGAGATGAATCGGATAGAAATGGAATGAGAATCGTTTATGTACTTAAGCGCGATGCAATTCCAAACATAGTTCTAAATACACTTTATAAGTACACTGCTCTACAATCTTCTTTTAGCGTGAATAACATCGCATTGGTAAATGGAAGACCGAAGATGTTAAACTTGAAAGAACTGATTCACTATTTTGTGGAGCATCGTCATGAAGTGGTGGTTAGAAGAACCACTTATGAATTAAGAAAAGCTGAAGAACGCGCACATATTTTAGAAGGACTTATTATCGCTTCTGATAATATAGATGAAGTTATCGCACTTATTAGAGCGTCTTCTAACGCAGATGAAGCTCGGGAAAAATTGATTGAAAGATTCGAGCTTTCTGAAATTCAGGCCAAGGCAATTGTCGAAATGAGACTGCGTCAGTTGACCGGTCTAGAACAAGACAAACTACGTTCTGAGTACGAAGAAATAATGAAAACCATTATAGATTTAAAGGATATTCTTGATAAGAAAGACCGAAGAATGGAAATCATTAAAACTGAACTTTTTGAAGTAAAAGAAAAGTACGGTGACGAAAGAAGATCAGTTATTGAGTATGCTGGTGGTGATTTAAGTATTGAAGATATGATTGCAGATGAACAGGTCGTTATCACGATTTCGCATGCTGGATATATCAAAAGAACTTCTTTATCAGAATATAAAACTCAGAATAGAGGTGGAGTAGGACAAAAAGGTTCAACCACCCGTAATGAAGACTTTCTTGAGCATCTATTTGTTGGTACCAACCATCAATATATGTTGTTCTTTACCCAAAAAGGAAAATGTTTCTGGATGAGGGTTTATGAAATCCCGGAAGGCAGCAAAACTTCAAAAGGAAGAGCAATCCAGAATCTTGTAAATATTGAACAAGATGATAAGGTCAAAGCCTTTATATGTACCCAAGATTTAAAGGACGAACAATATATAAACAGTCATTATGTAATAATGGCTACCAAAAAAGGTCAAGTTAAAAAGACTTCGCTAGAGCAATATTCAAGACCTAGGGCAAACGGAATCAACGCTATTACAATTAGAGAAGATGACGAGCTGCTGGAAGCTAAATTAACCACTGGTGAGAGTCAAGTGATGTTGGCTCTAAAATCAGGAAAGGCTATAAGATTCGAAGAAGCTAAAACTCGCCCAATGGGTAGGGGAGCATCTGGAGTTAGAGGTATAAGGCTAGCAAATGATAAAGATGAAGTTGTTGGTATGGTGGCTGTAGATGATATGGCTAGTGATATCCTGGTAGTTTCAGAAAGAGGTTATGGTAAGAGATCTAGCTTGGATGACTATAGAATAACAAATAGGGGCGGTAAAGGTGTTAAGACCATTTCTATTACAAGCAAAACGGGAAGCCTTGTTGCTATAAAAAATGTAACCGACGAAGAAGATTTAATGATCATTAATCGTTCGGGAATTGCAATACGAATGGGAGTTGCTGATTTACGTGTTATGGGTAGAGCAACCCAAGGAGTAAAACTTATCAATCTAAAATCATCCGATGAAATTGCAGCAGTTGCAAAAGTCATGAAAGATGAAGAAGAATTGGTAGATGAGCAAATTGAAGATTTGTCTGGTATAGAAGACTCACAGCAAGATGGCACAAATCTTGATACCACACAGGAAGAAGAATAACTATAACACTAAAAAATTAAAATCTAATAAAATGAAAAAACAATTTGTTGTTGCTTTGGCACTTTTAGTAGGTTCAATGTCTTTTGCACAAAAAGATGAATTGAAAACAGCTGAAAAAGCAATTAAAAACGGAAACTATGCTGACGCTAAGTCGGCAATTATGACTGCTGAGTCTAAAATCGGCAGTGCTGACGAAAAAATGCAAGCGGAATTTTATTTTCTTAAAGGTCAAGCATTATACGCAAACGGAAACGGAGCAAATGAAGATATGATAGCGGCTATCGAAAGTTTTGATAAAGCTGTTGAAATAGAAAAAGCATCTGGTAAGGATAAATATACCGGCGATATTAATGAGATGAAAACTCAAATGATGAGTAGCTTTTTAACTTCAGCTAATACAGCTTTAGAGAATAAAGAGTATATGAAATCATCAGCAGGTTTTGAGCAAGCTTATCGCATGTCTCCTAAAGATACCATCTATTTGTACTATGCTGCTTCTACAGCAGTAACTGCTCAAGATTATGATACATCTTTAGCGATGTATGAAAAATTAAGAGATTTAGGTTATAACGGAGAAACTATTCAGTATGTAGCTACAAACAAAGAGACTGGCGAAGAAGAAAATTTCCCAAGTCCATCAATGAGAGATATCTCAGTTAAAGCAGGTAGCCACATTGCTCCAAAACAAACTAAGTCTGAATCTAAATCAGCGGAAATTATTAAGAACATTGCTTTAATCTATGTTACTAAAGGTGAAGATGAGAAGGCAATCGAAGCAATGAGAGCTGCGAGAGAAGCTAATCCTGATGATTTAAGTTTGGTGTTAACGGAGGCTAACGTTCAACTTAAAATGGGTAATAAAGATGAGTTCAGAAAACTAATTGAGGTTGCTACTGAAAAAGACCCAAACAATGCTGAACTACAGTATAACTTAGGTGTTGTTGCTGCGGAATCTGGAGATTTGGTTACTGCAGAAACTTATTATAAGAAAGCTATCGAGCTAGACCCAAATTATGCAGATGCATATAACAACATGGCGGTAATGATATTGTCTAAAGAGAAAGAAATTGTTGAGCAAATGAATGGTTTAGGTTCGTCTGCTGCAGATGATAAAAAATTCGATCAACTTAAGAAAGATCAAGTTGTACTTTATACTTCAGCAATACCATATCTTCAAAAGTCTTTAGAATTGAAGCCAGGAAACATCCAGGCGGCTAAGACATTAATGAATATATATAGTGTTACTGAACAACCAGAGAAATTCAAAGAAATGAAAGCTAAGGTTGAAGAAATGGAAAGTCAAAAATAATTTTCCTAATTCTATGAAATTTAAAAGGCTGCAATTTGCAGCCTTTTTTTATATGATTTTTTTAATGACCCGAAGTTTGTGGGTGTGTAGTCCTCTTTCTGCATCATAAATTCCGCTATGATCTAAGCGATCTATTCGCACCTTTCCATGTGCATGAATAATATAATTATCGGGCATAATGATGCCAACGTGAATAATCTTGCCTTCAGAATCATCAAAAAATGCCAAATCGCCCGCTTCACTTTCTTCAATAAAGCTCAGAGCGATTCCTTGAGTAGATTGTAATGATGCATCCCTAAGAAGCTTATAACCGTTCAATTTATAAACCAGTTGTGTAAACCCAGAACAATCAATTCCAAATGGTGTTTTACCGCCCCAGAGATAAGGACTGTTTAGAAAGATAAATGCGGTATCTATAAGATTTTCTTTCGGAAGAATATTTTCAATTTTACCGCCATCATAACTGTGGTTTAAGATTTGAAGACCATTTAATCGAGAGCCAATCGGGATGGTAAGAAGTTGATTAGACTTTTCATCCTTTACAAATTCTATCAAATCTGAAGAAAGTATGGAAGGCTGATCTTTTAAGTCTTTGTATTCGGATTTTGAAATTTCCTGGTATTGTTTATTGTCTACCCAACCTTCATAGCCATCATCTGTGAGCCTGATTTTACTCCATTTTTTCCTGAGTTCAAGAACCTTGAAGGTTTCGCCATAAAGAATTTGCGAGACCAACTCGGTTGAATCTGATGGTTCAACTCTTAATGGAACAATACTTAGATTACAGATTCCGTATTGCATCCGTTTTAATCTCTTTGTAAAACTATTGCCGAAGCACCTCCACCTCCGTTGCAAATCGCAGCAGCGCCAGTTTTGGCATTATTTTGTTTTAATATATGAAGTAGGGTTACGATGATTCGAGCGCCAGAACATCCAAGTGGATGACCAAGAGATACTGCGCCACCATTTACATTTACATTTTTATCGTTAAGACCTAAAAGTTTTATGTTGGCCAACCCGACAACCGCAAACGCTTCATTGAATTCAAAGTAATCTACATCTTCTATTTTAATATTTGCCTTATCAAGTGCTTTCGGTAGTGCAATGGATGGGGCTGTGGTAAACCATTTAGGTTCTTGGGCGGCGTCTGCATAACCAATTATGGTTGCTAACGGTCTTAATCCCATTTCCTTGGCTTTTTCCTCACTCATCAAAACAAGTGCGGCGGCGCCATCATTAATGGTCGAAGCATTAGCCGCAGTAACAGTTCCGTCCTTCGAAAAAACCGGTCGTAGATTAGGTATTTTATCTAGGAATACATTGGTGTATTCTTCATCTTTAGTGACCATTTTAGGTTCACCTTTACGTTGAGGAACTTCAACAGCAACAATCTCATCATCAAATTTGCCATCTTCCCACGCAGCCGCGGAACGTTTATAAGATTGAATAGCATAATTATCTTGATCTTCGCGAGAAAAACCATATTTAGCTGCACACGCATCCGCGCATACACCCATAGCATTTTCATCATAAGCATCTACAAGTCCATCTCGTTGCATACCATCGACCATCGTTGCAGGTCCGAACTTAGTAGCTGAACGTGCGTGGTAATAATGAGGGATTAAGCTCATGTTCTCCATACCTCCAGCTACAATAATATCGGCGTCGCCAAGGGCAATTGCTTGGGCGGCTTGCATTACGGCTTTCATACCACTTGCGCAAACCTTGTTAATTGTGGTGCATGGAACTGTTGCAGGAATCCCAGCGTATAGTGCAGCCTGTCGTGCAGGAGCTTGACCGGTATTTGCTTGTACCACATGGCCAAAGATTACTTCTTCTACTGCGTCAGGACTTAAATTGATTTTTTCTAGGGCACCCTTAATCGCTGTGGCGCCGAGTTTTGGAGCAGGGACGGTGGAGAGTTCTCCCAAAAAGCTTCCTATTGGTGTTCTTACTGCCGATACTATCACAACCTTTCTGCTCATATTGAATATCTTTTCTTTTATTTGCTACAAAATTAAAGAAAATTAAAGAGAAAGACGAAGTTTAAAGCAGCGCCTATCTCTATTATATGCTATAACTTTCAGGACTAAAAACTTATTATTTTATTACATTTAAATCCAATTAAACCTAGATGAACAGATTTGTAAATAAATGGTATCGTAATCATTCTCTCTTATACAAGATACTTTTATTTATAGGTACCACATTTTTAATTGTTTATCTATTTCCGAAGAGCGGAAAGTTTAAATACACATTCGATAAAGGGAAACCTTGGCAGTCAGAAAATCTATATGCCCCATTTAATTTTGCGATTAAGAAATCGGCCAATGAGGTAGATGAAGAAACAATCGAAATAAGGGCTAACAATGAGCTTTATTTTGATAGGGATACTTTGGTAGAAGATAAGGTTTTTAAGGCGTACGATACCCAGTTCGATACGACTATTTCGGATACAATCCCTAAGAGTAAAGTCTTGTATGATCTAGGTGTTGTTCTTCTCGAAGAAATTTACCAACGGGGCGTTTTAATCGAAAATCTCTCTTACGAACCCCAGCGTAAAATCGTTATTCTAGAAGGTCAAAAGCAAGTAGAATCTGCGACCTACTCAGAGTTAACAAAGACCGACAACCTTAGAAAACGGATTGAAGCGTCTATGGATAAAGCGGGTTATTCAAAATTTAAGTCGCAGTTTGTTTCCTTGTTTTTTGATGTCGTTAAACCAAATCTTAAGTTAAACGAATCGATTACCGAAAAGGTTTTAAAGGAAGAACTCAACACTATATCTCCTTTTCGTGGTAGCATCGAACGGGAAACTCTCATTATTGCTAAAGGAGAAATTGTGGACGATGAACGATTTGAAATTTTAAAATCCCTTGAATCAGAATACGAATCGCAAGTATGGACCAGCTCCGGATATAATCTGGTAGTTTTTTCTTATGCCATTCTCGTGGCTCTTTCACTGTTGATGTTGCTACTATTCCTGCGCAAATACCGTCTAGATGTGTTCAACAACAATACGATGGTCACCTTTATATTTTTCAATATCACACTAATGATTTTGTTGACTACACTGGTAGTTAACTATAATTCTCAATACGTCTATGTAATTCCGCTGTGTGTTTTGCCATTAGTCCTAAAAGCATTTTTTGATGCGCGATTAGGAATGTTCACCCACGTCATCACTGTTTTACTTCTAGGTTTTGTAGTGCCAAATAGTTACGAATATATGTTCCTTCAAATTATTGCGGGGATTGTAACGATTTTAACGGTTTCAGAACTTTATAAACGTGCGAATCTCTTTATTTCCGTAGGTCAGATAACTATTATCTATATCATTTCCTACTTCGCGTTTTTCGTCATCCATGAAGGAAACGCCACCAATATGAATCTAGAAACGTATGGAAATTTTATACTTGGAGGTTTGGCGACTTTATTCGTTCAGCCCTTAATCTATATATATGAAAAGGTTTTTGACCTTGTTTCGGACGTCTCACTTTTGGAGCTTTCCGACACGAACACTAAATTATTAAAGGAACTCTCTGATGTTGCACCGGGAACGTTTCATCACTCATTAAATGTTGCCAATTTAGCTGAAGCTTCCGCCAATGAAATAAACGCTAATTCTATGTTGGTCAGGGTAGGAGCGCTTTATCATGATATCGGTAAGATGAAGAATCCAACTTATTTTATAGAAAATCAATCCACCGGAATCAATCCTCACGAAGAACTTTCAGCAAGGGAAAGTGCAACGATTATTATTAACCATGTGATTAACGGAATTGAGTTGGCTAAGAAAAATAATCTTCCTGATCGAGTTATAGACTTTATCCGTTCTCACCATGGAACGAGCTTGGTATATTATTTTTATATCAAAGAAAAGGAATTGACCAATATTACGGATGATACCGACTTCCGCTATCCTGGCCCAAAACCTTATAGCAAGGAGTCCGCAATACTTATGATGTGCGACTCGGTAGAGGCAGCTTCAAGGAGCATTAAGGATATCAATACTGTAAAAATCGATAATCTGGTAGAAACTATTGTGAGCAAGCAGATGGACGACGGTCAATTCTTAAATGCAAATATAAATTTCAAAGAAATACAGGCGATTAAAAAAGTCCTTAAGAGCAAATTGGCCAACAGTTTCCACTTAAGGGTAGAATATCCAGAATAGCAATTATTTTAGTACATCGCAGGTAATATAATCTTCAATTGTCTTGTTGCTATCATTAATATGAAGTACCGAAATATCCCCGGTTGTTTCAAAAATGACCGCACGTATATCATCCAACCTTAAGACATTTGCTTCCCGTAGTTTTGCCCGTAAATCTCCTTCGGTTACTCTGGCTTTTCTAAGATTTTCATGGAGAATTCTTGGGCCGTCCATCAAGAACATTGGTTTATTATCCATCAGATTTTGAAAAAAATCGATTCTTCTCAATAAAGCCGCGCCTAGCTGTAAACAATAAACTGCTGCTAAACCTACAATACCTTGTAGCATAGAGGTTGATTTTGATAGAATTGTTGTCGCGAGTATAGATCCAATTGCCACGGTCATTGCAAAGTCATGACTAGACATCTTGGAGAAACTACGCTTGCCTGCAATTCTTGTAAACACCAAAACCGCAATATAGACACCTAAGGCAGTGAGGCAAATTGCAAATACATCACTTAACTCAATCCCAAACCACTCATCCATAGTTTCTAAGTTATTAATCGTTAACTATAAAGGCATGTATAACTCCTGGAATCCATCCTATGATTGTAAGCACAATGCTTATAAAAAATTTGCTTCCCATACCGTGGTTTAAGAAAACTGATAAAGGCGGTAATAAAATGTTTAAAATGAAAGTCATCATAATTCTTAATTTAGAGTAACAGTATACGACCCAAACCGTTCATATCTTAGCTTGATAAAGTGTTAGTTTAGTTTGAATGATTATTAACTCAATCAAAACAACTTTCTTTAAAATGTAAATCCTGCCGTTCATTTTTGTATTATAACAGATTTTATTTATTTAATGAAAACTAAAATTGAAATTTGTTAAATAATCGAGCGAAGCCCTGTATAGTATAGGATGCTACTTTCGGTTTTTCTAATTGTAATCGATATGAAAATATTTTTACCCGTCTTAGGTCTTACGCTTTTCATTCTTTTGTATTTCACCACATTTTCAAAAATTGACCATCGTCTTGCATTTAATTTCGGAGAGAAAAAATCTGAGATTTTAATCTTTGATGGTTATGAAGGTGGTTATTTATTCTTCACCAATGGCAAACAACAAGCTGTTGTGCTAGAAGTGACTAATATCAAGGTGCTTAACAATATCGATCTTATCAATGGTGATTTTGTTGGAACAAAATTAAACGTGGATTATGAGGAAATTGAGTTAAAGGACGAATCTTCTAGCATGGGTATCATCGAAACGGTCGAGATTTTAAAGTAATTGCCTAATCAATTTACGCTTTCATTTAAGCTAGGAAATTTTCTTGGCTTGCATTTTTATTCATGATAAATCCTACTTTCCACAGTAATCTTTCATTACTTCAGGCTTATCTTTTTCTAATCGTCTTCAAAATAAATCTTATTGCAATAGTCTTTTAAGCGAATCCCTCTTAATTTTATTCAACAACAATAAAGATTTTGGTTATGAGGTCCGTATGGAATGGTAGTATAAGTTTTGGATTGGTTTCAATTCCTATTAAATTATATAGCGGTAGTGAGGATAGAGCAATAGAGCTCGATATGCTAGATAGACATGACAATGCGCGTATAAGATACAAGCGTGTTAATGAAGATACCGGGAAAGAGGTGGAGTGGAAGGATATCGTGAAAGGTTTTAAGCAAGGTGAAGGTTATGTTGTATTAGAAAAAGAAGATTTTGAAAATGCCAATATCAAAAAAAGTAAAACCATAGATATAGAAGCTTTTGTTGAAGAAAAGGAAGTGGCGGATGTGCTTTTTAAAAAACCTTACTTTTTAGAGCCCCAAAAAAACGGTGAGAAATCCTATTCCTTGTTGCGCAATGCCTTAAAGAAAACTGGTAAACTCGGTGTCGCAACGTTTGTGATGAGACAAAAGGAACATTTAAGTTTAATCGGAGTTTATGATAAAGCGTTGGTTCTTCATGTTATTCGATTTCAAGATGAAATAAGGGATCCTTCAGAATTAAAACTTCCTACCACCAAGATTGCCAAGAAAGAAACGGATATGGCGATTTCTTTGATTGAACAGTACACTGAGAAATTTGAACTTGATAAGTATAAGGATGTTTATATTGATCAACTCATGAAGATTATCGATTCAAAATCTAAAGGTGTCGTCGATAAAGCTGATAAATACGAGTCTAAACCAACCGCGGCTAAAGATTTGATGGCTCAACTTAAAGCCAGCTTAGAAAAAAAGAAAAGATCTAAAGCTTCCTAAAAATGCCATTAGGCGAATACAATAAAAAGCGCGATTTTAAATCGACCCAAGAACCCGAAGGAGTCGAGGACCTTTCTAATAAATGGCGCTTTGTAATTCAACGCCATCAGGCTTCTCGTTTACATTACGATTTAAGATTAGAGATAGAAGGTGTTTTAAAGAGTTGGGCAATTCCCAAAGGTCCTTCCATGAACCCAAAGGATAAGCGGCTGGCCGTACAGACCGAAGACCATCCCGTAAAATATTTAACCTTTAAAGGAGATATTCCCAAAGGAAATTATGGCGCTGGTCATATGGATATCTGGGATTCTGGTACTTTTTCAATTTATGAAGAAGCTGCCGAAGGACCCGTTGAGAAGCAGTTTAAGAAAGGAAATCTAAAGGTTGAATTCTTCGGAAAGAAAGTCAAAGGTAAATTTGCTTTGGTCAAAACCCGGCAAGAAGGTAAGCAACAACACTGGTTGTTGATTAAAAAACAAGATGATTTCTCGACCGATTTACATTACGATTCAGAAATATTTGTTCCGGTTGAGTCGCAATCAAATTCATCTTCACCAATTAAAAAACTGGATATAAAAGGCATCGTAAAACCGATGCTGGCCGAGTCCGCAACCGAAATCTTCGCCGACCCCAATTGGATTTACGAATTTAAATGGGACGGCTATCGGATGATTTCTCAAATTAAAAACGGTAAGGTTGAAATGTATTCTCGCAATGGAATCAATTACAATTCTAAGTTTGCCAAGGTACATCAAGAACTTAGTGCAATACCGCACGATGTAATACTTGATGGAGAGATTGTGATTACTGATGGTAAAGGACTTCCAAAATTTCAGAAACTACAAAACTATGACCCTCAGGGCACCAAGGGCAGATTGATGTATTATGTCTTTGATGTGTTGCATTTAAATGGTCATGACACCATTGAACTGCCTCTATTAGACAGAAAAAGTTTGCTGCCCGAAATCTTAGAAGGTCTGGAGCATGTGGTTCTTTGTGATCATATTGAAGCGATGGGAATCGCATTTTACGAAAGAGCGGTAAAGCTTGGGATGGAAGGAGTAATCGCAAAAAAATCTGATTCTAAATATAGTCCTGGTTTTAGGAGCAAGGATTGGTTAAAGATAAAAGAAATCGATAGTACCGAAGCGTTGATATGCGGTTATACCACGGGCAGTGGGCGAGGAAAATTGTTTGGTTCTTTAATCTTAGGTCAGTATAGGAATGACGATTTGGTCTACATCGGAAACGTTGGCAGCGGTTTTAATTCCAAAGAACAAAAGGACTTAATGAAAATGTTCCAGCCGTTAGAGACTGAAAAATCTTCGTTTAACAAAAAACCAAATCTAAAGGGTCGTGAGCCTCATTGGATGACCCCGCAGTTATTATGTGAAGTTAATTTTACCGAGTGGACTAAATCTGGAGTTCTTCGGCATCCTACTTACAAAGGTTTACGTTTTGATAAGTTAAATCCGGTCGCATCAAGAACTTCAAAAAATATTAAGCCAGAGAAACCTAAAGACGTCGCCGGGAATCTTGATGTTTCTGGCATCAAGGTGCCTTTTACTAATCTGGATAAAATATATTGGCCAGAAAGTGGCTTTAGAAAATATGATCTGATTGATTATTATTTAAAAGTTTCAGATTTTATTTTACCATATTTAAAAGACCGTCCTCAAAATCTTCACCGACATCCTAATGGAATTAATAAGGAAGGATTTTATCAAAAGGACAATGAATTTTTACCTGATTGGGCAGATTCAGTTTCGATTTATTCAAAATCAGCTGAAAAGGAAATTAATTATCTTCTCTGTAATAATGAAGCGACCTTATTATATATGGCCAATCTGGGTTGTATTGAAATAAATCCGTGGAGCTCTAGAATCGTGGATTTGGATAAACCAGATTATACGGTCATCGATATTGACCCTTCGGATAAAAATACTTTTGATGAAGTTTTAGAATGTGCACGCGTCGCAAAAGAAATTTTGGACCAAGCTCAGGTTGAAGCTTATTGCAAAACTACCGGAAAAAGTGGGCTGCATATTTTTATTCCACTTGGTGGTAAATATTCTTATGACGAAGCCAGAACTTTTACCCAATTGCTTTGTGTATATATTAACGAGCGTCTTCCAAAATTAACTAGCTTAGAAAGGGCGGTAATGAAAAGGAAAAATCAGATTTATCTAGACTTTATGCAAAACCGAAGAGGTCAGACATTGGCCTCTGCTTATTGCGCACGACCGGTAGAAGGCGCTCGAGTTTCTACACCTGTTTCATGGAAGGAAATTGAGAAAGGTTTTGAGAAAGAGGAATTCACGATTCTCACGTTGCCTAAGAGATTAGCAAGTATTGGAGATATTTTTATAGGAGTAGTTAGTAAGGGCATCAACATGGAACATGCTCTATCTAATTTAAGTTAGTTATCTTAATATGAATTACATATATAATTCTCATATGAAGGTTGATTGTTAAATTTTACTTATTCCGATTAAAATAATCACAAAGTTTTTGTTGTGCATTGTTTAACTTAAACCTGGGATACTTTAGATAAATATTGTGATTTTTGAAAAATGAGTTGGCTAATTTTGGTTCATATTAATTCATAAAACAATATAAAAATGAAACGATTAGCAAGCATATTAATGATTTGTTTGTTCGTAAATACGTACGCACAACAAACTACAGACCATAAAAAAATGGACGAGACCAAAAAAGTGTCTATGAAGGATAAAACCATGAAAGACAAGCAGTCTAATCCAAATATGAGCGATAAGACATCTGTTGTTGGAGTTGCTTCTACCACAACTGATTTTAAAACTCTTACTAAAGCTATAAAAGGTGCCGATTTAGTTGCGACCTTAAATGGCGAAGGTCCGTTTACAGTTTTTGCGCCGACAGATGCGGCTTTTAATAAAATACCACAAGAGAAATTGAAAGGTTTAATGAATCCAGCTTCAAAAAGCGATTTAAAAACCATTTTGACTTATCACGTTTTACCAGGTAAAATTACTGCTGAAGAGTTAATAGCTTCTATTAACGATAATGGTGGTCAGTATATAGCAACTACTGTTGAAGGTACTGAATTAACTTTTTCACTTCAAGGTGAAACAGTAGTACTTACAGATGCAAACGGAGGAACTGCTACAGTGATTACTGCGGATGTTGATGCATCAAATGGTATTATTCACGGAATTGATACCGTGATTATGCCGACAATGACTAAAATGTAAATAGTAACACAAAACTTATAAATTTTGAAACCACCCAATTGGGTGGTTTTTTTATGTCTTATTTTTAGAACTAATAATCGCCTTTCTAGTGATAATGATTTCCTGATCAATATTATAAATTAGATTATAACAATAAATAAATGAACTTATGGAAAGTAAACCGAGCCCAGAATATATAGAGCCAAACCCTTCAAATTATCCAGGTGAAAAACAAGATGAAGAAACAGGGAACAAGCCAGATCCTAAGAAAAAAGAAGATGCTGAGAATGACAGCGACGAGGATGAAGATGTTAATGTCCCAGAAAAGGAACCAAGCTATGGTTCTGAAATCGAACCTAGCTCCGAATCTGATGATGAGTTTTTGAAATAATTAAAATTTTCAACTTATGGCAGAACCACAAGGCAATCGTATTAAGAACGAGAAGCAATATGAAGCGCTATTAAATCAAGGTATGAGCAAGCAGAAAGCTGCGCGTATTGCCAATACCCCAGATGCAGGGAAAAAGGGCGGAAAGGCCAAGGATTATGAGGATAGAACCAAAGCGGAGTTAACCCAGAAGGCCAAAGAAGTTGGCATAACGGGTTATAGCAAGATGAATAAAAACGAGTTGATTCATACTCTTAGAAACAATTAATATTATAATTTCAATTATAAATAGTGAAGGGGCGTTTGCCCCTTTTTCTATTGTATTGGTTGTTATTTTTAATTAAGCTAATAATAATAGCAAAGCTCGCTACAAATTATCGCTAACTTTGATATCTCTTAAAGTTGAAAATTAACAGTTAAAAATTCGCCCTATTTTGAAGTTTACACGTTACTACAGCATTCTTATAAAATCTCAAGGTTTGCCACATTTAAATGTTGCTCAACATTGCAGGCTTATGAATATAATTTCATTAGAAAGTGCTTTAAATCAACTTGAAGAAATCAAGAAAACGTCTGGTGATCCTCACAAATTTGAATTTGAAATGTACAGGTTACGCCAAAAGTTACAAGCTTTGACGGGGAATAAATTTCCGGTAGAAGTAATAAAGGAAATGGTTTATCTGGCAGACCGAGATTAATCCAGATTATTTTCTGCTTCAATTTTTATATAGGCAGAAAGCTATTCAAATTTGAAGAATTCAAATTAAAAATAATAAAACCGAAATTTAGGATTTAGCCTTTATCCAGAATTCAAAAACGCTCCCTTTTCCTAAATCGGAAGTCACTTTTATGTCGCCACCTAAACGATGAGTGAGTTTTTTAACGGTCGATAAGCCGATGCCGTGACCGCGTTTTCCTTCTCTATCTAGATTTCCGATGGTGCTAAACAATTCAAAAATATCATCGAGCTTTTCTTGTGGAATCCCAACACCATTGTCCGATACTTTAAAAAAGAATAGACCGTTTTTTCGGTCACAGTCTATATTGATAATAGCATCTTCCTTATCGTTATACTTCAGCGCATTCCCAATTAAATTCAAAAGTATTTGTTCTAAAGCCGCGCGATTACATCGTATCTCGTAATTAACTTCTGGGAAATTTATTTCGCAATTATGCTTAACGTTGAGCAGCTCTACTATTTCCTCTAAAAGGTGATTAAGGTCGAATGCTTCATGTTGACTTTCCGAAACATCATCACTTTGATAATGGGCAAGAAGACCATCTATATAGTCACTTAAATTAAACGAAGAACCTTTGAGATAACTCAGGTAATCGCTCACTTCTTCGTCCATATTATTTCTGAATTTTGCCCTGAGCAAATCCGTGGTTACAATAATATTAGAAAGTGGCATTTTCATATCGTGCGAAACTCTCCCTGCGAATTCCCTTAATTCACCATTCTTGATTCTAAGATGTTCTTGAGCCCGTTTTAACTCTATATTACTGCGATGTAGCTCAATCAACTTCATTACCTGTTTAGCCAAAGTTTTAAGCGAGGCCAACTGGGAATAGGTGATTTCATTTGGTTTATGGTCTATTACACACAAAGTGCCTAACGAAAACCCTTCTTGATCCACCAAACTCACCCCTGCATAAAACATAATAGGGTTTTCTGAAAGTAGGGCGTAGGGATTATCATAGAATCTTGAATCTTCCTTTAGATTATTAACCACCAAAGTGTTCTCATCTGCTCCTATAACATGGCTGCAAAGAGATATTTCTCTATCTACATTACAAAGATCGATACCGGTAGTGGATTTAAACCATACGTTGTCGGCATCTACCAAAGAGACAAGTGCCACTGGCATATTTGTAATTTGACAGGCCAAATCGGTAATTTGCTTATAGGTGTCTTCTTGGCTGCTGTTTATGATTCCATAACTATGGAGTGCATCTAGACGGGCAGATTCGTTTGAGGGTATCGGTGGGGTCAACATAAGTCGAATTTAGAATAACTGGTAAAATAAACTTTAGTTAAAGATAGTGTTAACGTTATTAAGAATTAAATGTGCTTTTTCGGTAATTCACCGAATAATATAACGTTTAATCGACAGCCCACCGTACTCACAATTGTAAGGAAAGAGATATGGAGTTGTATTAAATAAGCTAAATAAAAAAGCACGATTCCTTTCAGAATCGTGCCTTCAGTAATCTCCCTAATAACTAATTAATAGCCAAACCAAATATAGAACAGCAAAATGAAGTTACCTTACGGTTTACCATAATCGGGTAAAATTTATTTAAATAAGTCCTAAATCCTTGACTATAGAAATAAGATGTATTGCGTTATTCGCCTTAAATTGAATTCTTAATTTATTGAGTCTTTTCTCGATAGAACTTAGGCTAGAAGGTGAAATACCGTTTTCTTTAAAGTGGAGACTTATTTCATCTTGCGACAGTCCAAGAGATAATTGGGTAAGTAAATGTATGTCGAAGTCGTTTATCTCTTCAAAATGATTCGGATTTAATGCAGAACTGATTTGGGGTGAGAGAAATAATTCTTTTTGATAAACAGCTTTCACGGCTTCTTCCATTTCGGCTAAACCTTTTCGCCCTTTACAAACATACGCCCCAACCCCAAAATCATTAATAAGTCTGCGGATTTTAGGAAAGCGATCTTCAACCGAATAAACAATGATTGGCAAATTTGGATGTTCTTCCCTTAATACTTTTATAAGGTCCTCACCATTTTCAAATCGTTGCTCTCTATGGTCCTTCTTAAAAGATAGGTCAGAAATAAGCAAATCGTAAGGTTTATTATCGTTTGCGGCCTTTTTTATTTTTAGATAAGCATCATCTAAGTAATTGACTTGATGTTGATCTTGGATATTTAAATTATTCAACACACTAAAAACTCCGTAATTAATACTTACGAGGTCATCCGAAACCAGTACTTTTTGAAACATCTCTGCGAATTTACCTGAATAATCATTTTATAGAGTAAAAATAAGCGTTCAATTGAATCGAAGAATACGGTTTCCCGTATTGGAGCTGATGAATGATTTGAAAATCAGTTAATCAATGCTTACCAGTGACTAAATTTGAATCACTTAAGTATCACATCCCCGACTTTCTAAGGACTTCTAAGGGAGGACTTGTAATCACGCTTCGGCTGTTGGTAAGGCCTATAAACAGGACCAAAACTACAATCCCGGGTAAGATTATGAGGAATGGAACCAGTGAAGGAATAAAGGGTGAATCGAACAATTGCCAAGCCAAAAGTTGAATGCTCACGAGACTAAGCAAAATGCCAGATAAAGTGCCTAAGAATCCTAAAAATAGATATTCGAGCGCCAAAATCTTCAATATTTGGCTACTCTTAGCTCCCAAGGTCCTGAGTAAAACACTCTCTTTAATCCTTTGATATTTACTGGTTCTAACCGCTCCGATCAAGACAATAATTCCGGTAAGGATGCTGAAGAATGCCATAAAATTAATAATCCAGGAAATCTTATTTAAAAGATCTTCGATTACGCTTAGTACCTGTCTTAAATCTATAATGGAAATATTTGGGAACTTTTCAACCAAACCCTGTTGCAATGTCGCGGACGCTTTTTCATTTGCAGCTTTCGTAGTGATCACACTAAACTGCGGCGCATCTTCCAAAACTTTATTCGGAAAAACAACGGTAAAATTAAGTTGAATCTGTCCCCAATCTACCGTCCTAATACTTGCAACCCTTGTTTTCATTAACACCCCCTGAACATTGAATGTTACTTGGTCATGTAATTTTAGATTGGCGTCATTCGCAAGATTGTCGCTTACACTAATAGGGATAACACCTTCGTTTGAAGCTTCCGGAATCCATTCACCTTCTTTTAGGGTTTCAGAATCGATAAGATTATCTCGGTAGGTAGATCTAAATTCATGATTTAATACCCAACGCCTAATATTCACACTATCTTCCTTTAGATCTTTATTAAGAGTTCCATTTATACTGTGAATCCTCATAGCGACAATCGGGATGTTCTGTAAAATCGGTAGATTTTGATTTTTAATGGTGGTTAAGACATCATTTACTTGAGCCGTTTGAACGTCTAATAAAATCATATTCGGACTTTTAGACTGTTCATCAATAGAAGCTTGGGAAAGCAATAAATCCTTAGTAAAATATAAAGTACTAATAAGGAAGGTCCCAATCCCAATCGATAAAACCAAAATCAAGGTCTGATTCTGTGGCCGGAAAAGATTTAAAAGGCTTTGGCGCGGAGCAAAACCCCAACTTCTTGGAAAGAACTTTTTTATAGTTTTCATAAAGAGACCAGCAATTGCGGTAAGGATTGCAAAGGTTATGATAATCCCTAGAACAAAGGCCAGAGAGAACTTCCAATTATCCAACAACCAAAACGAAAACAGTAGTATAAAGAGAAATATTCCGCCTAAAACAAAAAGACCGGCCTTTTTTGACCGGGAGGGTGTATCTTGGGTGATGCGCAGGGCTTGTAAAGGTGAAACATATAAGGTGCTCATCAATGGATATAGAGCAAATAAAACGGACATAAAAACGCCCAACAAAAGTCCCATTAAAATTACTTCAACCGGAAAATGGATTTGTACATCTATCGGCAATAAATCTTGTAGTAAATAAGGAAAAAGTTGCTGTAAAATAAACCCGAGAAAAGTGCCTATTATTCCTCCAATCAATCCCATAGTAGCAATCTGCAAAAGATAAATTATAAATGTTTGCTGCTTCGTTGCACCAATACATTTAAGAACTGCCACGGAACGCAGTTTTTCTTTTATGTAAATATGAATTGCACTAGCAATACCCACACATCCCAATAAAAGTGCAATAAAAGCAACCAAATTTAAGAAACGACCAAAATTCTCATACCGTTTACCCATCCGTTCACTGGTTGAAGTATGCGTATCTATATCTGCATCTAGTGCATCTAGACGCCAGCCTAAATTAGCGTCCAATTTTACCATATCCTGGTTTGGCGTAGCTACAAAATAATAGTTGTATTCAATCCTGCTCCCGGTTTTTACAAGGTTGGTAGCATCTATAAGTTCTTCTGGAATAATTACTGGAGGAGAGACCGAACTAAATACAGCGGAACTGCCGGGCACCGATTTTAAAGAGCCTTCAATCTTTAGGGTTAAGTCACCAACTTTAATACTATCTCCTGGTTTTATACCTAGTTGTAACATTACGGTTGCATCCACTAAGGCAGAACCGTTTTCTTGATAGGTGTTTGCTGCGGATTCTGGAACGGTAACAATTTCACCGTAAAATGGGAAGCCACCCTTAATGCCTCTAATTTGCGAAAGTTTAGTTCCAGTTTTGTTAGGAAATGCAACCATTGAAGCAAAACTGATTTCTTCAGCCTTAGGGCCCAAAGAATCAATGATAGATTGAACTTTTTCGTTGGGTGGTTTATCTAAATCGATAAGGTAATCTGCGCCCATCAAGGATTTAGATTGCAGCGCAATATTATCTTTAAGAGTTGTGCTAAATGATTGGATTGCTACCACGGCGGCAATACCTAAAATCATCGAAGCCATAAACAGAAAAAGCTTCCCCTTACTTGCCCGCGCATCTCGCCAAGCCATTTTTAGCAGCCAATTAAAATTGGCTTTTTTTCTAAAAATTACTTTTTCCTTGCTCATAATGCAGCTGACTGGTTCTCCAAAATTCTTCCTCCTTTAAGTCGCAGAATTCTTTCGGTCAGTTGCGCCAATTCCATATCGTGAGTCACAATAATCAATGTTGTGCCAAGTTCTTTGTTAAGTTCCATTAGAAGTTCTATAACTTTCTGCCCGGTCGCCTCGTCTAAATTACCGGTTGGCTCATCGGCGAAAAGAACAGTTGGCCTATTAGAGAAAGCCCTCGCAAGCGCGACTCTTTGCTGTTCGCCGCCAGAAAGTTGAGAGGGATAATGGTCGATTCTATCCTTAAGACCTACTTTTTCAAGAAGCTCTGTTGCTACTTTAATGGCGTTTTTATCACCTTGTAATTCTAGTGGTACCGCAACATTTTCTAGAGCAGTAAGAGTCGGTAATAGTTGAAAATCTTGAAAAACAAATCCGATTTTTTGGTTTCTTAAGATGGCACGTTCGTCTTCAGACAATTCATTTAATGACGTTCCACAAAGTTCAATGGTCCCCGATTCAGCTTTATCCAGTCCTGCACAAAGTCCGAGCAAGGTGGTTTTACCACTACCGGATGGGCCAACAATTGAAAAAGTTTCACCCTCTTCAACATAAAAACTTATATCTTCTAGAACGGTCAAATTCTTTGACCCACTTGTGTAACTTTGCTTTAGGTTTTGAACATCTAAAATCTTTGCCATCTTGCAACTTTTGGTTTTCTTTACTGAAGCGTACAAAATAATGAAATGATTTCGATTTAATTCCCAATGTTATGAGAAGCTTAGTACTTGTTATATGTTTTTTAAGTATATCATTTTTTTCGTGCAATGATTCTAAGAATTCAGAAAAGCAAGATGAAGAGAGTGTTGCAGAAGAACAAAATGTGCATGCCGATGAGGGTGAAAAAATCATTCTTTTCTTTGGAAACAGTTTAACCGCTGGTTATGGTTTAGATATCACTGAAGCATTTCCATCCTTGATTTCAAATAAACTTGATTCTTTAAACTTGGATTATGAAGTTGTGAATGCTGGCAATAGCGGAGAAACAACGTCCGGTGGATTAAATAGGGTGGAGTGGATACTAAAACAAGATGTGGATATATTTGTTTTAGAGCTCGGAGCCAATGACGGCCTTAGAGGTATTCCGCTAAAAGAGACACGAGAAAATTTACAATCAATTATTGATATTGTAAAATCTAAAAACCCAGATACGGAGATTATTTTAGCAGGTATGCAGTTACCGCCAAATATGGGACCTGAATATACCTCTGGTTTCAAAAAAATCTTTCCTGATTTGGCTGAGGCGAACAATATAAAACTTGTTCCTTTTTTACTTGAAGGAGTAGGAGGTATACCGGGATTAAATCAAGGCGATGGAATACACCCAACTGCGGAAGGTCATGAGATTTTAGCCGATAATGTATGGAATGTCCTAAAAGAAATCATCCAATAGGAATATGTATAGTATTGCTATCGACAGTTTTAGAAAAATATTGAAATAGAATTGAAATAAAAATCTGAAAATAGTTGCGTTCTTTATAATGAAAACTTACATTTGCATCCGCATTTAAAGAAGGTTCTTTAGTTGTTAGGAGAGGTGCCGGAGTGGTAACGGAGCAGATTGCTAATCTGTCAGCGCTTTTGTGCTGCCTGGGTTCGAGTCCCAGTCTCTCCGCTAAGGACTTCCTTAGTCACTCAGAATTAAGGCAGTCTTAAGATTGAAATTTTGACCTTTTTGTTATTACTTTTGCATGGTCAATTTGCATTAAAATATTACACCTATTCGGGGTGTAGTCCTGTAAGTTATACGGGATAAACTCCGCAAGGTCATCGAGTCCATACCAAGGCGTCTGGAATGTCGATTTGAATTATTGAAAGTATTATCACACCTATTCGGGGTGTAGCGTAGCCCGGTCATCGCGCCTGCTTTGGGAGCAGGAGGTCGCAGGTTCGAATCCTGCCACCCCGACCAATGTTTAAAAGGGTTTTAAAGTTTAATACTTTGAAGCCCTTTTTTATTTGCACAAAATTTGATACATTACGGCAGATATTTGTGAGCTTTTCATAAAAGTTATCTTTATAGTTTGTTACATATTAGTATCAATTAGGCTCTAAAATGTTAAGTTAATAGTAGTAATTTATTACTATATTTGATTTTATTGCTTATTTATAATTTATTATGACTCCGCTAATTCCAGTTTATCAGATTGAGATAAGGTATTCTCCATCATTAGAATTCAGTCGAGAATACCGTAATATTTTGGCTCCATTCATAAAGTTAAGTACCAAATTTAATATTACCAAAGAGAATACAATAGAAGAGGCCGTTTCATTTTTTTATGATGAATCAGATACAGTCATTATTTTTTCATGGGATAGGTTAGTTCTGAAATCCCACGGCAACCCAACTAAAAAATTTGTTGCTAATTCTTTTATTGATATTCCTTTTTTGAAACTACACAAGGCTCGTCTTGAAAAGTTTGAATATTGTGAAGTTCATAACGTTTTAGTGGCTGTAAATTATATACTTCCACAATCAGACAATCTGACTGAAGTTTCTTCGTCACAAAAATTTAGTGATTTCATAAGAATGCCTGATAATATATTGACTGGAGTAACGGATTGGGCCATAGTTTTAGATAATAGGCAAAAGGGTGATTCTGAGTCTATTGCTTTTGGGAATTACAAAGGGGCAATGGAATTGAATAATCGAAGTCTTAGACCCATCGACACAGTAGATTTGAAAGAATTTGATGTTAAAGGATTTTTGGTTGAATATAAAAATCTTGTCAATAGTGGGGAAATTTCGAAAAAAGTACTTGAAGATTTATTCAAAGGAGCTAACGCCGCAATAAAGAATTTATGGAAACAGATACAGTTAAAATAAGTCATTTTACACCTTTTGTTGGAAAAGATTTAATCTCTTCATTTGCTAATCCAAGAGATTTAACTGAATTCAAATCTGGAGAAAATGAAAAAGGGGTAAAGACATATAATGACGAAGCTGAATCTCTGATTCAAGTGAACAATTTATTAAGTTCTTTGTTTGAAGGGGGCGTTAATTTAAATTTATCCAAGAAGTATGACAGTGTGCTCACAGTACAATGTAAAATTTTGAATATTACTGAATTAGAGGTTTCATTAGAATGTTTAGTTGATAGTGATGAATTAATATTTGAAACAAAGACCTTTAATCTCTATCATTTTAGCAAAATTCCCAATCTCCGAGAAGGTCAACCTATTTTATTAATTATTTCGGAACGTCCAGGTGTAATAAATTTAGAGATTTTCTCTGGAAGCGGAATTGTAGATGAGGAGGTTTTCGACACAAAACAAGGATGGGATGAAATTAAAGAAGGATGGGTGGATGATGATTTATCCGGATGGTAGAACTTCTATTTTTTGATGTTGGACAAGGTGACTCAATAATAATCCGCTGGATAGATGATTTAAAAGTAAAATATGGTATAATTGATTGTAAACTTCATCAGGGTCGAAATCCCGTTTTAGAATATTGTCGTGCCAATCAAATTGAAGAGATAGAGTTTGCTGTATTATCTCACCCCCATTTTGACCATTTTTCGGGATTTGGCGAAATTTTAGATTCCGTCCGACTTGGTGATTTTACCTTAAAGAGGTTTGTACATACCTCAAAAGTTAAGAGTGATTATTTAGCTACTGCCAATAAATCAAAAGAAGCCACAAACGAACTTCAAAAAATATTTGTAACAGCCCGTTACCTAAGAAAAAACAAAGGACTAAAAATTCTTGTGGCGGAGGATGATTCAGATAGGATAATAAAATTAGGTAGCGAATTTAAAATGCAGTTTCTTGGACCATCTTCAGAAGAAGAAGATAAGTTTATTAACAAGGAATCTTACAGCACAATAAACGATGAAATTCCATCTGCTAATCCACTGGCAAATTGGCTTTCAACTATAATTAAAATTTCTAATCAGGAAATAGCAATACTATTGACATCTGATGCGGTAAAACAGGCTCTCAGTCGAATAGGTAAGAGTAAAAGCGGAAATTTTGCTACTCAAAAATTACTCTTCGCACAAATCCCCCATCATGGGGCCAAGACGAATCACAATCAAATTTTTTGGAACAAGCTAAAAAAATCTACTACTACTCCTGTTATCATTTCGGTAGGTAATAAATACAACCATCCTTCTCAGGAAGTCATTACCTATTTTGATAAACATCAGAATTACGAGTTGTATCGAACAGATAAATTAATCTCATTTCCATCCACTCCTAAATCCGTTTCAACTTCAAAAACATTAGACCTTTTCACTAGGTCAGCTACGAGTAGGTCCATTACGAAAGATAATTATTATCAATTCTCTTTTACTGGAGTAAATTTTGAAGTGATTAAAAAGTCCTAACTTTTTTAGCCTTTTAAATAGACGATATTAAATTAATTTAATTTTCAATTAAACTTAGATTTTGCAGTAGTTATCCAATCGCTCACCAGTCTTGAATGAATGGATTTCACTGTTTCTATTTTCGATAGGGTCATACACCAATTCTACAAAGAACATACATAACGAATAGCAATTGATTCTAACCTAATCGGTTACATAGTTATCTAGGAACACGCCATTTTCAATCACCTCTTTATATTTTTCTTTAAACGTCAAGGAATTGTAATGGTAAAGGGTCATATTAAAAAACGGACAACGTGTAAACGCTATCCGTAAAATTTATTATCAGAATTCCTAAATGTCTCCAAACATAAGAACTGCCGATAAGATAATTGATCATTATTGAAAGATATAAAAATCTATATCAAATAACAAGGCCCGAAAACCTCGGGTCTTGTCAGATTAATAGCAGATTCAATTAATTTAGTGGATTTTTCCTCACTTTTTTCCACATAAGCAAAGTTAATTACCAAGTGTTAACGCTATTGACCCTCTCCGATATTGTATTGATTCTGTAAATCCAATCCGATTACTATTTTTTTTAAACGGGTTATTTTTAAAAATCAAAGGCCATCAAAATTGCTTAAGAAAATGAATTTTCCTTACTCAAGTTAATCATTTCTTTCAATAGTTCCGAGTTTTCCAGATTATCGCTAAGGGCTGAAAGTTCGGCCTTGTAAGACATTATCTCAAGGTCGTAATAATGCTTTTTAAGACTACCATCCGGTATCTTATCTTTCTGGTGTATTAGGGCCTGTAAAGAACCCTCTATACTAAGGATCTGGAATATCCTTTTCATTTGGTGTTCATCCACTGTTTTAAGATTGCCCTCGCTGAGGTTTCGGAAAAAGAATTGGGAGTATTTCATTTTACAAAATTCATTATATATTGTAGCAAGTTTTGCCATGGAATGTAGTATTCTAATTAAAACACCTAGATAAATAAGTAAATCAAATCTTACAAAATAATTTACTACTTTTAACTAAGTATAACTTTAACCACCATACAATGCCAATTTCTGATATTCCCATGACCAAAGAACGCATTAACTTTATTAAGAGGTATAGCGACCTCACTGAAGACGAAAAGTTCACAGAACTACTCTATGCACAACAAATGAAAATTAATAAGCTTGAACGTATTAGAAGAAATACGTCATTATTAGTGTGGTGGTTAATCGCACTACCAATCCTATTCGTTCTGTTTTTTTTCGTACTAGGATTTGGGGCCTTAGCTGGAATTTAAATAAGTATCTTCCATTATCCATTCCATTTGGCCTTTTTTGCTGCGAAACCTATATTCTATTTTTGGGTATTGCATAATTGATTATTTTTATGATATGTTATTCTTAATACTCTTCATACTGCTATCGGGTTATCTAGGCTTTAAGATTGCCGTCAGTCTTTTTGATGCAATTTTTGGAAATGGTCCTGAGCGTTCCTTTAATGTTAACATCAACTTTAATCTTTACGATAACAGGTCGGTTAACTACTCAGTCAATGAGGGCAAAGAGACCATTGAGCCAGAAAAGATTCAGTAATCTCCTTATCATTTATATTAGTTATCTCATCCTTTCCTTTTGACGATTAGACACGCGCTCTTGAATTTCTTTATGTCTGAAATATCCATTGACGAATTTTGGATCAACCTCAATTCCATCTTTGGAGAAATTGAATAGTTTTAAAAATTCGCCCTTAAAGAAGTATTCAGGACTTCCCATACGTGTAAATAATTCCATACCTTTAGTTTCAATATCCTTCACGATTTCATAGAATTCAATCTCTTCATCAGTATTTAAATAAAGTCTGGCCTCGTCTTCGGTCATGGCTTCCACGGCTTCACTGCCTACCAAGAAATCATTATCATTTTCCATGAATTTCAATTCATCAAATCTTAGCTTTCTTGTATTGGAATGACTTATAAGAACTTCGCCGGATTTGATTCTCTGAAGAGTATCTAAAAATCCTTCCAGTTTGACTTTAAACGAGTCCTTCATGGGGTCGGTAATCGAACTGTTAACAACACCTAAGTTCTTTAGTTCATAATCGAACCTGCTGAGATATTCCTTTCTGATCTGATTAATAGAACTGGATTTCAAAAAATCATGGGTCTCGCTATCATATTCTCCCATATCCATCAAAAGGAATTTTTCCTTCATCGTTTGTAAGTGCGGTCTGAAGTTCCTTAATTGGTTTGTAATACTTCTTACTATGGTCGGGTCTTCGTGAATCAGTAATGGTTTCATTTTTTATCTGTATTTTGGTTAGCAATTATCTCAACCGTCTCTTTGATGGCTTCTCTAACAATTTCTTGTAATTCTTGGGTTGTCATGGCTATAAAATTATCATTGTGGTTATAAGCTCGTTTAATCCGTAGCGCTTCATCAATTGCCTGAATTCCTTATTTGGAATTGGAGTATCTATTTGATGTCCTAGACTTTTGAAATAGGCCGTTAGATCTTCACCAATCTCTAAAAGCCCATCAGTTTCTATAAACATTCTTTTGTTTGGAAATTCAGAAGCGTTCTTTAGTATTAGCAGGGTGTCGAGTTCATTAATTTGTGATTCCGTCATCTTGTGCTTTTTTAATGAGTTCATTGATCCTGGAGTTTCTTGCATCCCTATCCCTCATATTATCGGGTATCTCGAATATGTGGATATTACCATTAGCCCCTTTTTGGCTGAGCTGTGTGCGGTTCAGTTTCGGGATAATGAATTCAGATAGTTTAATTAACATACTAAGTGCCTTTTCTGGATTGTCCTTTGCAACTCGGTCCAACCAATCCTGAACGTGGTCAATGTTGTTATCTATTAGCTCTTTAAATGCCTCTCTGATCTCTTTTGTGGACCTATTCTGTATGCCTTTTCTTGTCGATTTTGCGCCTGCCTCGGCCGCCGTGTCAGTAGTGAATTTCATTTCTTTATCGTTTTTATTCCGTTAGTTTAACGGCTTTGGTTAATATTCTTCTTCTAGTTCCTTGTTTATTTTTGCGAGTTCCCTCGGGTCGATTCCCTTATCTAGATCTATTATGTTATAGTCCCATATATTGCCTTTCTGCTCAATTTCACTACGTGTCAGTTTTGGTAGTACATAATCCAACATTCTTATGACCGTATCAATCCTTTCCTTTGGACCTAGTTCGCTAATGTCTTCTAGTAAGGTCTCCCAGTTGTCGTCTATGAGTTTCTGGACCCGGTCCCTGAGTTCCTTTGTTGATTTGTTGGATATGCCTCTACGGCTTGATATTTTACCTGCCTCTGCGGCCGTTTGCTTGTCGAATTTCATCTTTTTGTAGTTTAGGGTTAGTTGTGTATTTACTTCGTCTTTTGAGAGTTTAAACCTATCTCTATTGACGGGAAGGAAATTTTTAATTTCCACACAGATAGAGTTGATTTTTATATTTCATTATTAAGGTTTATTGGTATAGTATATTTATATAGGTCGTGTTGTTTTTAAATAATGTTGAGATTCATAATCCAATTCTGTAAAAAAACTCCAATTTCCTTATTTTAGCTTGTCATATGGTCGTGTTATGGTCGTGTTGCCATTTCCTCGGTTCTTAATCTCATTTTTGCCTTCTCTAATGCCAGTTTTGTCTCGAACTTTCTTTGCTTTTCCTTTGTCGATTTACGACGCTTTTCTGCATGGTAGACAAGGTCTTCAAGGGATAGCTTAAAGCTCACATAAAAGCCTCTTGTATATCTAGAGTAGGTCTGTAGGCTCCAACCGTCGCAAAGGGCCGCTTTAATCTTTCTGGTCTGGTATTCGTTAGCATACTTCTTTATTGAGCTGGAGAGCTTATCCTTGCTCTTTGTGGTTTTGGCTAGACCATCCATCCGGCTCAGCCAGTATAGGTTCGTAATCTTACAGTATGGCTTGTCCTGAAGGATGCTTCGAATAGCCATATACCCAAGAAAGGTTGCCTTCTCAAAATCGGTCTTTTCATTTTTAAAAAAGTCCCAGAAAATATTCAGATCAAGACCTACTTTTGGGCTGTTTGATGGGCAAGTCTCATATAATTCCTTTCCATTGTTCAGTCCGTTTTGGTAATGGCTCTTTTTAACATTATAGTGCTTGCAACTAGCCTTAAATGCATCGAGGTCTGTATAAGAGAATTCGAGTTTAAGACTATTGGCATAGAGAGCAAAATCCAAGATATTCAATAGGCATTGTTTGGGATTCTCCATAAAGCCGTCAAGTAGCTGAATAGGAAAGTTGAAGTACTTTACATCTCTATTCATCTAGACCACGTTTAAACTGTAGATACCATTCATAGAAGCCGTCAAAGGTCCTGGCGATTACATAAATACCGCCAGCTTGCTCTATGCTGCGCTGATATGCTTTCTGGTCCTTGCTCTGGTAATGGTCCCCGGTCGCAGCGCACTTCACTTCTATCTTTACGCTCCTGCCATAAATGGTCGCTGAGATATCACTAGAACCGTTCGTAGTGTTGGATTTAATCCATTGCTTACTGCCGATGGTCCTAGAACGGCCCAGAACGTCTACAACTTGTTTAGTGTTATCAATGAACCGTCCGGTTGTAGAAATTCGCTCGGCCTGGTGTCCTTCAAAGCTTAAAAAATCTATAACGCATTTTGTCAGGCCGTTAGAGGTAATTTGCGTGTATTTCGGTGTTTTAGGTAAAGCGTAAATTGGAACGTTTGGATTTTTAAGCCTAAGACTATCCTTGGCCATCTGCTTTAGTATATCTATCGGCTGCTTCATCTGTATAGGGAATTTTGGTCCGACTTATTCCATGCATAAGAGAGTTCCAGTTCCAACATCTTTTTGTCATTCTCTAGTTTCTTTAAGTCATTTTTGATTAAGCTAACGGCATATTTTTGTAGATATATGGCTTTGTCACTTCTTAACCTTAGACCAATTGCAATGACCTCATCAATATCATAGACCTCCTGTAATCGCTGCTTAGCGTCCTTTGCAACTACTCGGATTTCCGTGGGATTGATTAGTCCATCCTCTTTTAATCTTTTTATATTATCGAGAAGCGTTGTAGATGGTATATCATAAAGCTCTTCAACCTGTATTCTCGACGCGTGAATCTCGTTCCCGGTCCTAATACCAAAACCTTTAAAAATCTCTAGTTCCATCATTATGCAGATTTTAGGTTAGGATTAAATTCAATTTGTGTCTGGTAGTGGACCAGAGAATCATTCATAGGTGAATAGGAAACTACTTTTAGGTTGATCATGGAACGTCTTCTGATATTCCTGTGTGTTTCCCTGCTCTTGGAGTACTTTTTTTTTGTAACTTTGTTGTGCATATCGTTAAGTATTAAAAAATTAGACCCCGTCAGAGCTCGTTACTCTGCGGGGTTGTTCGTTTGATTATTTTAAATAGTCTGAAGGGTCGATTTCTTCGGTTCTACGGTCGGACTTTATCCAAGCCACGATTTCACTGGGAAAGAAGTAGAGGCGGCCGCGTTTCTTATGAAAAGGCAAGGCCCCTTTTTGTACTAGAGCATAATGGGTTGGTTTGGTTAGTCCAGTTATTGTCGTTAATTCGTCAATTGGTATCGGTAATTCAACCGCATTATTGAATGCATTAGCTTCAGTATATAAACGCTCTAGCAGTGGCTCAAACTGCTTAACAATTTTTTTTAAGTACTGTACGTCCTGCTGGGTTTGGTTGAAGTGTATATCGCTCATTATGCATATATTAGATGTTTATATATGCATATTTAGTGGTTTCTTAATAGCTAAAAAAGATATACTTTAAATACCTTAAATACTTAGTAGATTACTTATAATTGGTTAACATTAGAAGGTGGAGAAGCTCCTATATATGTAATTGTATTCATTGTCCTCAAAAAAATCTGTTAGGAGTTTTACATATCTCGGTTTTTTCCCGTGGGGGCTATTTGCTATATTTTTATAATATTTATAAAATACCTTTCGATAATTTTTTTTATCACCATTTAATGACATCCTAAATTTCTTAGCGGGGGGACATTCATTTTCAAATGCTTGAATAAAAAATTCTTGTAACGTTTTGGTATCTATAAATTGAGGTTTCACTAAGCCTTCATAGAAGTGGCTATACACTATTTTCGGATCTAATCCGTCAAATTCGTTATTAAACTCAAAATACATATCGTTATTATCGGTATCATCTGGAGATTTAAGAGCGTTCAACAAATATGACTTCACATATTCTTTTAGCTCGGTATCCACATCATGTTTACCGTGACCGACCACCCGGTCAGCGATATAGTCAGATTTAATAATCAAGTTGATGTATTCATCATTAAAATGATTTATTAAGGCATTCTCTAAATAAGGATATCCAATTTTTTTGATTTTTTTCAAAAAACCCTTGGACCAAGATTCAGCAAATGTTAATTTGGATTCAAGATTATTTTCGACCAGTAAATACTCTTTTAAATTTTTGATATCACTATCTTCTTTTTCACCTAGAATATCCGTCAATATCGTGGCGATTTTTGTGTCAGAAATATTGTGGCTAAAATACTTTTGGTCCAACTTATTTCCGAAAATCAAGTCATAGTAGTCCTTATGTTTTTCTAGATATTTCTTTTCAAATGGAGATACCGGCTCGTAATTAGTGATTTTTTTTCCTTCTCTTACAATTTTTGGATAGTAATCATTTGATTCGATACCATCAATTATTTCTTGATCAGTGAAATAATCCTTTAGGAATAGTTTGATATTTGGCTTTTTCTGAGTTCCTAAAAATTCCTTGTATAAATACTCTTTAAATTCCTGACGTTCTCTAAAAACACTACTAAACAGAATGCTATTATCATTTTCAAACTGTAAATCAAATACTTCTTTTGGTCCCATATGTTCAACATCTAGAGTTAAAAGTCCATTAAGGATTTTTCACGCTCTCTTTTTTTCTTATTATTAAGGGATTTCAAATAATTTTGAGTAGTCAATATGTTAGAATGACCCAGGCTTTCCATCACATCAACTACCGATGCACCTGAGTCTACGCTTTGGGAGGCATAGCTATGCCTTGCCCAGTTGCTAGAAATCTCAGGTGTAATCCCGTTATTTTTTGCGAGTATCTTTATGTGCTGGTTTATAAACTTCGTGAAATTCTTAATCTTTCTTTGGTTGAGGAGTGCGTTATTGGTATCAACAATGATATCAAAAATCAGGCTTTTTGAATCTTTACTTTTGATTCCATATTTATCTATTGTAGCCATATCGAAGTCATTTAAATAAACAGTTATCTCAGTCTTTCTTTTACTCTTGGTTGTCCGGGTTTTAGCACGCTCGTAAACCAAATAGTCCCCCTTAATATCCTTATATCTCAAGTTTGCAATGTCCTTAATATTCATTCCGTTGCATGAGTAGGATAGGAACCAAAAATCTTTTGCCTTTTGTTGCTCTAGGCTCATTGGTTCACTATTGAACAATACCTTTAATTCTGATTTTTCTAAGGATTTCTTTTTGTTATTGGCTTCTGGAGGCTGATACTTATCTAACCCGAATGGGTAAAGGGAAGCATCAATAAAGTCGGGTATAGCACTTTTGTAGATTGCTCGCAGAGTTCTAACATAGATGCTCACAGTAGTAGGACTCTTTCCTTCATCCAACATATATAGTTCATAACCTTCCAGCCATTCTACGTTCACCTCTTTAAGCAGCATTTTATCATACTGAGTAAGGTTTTTAGCCTCAACATAAGCGATAAAAGATTTTTGAGCTAGTTCATAGGAATTGGCCGTGCTGATTTGATTGCGCTTCATCAACTTTTTAATCTTTTCAACGTAATGATACTTGACAAGGTCTCCTTCACCTTTTTTTCTGTACATCTGCTTTTCAAATTCATGGAAGGTGAAATATTCCATGGCTCTAATA
Organism: Flavobacteriaceae bacterium MAR_2010_188; assembly: GCA_900104375.1. NCBI lineage: Bacteria > Pseudomonadati > Bacteroidota > Flavobacteriia > Flavobacteriales > Flavobacteriaceae > Flavobacteriaceae bacterium MAR_2010_188. The sequence continues at coordinate 904,677 of LT629302.1, forward strand.
ATTTCATCGGCTTTTGTCTGAACCTTGAGTAGTTTCGTTTTTATGTCTTTATTGACTTCTCCAGTTGGACTGGGATTAAGCCAGATTTTTTTATATTCCATTTTGGTCATATCAAAGACCGTAGAATAATATTTTCGGGTAGAAGTTTCAGAAGAATAAACTCGTAATTTAACGGGAAACTTACCGCCTGATTTTTTACGTCTAGTATCGAGATAAATTGAGATTGTTGTCCGTGATTCCATTTGCTACAAAATTTGATACATAAAAATACTTAATTTGCACATAACAAACAATTAGTAATAATCAATGTTGTAAACATAAACGCTTGTTTTAATTAACAATAGAGTATCAAACGGGTAATAAATAATTAGGGTATATTATGCTTTGGGAGCAGGAGGTCGCAGGTTCGAATCCTGCCACCCCGACCAACAAAAGCCAGACATTCTTGTTTGGCTTTTTTGTTTGATTTAAATTTCCCTTCTAAATTTTACTGAATCAATTTTAATTAGAATACGCCGAAGCGGACATCAACACTTTACCTTATTTTACCTCTCTTCAAATTTGCATTCAAGGAGATTGCAATACATTTACACACCGATTACTTATATAAAGTGTATTTACTACATTTGTTTGTAGGGGATTATTAGAAATGATTCGCTCTAGGCATTCTTTAATTTGAGGAATTACATTAAAGTGCAAAAAGTTTTGACTATTTTTAAAAGTGTTTTAATAACACTTATTTATTTCTTCTTGTATATAACTATTGGTAGAAAGACTTTTATCTATGATAAAATAAATTGATTGTCATTTGTTTAATTTCAGTAATCCAAGCTTACTGCCAAGAAAGCAAGTAATTAAAACTCTGGAACAATAACCTTCAGGAACAGTTTGGGAAAATGCGTCACACTGCTGCAATGCAGTTTTTAAGATATTTCGGTAAGACTCAACTCATCCATCATAGAGTATAAGCTCTTTGGCCCTTTCTATTTTATGGTTGATGATAAAATGTTGAAGGGTGATTCCTTGACTTCGGAAAACAGATTGGACAGATAGGTATAATTATAACCCAGTTTCTCACGGATATAATCTGAATAGTTAACTTTGGGCACTTCATCCGAATAATGTATCATTTCTATAATGACGTTTTTGACCTTATCAACAAGAATATTTTTTTCATCGTTCATTAATTCCAGACCAATAGCCGCTAAATTGATTTCAATTTTTCCTTTAATTCTTCTGAAAAGTCCTCTTTTATATCACACAGCCCAAATTCAATCGTGGTGTAAGTTAGCCCTAGTTTGTCCAGCTCGGATTTTACCATGAACTTACTTCTTAAACTGACCATGTATTTAATGTGTAACTTCATTTATAAGAAAAAGTATTGTTTGGTCAAATCACATACAATATATAGTTTCTTTTACTTTGTTTCGCAAGGATTCATGTGATAACTTAAATTGATACTTCGTCATAACCACTTTTAATCACTGCATAAATGATTTTGAACCTCTTGCCTTGATAATATTATTGTAATGCCCGGGGACAATTATGGACTGTCCAGTATCCAATACATTTAATTGTCCAATAATAACAATCTCTGCCGGGCCCTCTATGACTTGTATAAAGTTTTCAAATGGTGATGTGTTTTCACTGGGTGATTGTCCGTGGAAAACACCAACAATGGTGCAAGGTAATAAATTCCAAAAAAAACCTAAACGAGGCATCCCGATAGTTATCGGAACGGAGTTTTAAACTCAAAATATTTAATAAATTAATTGTTTCTAAGTTAGTTTAAATACCATGTCGTAAACTATTGAACTGGAAATTTCAATTACATACATTGCAAATATAGCAAACAAGAAAGCAGACCAAAATGGTCTGCTTTCTAATGCCCCATAACAGTCGGACATTAATTCCCGATAGATAATTAATAGCACAACAAAAATGGTGTTGTTAGGCTGTTTTGCTTACATAATAATATCGAATAGTTATATATATCACAGATTGTGCGGCTCGCAAAATTGTTGGATTTATATGCATTTAACCGTATTTATTTAAATAACAGCTGCTCAATTTCTTTCAAATCATCAAAGCAATACTGCCGATTAGAAAATATTTTCTATTTAATATTAAGCAATTCATAATTTTCATATCGATTTTCTAGTAAATTTATAAATATTATCATAAAATCCTTATATGGAGACTACTGCAACCTTATCACCACCAAGTTGGATTATACAAGAACCCGTAGAGGAGGTACATGCTTTTTGGATTGCAGGAGGTAGTTGTGATGGTTGTTCCATTGCCGCCGTTGGCGCGTCGAGTCCATCAGTAGAAAATTTACTTAACGGAACCATACCCGGTGTTGCAAAAGTAGTATTACATCATCCCGTGCTAGCCGTGAATGCAGGCGAAGAATTTATAAAACCATTTAGGCTCGCTGCAAAAGGTCAATTAGGAAAACCATTTGTTGTATTATGTGAAGGCTCAATAATGGATGAAAGTTTAGCTGCCTTAACTGGCGGGTACTGGTCTGGCTTGGGGGCGGACGAAGATGAAAATGGTGACCCACAACCAATTCCGTCCTCAAGTTGGATAACCAGGATGTCAGAACACGCCGCTGCTGTTATCGCTGTAGGGACCTGTGCTACATGGGGGGGAGTTCCTGCTGCTGCCAATAATCCTACCAATGCCGCCAGCGTAATGGATTTATTGGGTGAAGATTACAGAAGTACTCTAGGGTTACCTGTTGTTAATATACCTGGCTGCGCGCCACAAGGCGACAATATTACCGAGACCATAGCTTCGGTACTTTTATTTTTGAATGGTCATGGTCCCTTACCAGAATTTGATGAGTTAGGCAGGCCTCAATGGTTATTCAATGAAACTGTTCACAGAGGATGCACAAGAGCTGGTTATTACGAAGAAGGAACATTCGCCGATGAATTTGGAGGTAAAGAATGTCTTGTAGAAATAGGATGTTGGGGACCAGTTGTTCAATGTAATATAAATAAAAGAGGAGCTATAAATCACGTTGGTGGTTGTATGAATGTGGGAGCGCCATGCATAGGTTGTACCATGCCAGGTTTTCCCGATGCTTTTGCACCTTTCTATAAAATGCCACCAGGCACCTTAATTTCATCGTCAATTTCTAAGGCTACTGGTTCTGTCATTAGAAACCTGCGAGAAATGTCTATGGCATATTTAAATAGAACAGATCGTTGGAACAAAAATGGGCATGTTCCGTCTGGTTGGGGACATGTAGATGAGCAAAGTCCAATGAGAAAGGTTGTACATTACATGTATCAAAAACTTCAGTTTAGTGAGAGTCCTAAACCAGGATCAAACACCTAATTGTTATGGAAAACACAGAGTTATATAATGAATGGTTAATAGGGTTGGCAATAGTCGGTGTCATTGTAGTAATTGCTGCGGTGTTATTACTACTTATTTGGCTTGCGGCAAGGCGTATTCTTAGATTGGCAAGCGTGGCCTTAAATGTTGTAAAACAGATTAAGAACAATACTGATAGTATTTGGGAATTGCAAAAAACAAATAAGGTTGCCCTTGGAATTGATGCCGAGGCAACAGCAATAAAAGAGCATGCTACATTGGTAGCCAAGGCTTTAGAAGAAGTTAGTTAATTTAAAATATTGATATGAGCACAGGAATAACATTATGGATTATTTCCCTCGTAATAGGTCTAGTTGTAATCGGAGTCGTTGCTCTGCTTCTACATTTAATTAAGTCAACCGCTCTAAAAATTGATAGCGCAGCGGCAGATATATGGACTCATGGTAAATTAACAGCAAATAATACAATTCATATTCCTTTGTTTCTTTCTACGACAAACCAAGTGGTTACAAACATCTTTTCAACCGCTGTGGCTATAATAGGAGGCTCAAAGGCAATAACACAGCATATAGAAGGATGCCCTGGATGCCCGGCATGTATTTTAAATGAATCTAAAAATTAATTTTCAATGGCAGTTATTTTAATGTTAATTACAATTTTGGCCGTTTTGATATTGGTATTTGTACTTGTAAAATATCTTAATCATATCATAAATGCACTTATGAGTATTGGAGGAAATGGAAAAAGCTATTTGGCTAAACTAAGAGTTGGTCTAAGAGCTATTGAAACTGAGACTTCACATTTGCCTAAACAGTTAACCATCTTAAATAAGTCTTTAACTGACATTGCTGGTGGGTTAACTGTGGTTGATGAAGAGCTCGAAAAATCAATTAATGCTGCCTTAAAACAAAATATGTAAGATGGAAGCAACCGTAAACATCCTTTGGCTGATTTTATTAATTGTAACTGTCCTAGTGTTGCCATTTTTGATTCATTTATTGAATCGTACTTGGAAAGCAGCAAGAAGCATTGAAAGATATTTTTTAGAAATGAAAGCTGCTGGGATTGGAGTCGCAAACAATACGGGATATATTGAGGCTTTGGATGATACTATTAAAGTGGCATCTGGAATTTTAGGTGTTGCCGGTTCTATAAATTCGCGTTCTGAAACATTAAAATCAACCTTGGCAAAAAGGGCAGAAGATTTAAAATAATTATAATGGAAACATCAACACTTTTTTTGGCTACCATTATCATAGTTTTACTATTGGTACTTGTCTTAGTAACTTATTTAATATTGATAATCGTAGCTCTTAGAAAAGCAGGGACTCATTTAGAGGGATTGGCAGGGGGATTACAAAAAATAGCAAAAGATACCGAACCTTTGGGAGAAAAGGTCACTGTGATAAACGGTGCTTTAACTAATTTAAAAGGAGGATTGTCCTCAGTAGATGGTCATTTAGTTTCCATTGCAAAAGTTTTAAAGTTAGTCTGATGAATTATAGTCAGCAATTATAACAAGATCAAAATATGTGTTTTAAAAACTTACCAATAGCATTTGATGAGCATGGCAACGCTTATCTTAAAGAGGGCGTCAATGACCCATATGAGCATAAGGTTGTTGATCTTGGGGTAGAGCAGGATAAACTAAAGAGCTTAATGGAAAAAAATGGTTTTATAAGATCTGTAGATTATGATCCTGTTACTCGTGTTGCTGGGGCACTTGCCTTTCACAGTGTTGTTGATTTAGAAAAGAAAAAGGTTCTTTCTACGAATTCTATGGCAACTCTCTTTAGAGGTTACGAAGTTATTCTAAAAGGGCGAGATCCTAGAGATGCTGCTTATATAAGTAGTAGGGCATGTGGTGTATGTGGTGGAGTACATGCCACTTGTTCAGCCTTGGCGATTGAAATGGCATTAGATATAAAACCGCCTCCTCTAGGTATAGTAATGCGAAACATTCTTTTGGCAATAGAATATCTATACGATCATCCACTACACTTATTTTTATTGGCAGGCCCAGATTATTCCGAAGAATTAGTAAGGGAAACAAACCCAGAGCTAATTGATAAAGCGGCTACCACTAAAGCAAAAAATAAAGATGTTCATGGCTATGAAACCATCTTGGACATAATGAAGGATTTAAACCCACTAAAGGGCAAATTATATCTTGAAGCCTTAAGCATGACGCGTGTTGCACGAGAGGCTTATGTGCTTATTGGAGGTAAATATCCGCATCCCCAATCGGTTGTGCCAGGTGGTCTTTCGGTCACCATAGACATTACAGTATTGAACGAAGTTTATAGTAGGTTGGTGCAATTCTTTGATTATAGCCAAAAAACTACAGGTATTTGGGATGATGTATTTGATTTCTTTTTGGAAAGCAATCCAGAGTATGCTAAATGTGGAGTGCGTCCTGCAACAATGATGGATACAGGCGTTTGGGACAGACCCGATGCTTATGATGCATCTTTCAAAAACTGCGATAAATGGGGAGAAGCCCGTTGGTCCACACCTGGAGTTTTGGTGGATGGAGAGATAGTTACCACAAAGCTTACTCAGTTAAATGCAGGAATGGAAGAATTTATAGAACACTCTTTTTATGAAAAATGGGAGGGACACAAATATAAAACAGATCCCTTAGGAACTCCTTTAAGCCCTAATCATCCTTGGAACAAAGAAACCATTCCTAAACCAGGAAAACAAAGTTGGAGGGATCGCTATAGCTGGGACACTTCGCCAACTTGGGATAGAATGCCCATGGAAGCCGGAGCATATTCTAGAATGTACATAACCGCAAAAGCTAAGGTTGCTCCAGATAGTAAATTTTTGGAAAACACTGGGCATAGCATGAAAATTCATGTTCCACGGCACCAATTACTTGGAAAAACTTTAGAATGGCATATTCCAGAGCATTGGAACGCTTTTGAACGAAACCGTGCCCGTGCATATTGTATACCATATTCTGCTATGGTAGCAATGGATAATTGGTTACTTGCAATGGATCTTCTTAAGCAAGGTAAGACTGAAATCAGCACAAAATTTGAAATTCCAAAGACTGGTACGCATATCGGGTTTGGAGCTTGGGGAGCGGGAAGAGGATTTTTAACTCATCATCTTGTGGTAGAAAAAGGGGTTATTCAGAATTATCAAATCATAACGCCATCAACTTTAAATGCAGCGCCAAGAACGCCTTGGGGTACTCCAGGACCATATGAGGAAGCGGTATTAAATACCCCAGTATTGGAGAAATTTGATAAACCAGAAGATTATAAAGGCATAGACATTTTGAGAGCGATCCGTAGTTTTGATCCTTGTATGCCATGTACTACACATATTATGGCAAAAGATAGCGATCACATGGTTACACGTGAAGTAACTACTTGCGCCTGTGGAATCGAATAAAAGAACTCTAATTGGTACTGTAGGTTACCAAATGCTTGGCAACCACTCGGTTGGACCAGTCCTTCTTCCTAATATTATGGAAATGGATTGGCCAGAAAATGTGGTGGTCGAAGAGATGAATTGGGGACCTATCGCCATTGTCCAATATTTTCAAACTTTGGAAATTCCTTTTGAGAGGATAGTTTTTTTAGTAGCCATAGAAAGACCTTATAGAAAAATTGGTGATATCACTTTATTTCAATGGAAAGGAGAATTACCTTCAGAAACTCAGATACAAGCTTGTATAGGCGATGCCGCAACGGGAGTAATTTCTGTAGAGAACTTATTAGTTATAGGAGAATTTTTTAAAATTTGGCCAAAAGAGTTATATTTATTGGACGTAGAACCTGGACCTGAGGCAGCAGGAGAATTTTTAACTTCAGAAATTCAAGAGAGAGTGCCTAAAATTCTTATCGAATTGAAGAATATCAGTTTGCAGGAGCCTGGGAAAAATACGGATATATGTTATTTAAGAGGGGACACATTGTTTATTGAACAAGAACCATGAAAATGGAAGGAATAGAAAACACGCCCATAAAAAATATTTTTTGGAAGGATGAAATCCTCCAAGTGCTCTATTGGATGAAAGGCGAAGGGCTGGGTAAGACAGTTGCTTTACAGGAAATTATACCTTTTTTAAATACTTCAGAAGAAAATCTAAACTATCATTTATTAAAATTACATAAAGAGGGTTTTCTAAAATCAGAACCTGATGAAGAAAGCATCAAATTTAGTTTGTCTGAAACAGGAAATAGAGAAGGAGCCAAACACTTTGCTGAAGCTTTTCAGGGCATGCAGAAAGCAGGTCATGGCGAATGTGGTCCTGATTGTGAATTTTGCTATGGCACGGACGGTGTGAAACTAGACAATTGCGTTCATAATTGCGCTAGCTAATAGTAAGATAATATGAAACCAGTTTATTTTAATAATGTAGAATTTAAGGAGATTGTCCAAAAAGTTAAGGAATTGGCACAGGAGGCAGAAAATTTGCCGGATGAAGGTGTTAAGGAATATGCTGAAGCTGTTCTAAAATATTTGGACTTACTGCATCGAGAACCTTTAGCTAGGATTTTTCAAGCTATAGAAAGCAGTCATCCCGAGTTGAGCGATACCATTAAACAAGATTATACGATTAATACATTATTAGAATTATATGATTTTCATAAAACTGAAGTTAAATGAAAACAACCTCTTACACTTGCGTCCTTTGTATCTCATTATTATTTATGAATTGCAAAACTGATTCCCATAAGGACACCGACACGCAATCTTCAGAAATTATGATAAAGGAGTCTGCGATCAAAAATTTACCAGATTCTGAAGCCGGTGAAGTAATTAGGAAAGCCATAAATCAAATGGGAGGTATGGAAAACTGGGAGTCAAAAAAAACTTTGAGTTATAACAAAATCATTAAATTTTTTGATTCTACAGGTACACAACTAAGAGAAGTTAAGCAACTTCATGAATATCAATTACAACCCGAATTAAAAATCAAAATCACTTGGGAAGAAGATGGAGATAGTTATGAAAGTATTAATAATGGAACACAAGCGTGGAAATTTAAGAACGGAGAACAAATGACCAGTGAAGAAGACAAGAATGGAGCATGGAATTCTACTTTTGGCTCACACTATGTTGCAACAATGCCCTTTAAATTAACGGATCAAGGAGCGCAATTTCAATACATTGGCCTCGATACTTTGGCTAAGGGGGAGATAGTTCATAATGTGAAGACAACTTATGCTAAAGGTGCTGGGAGTGCTGCGGGATTCCACACTTGGTGGTATTATTTTGATAAGGACACATATCAGCCTGTTGCAAACTTTCTAGATTTTGGTGATGGCTTTAGCTATATACACAATGAATCCTTTACAGAAGTTGATGGCATAAAATTACCTCACAAACGTAAAAGTTATAGAACCAATGAAGCCAGAGAATTGCTTTATATAACTACCGATTATAGTTACGAGGATTATGAATTTGATAAAGTTTTCGATGAAGGATATTTTGAAGATGATAATTTATAAAAATGACAGAGCCAACCATCCTAATCGCTGGTGTAGGAAATGAACTTAAACAAGATGATGCATTTGGGATTGAGTTTGTTAAGGCTTTTAGAAATAAGGTAAAAATTCCAGATCATATTAAATTGATGGAAGTTGGGATTGGCGGAATACATTTAGTGCAAGAACTACATTATGGTTATGATATATTGATAATGGTAGACGCCGTAGATTGGGGGGAAAAGCCAGGACACTTGCATTTCAAGGAAATGGAATCTGTGGCTGATATTGATGATATGCCAGTCTTTGAAAAACGCACTTTTTTAGCAGATATGCATTATACAAACCCTATAAGGGCTTTAATGTTGGCAAAGGCATTAGATGTACTTCCAAAAAAAATATACATTTTTGGATGTGAGGCTAAGGAACATGAAGATTTTGCTATAGGAATGAGTGATGTCGTAATTGATGCAATCTCCAAAGGAATAGAAAAGTTAGCAAATTGGTTAAGTATAAAACAGCATGAAGTTTAAATAATTTACGGTAAATCTTGAATTAAAATTGAATACATTTTTGTAAATTTAAAAAAATAAATCCTTATGAGTCAAGATATTAAGCCTTCAGTATCCCCAAAGAAAAAAGATTCATTTAAAGATAAAAAAGTACCGTGGTGGTTTGGACTTCAAATTAATGATGCAATCAATCCTATTAAAATTAGACGTATACAAATTGCGACTATTGGATTTTTATTTCTAGTAGTTGGTTTCATAGGTTATTACGCATATGATATGTTGTTGAGAGAACCAACAGGAGCTGAATTTGTAGACAAGATCGTAGATGTTGCTGGCGGTATGGATGCTTGGGACAATCTAAAACATGGCAAGTTTACAAGGGTTCATAATCTATATGCTGAAGATGGAGATGTTCTAAGAATTACTGAGGAAGTTTTCTTTTTTAAGAAAACGGACGAGGGATTAAAACTTCAAATTAAATCTACAAGAGATGATGGGAGTGTTGTTTGGGTAGGAAAGGATGCAGAAGGATATTGGGCATCTCGAGACGGAAAGCTGGTAGACCCAAAAGATGCTGCTAAAGCAGAAGGCATGATGTGTGATAGCAAATTTTGCGAACCATTATGCGCTTCCTCAATGGCTTTTTATAGATTTTCTATGCCTTTTAAATTGAAAGATCCAGGCATTAATGCAAGTCTAGCTTCAACAGACCTCAGCGTTATGGAACTAAATCTTATGGATAGTGCCGGTCAAGAACCAACCATGTTAGACATAACTTTTGATGAGGAAGTAGGTCGCGATAGGTGGCGTTTTTATGTTGACCCAAGCGATCAACTAATTCATAAAATGGAATATTATAATAAATCTGATATTGGTGAAACCCGGCCTGAAGAAATATACTGGACAGAACATAAGACCGAAAGCGGAATCACTTTTAGCCACAGATGGACCCGTTACTGGCCAAATGGTAAGGTAATGGATGAATATATCTATCAAGATGTAGACTTCGACTCTGAGATTGCCGACAGCTTTTTTGAACGGCCCAAAGAGGGAGAACTCGCCATGAATAATTAAATATTTTCTTAAGAAGAAATATTATACCAATATACTATAGAGAAGCAGCAAATGTCTCTAAAGCTTTAACGACCTTAGCATTAGGGTCATAATCCATTACAGACATTCCTTTTAAATCTGCGGTCATTACTTGTTCGTCAAACGGAACTATAACAGCAACAGGCAATCCTATCTGTTTACAATAATCTAATATCGCCTGTTTTTCTTCCTCATTTCTTACCTTATTGGCTATGGCCTGCACATTTTCAATTCCCAGTTCCCTTGCCATATCTGCAAAGCGTGATGCAGCTTCTAGAGAACGATAATAGGGCTCAACAACCGTAAAAATTTTATCTACATATTTTGAAGTTCCTCTTTTCATATGTTCCAAAGAAGCTTCAGTGTCCAAGACCATAATGTTGTTGGTTTCAGAAGTTAAAGCAGAATTTATGAGCTCTCTTACTACAGTATGAGACCCGCACATACAACCTGTTCCTGCTTTTTCAGGTTTCCCTACCATGAGTAAAGTAACATTGTTAGGTGCTTTTTGCCCATATGTTTCTATAATTTCTGAAAATGGCATCTTCACCTGAAATTTCCATTTTCCGTCTTCCGTCTCTACTCTTTCAATTATATCGGTGCTTAGGTTTGGAGCTAGTTTAGAAGATTTATCAATTCCTAAAACAACTGAAAGATTTGGATTTGGATCACCGTCTATCGCTAATACATTTTGCCCGCTTTTTCCTAATACCCTGCACAACGTTCCACTTATGGTAGTTTTACCAACGCCCCCTTTTCCTGCTATCGCTATCCTCATTTTTGTTGTTTATTTATGAAATATCTGTACTATCTTTTAGTTCGTCCCAATCATCTGTACCTTTAAGAAAATCTAGTGTGCGTTGTGCTTCTTCCTCATCTACAATACTCATTGCGACACCTACATGGACAAGTACATGGTCTCCTATTTTTGCTTCTGGCAATAGGCCTAAGTTTACATTTTTTGTTATGCCTCCAAACGAAACTTTTCCGATTTTGAAGACACTTTCAATTTGATCTTCAAAAGCTATAATTTTTCCAGGTATTGCAAGACACATAGTTCGGAATAATTTTTATTAATTTCATTTAAATGTACTAAAACATGATCTCACATACTAGTCTGAGTAATACTTTAACTGGGGCAAAATCATTACTTCATATTCCATTAAACCATTTTCAGTAAAAAGATTCAATAATTGGTTCCAGATAACAGTTTTAAACACGCCTTCGTTTTCATCCTTACTACCTCTGACCTTTTCTTGCGTTAACCAAAATGTTATAAGTATCCAAATAGTAAGGGCGGTATGTCTGAATTGATTTTCAAAAATTAAATCTTTTATAACCTCTTTTTTTGAATTTAAGATTAACCAATTCTCAATTTGGTCTATCATCTTTTCTATATAATTTATTCTTTTGGAATGTAATTTAGGATAGGCACGCTCTAACTCCAGAACATCTAAAAAGTAAAAAGAATATTGTTTTATTAAATGATAATAATTTGAAAGATGATTGTCAAAGTCTATTAAGGAAGGGAAATTTGGGTCTACTGATAGAATTGGCATAATCTCATCTTCAAGCTTTTGATCAATAGCTATGATTATGGCCTTTTTGCTATAATAATGGTAGGCGAGATTACCAACACTTATTTCACAAAGATCCGCAATTTGCTGAAGCCTTACATTTACTAATCCATTAGAATTAAAGAGTTCTACTGCTTTTTCAATAATCCTGTCCTTGGTCTTATGCATCCTAATTTAATTATAGCCAATGCTTCTCAGCAAATCCTAGGAAGTTGCTGTCCTGGTAGCATGTTTACCATACGTTTACCTCCAATTACGCTCTCCATTATAACTTGCTTGGGATGAGTTTGAGTTACGCTACCAATGATTGCTGCTTGCTTTCCATTAAGATCTAGACTTAAGTGTTCAATTACCTCATCTGCGATTTGTTCATCGACGAAGGCAATAAATAAACCCTCATTTGCAACATATAATGGGTCAAGGCCTAAAAGTTCACAAGCGCTTGAAACCTGTTCTAATATTGGCAAATCCTTTTGTACAATCTCAATGCTTTTGTTAATGGAAAGAGCAATTTCTTTTAAAACAGTTGCAACACCGCCACGTGTTGGATCGGTCAAAAGATGGATGTCATTCCCAAAGCTATCTAAAAGATTGCAGATAGTATGATTGAGATTGACTGTATCACTTATAATTTCAGTTTCGAATTCTAAACCTTCTCTAACCGACATAATCGCCATTCCGTGTGTGGCGATAGGGCCGCTGAGAATTATTTTATCACCCACCTTAATGTTTTTTTTATTGATTAGAGCTTTAGGGTGGACATTACCTAATCCTGAAGTATTTATAAAGATTTTATCTCCTTTTCCTTTTTCAACAACCTTGGTGTCTCCTGTCACAATATTCACTCCAGCCTTTTGACAGGCGAATTTAATAGACACCAGAATTTCCCAAAAATCTATCATTCTAAGCCCTTCTTCAATAATAAAACTTAAGGAAAGATATTTGGGTATGGCCCCGCACATAGAAAGGTCATTAACGGTGCCATTAACTGCTAATTCCCCGATATTTCCCCCAGGGAAAAATATAGGAGATACAATAAAACTATCTGTCGAAAAGGCTATATCACCTTCAAGTTTAAACGTGGCCCCATCATGACGTTCATCTAAAAAATCATTCTTTAAAATCTCAAAAACCCCACTTTCTAATAGTTTATTTGTGAGTATGCCACCGCTGCCATGACCCAAAGTAATAACATCAAAATCAAGTTTTGGCATTGGGCATTGAAGTTGCATTTTGATTTTCTCTTCTGAGCTTTTGGTCATATAATAGTCTTTGTGCCCCTCTACCTTGGCAAGGGATTATTAGGCCTCAACGAGACCTGAATAATGGTAGTATGCGGCACATGCGCCTTCGCTACTAACCATAGGTGCTCCTAAAGGATTAGTGGGTTTACATTTTTTGCCGAAATTTACACATTCATAAGGTTTTTTTATACCCTTCATTATTTGTCCAGAGATACATTCCGGGTTTTCCTTAACTTCTGGAATATTGACCTTGTATTTTATAGTAGCATCATAATGAGCATATTTCTCTCGAACCCCGAATCCGCTCTCCGGAATTTCGCCTATTCCACGCCATGTTTGGTTTATAATTTCAAAAACTTCTGAAATAATATTCTGGGCTTCTGTATTTCCTTCTTCTTTTACAATCCGGGCATATTGATTTTCAACCTTTGCAACATTTCTTTCTAGTTGTCTTACGACCATTAAAATACCTTGTAAGATATCTAAGGGTTCAAAGCCGGTTACCACAATAGGAATATTATATAATTCTGAAATGGGATAATATTCTGAGTTCCCCATAATAGTGCATACATGGCCTGCTGCTAAAAATCCGTCAATTTTGCTTTCCTCATCATCGATAACAGCTTTCATTGCAGGAGGGACCAATACGTGCGACGCTAGAATAGAATAATTATTTAGATTTTTATTATGTGCAGCGAGCACCGAAAGTGCATTGGCCGGTGCCGTAGTCTCAAAACCAACGGCAAAGAACACTACCTCTTTATCTGGATTTTCTTCTGCAATTTTAACGGCTTCTAGGGGAGAGTATAATATCCTAACATCACCACCTTCGGCCTTAGCCTCTAACAGGCTCATTTCTGAACCTGGCACTCGTAACATATCGCCAAAAGAACAAAGAATTACGTTCTCTTTTAAAACTAGATGAATAGCTTTATCTATTAAATGTAAAGGAGTAACACAAACGGGACAACCCGGCCCGTGAATCATAGTAATTTCCTCAGGAAGCATCTCGAGTATCCCATTCTTGACCAAACTATGGGTTTGGCCGCCACATACTTCCATAATGGACCAAGAGCGGGTAACCGTATTTTTTAATTCATGCAAATATTGTTTTGCAAGAACTGGATCTCTGTATTCGGACATGTATTTCATATGCCTTCTTTATTTTCGGAAATCTTTAAGTAATAGTACAATTGTCCTAAAGAAATGTTTTCATCGTTACAAGACAATTTACGATTTATTTTTATCTTATAATCGGTATTCAAAGTCAGCTCTTGCAAGCATTTTACTAATAAAGTATTTTGAAAAACACCTCCACTACAGGCAATAATTTTAGTGTTGAGCTTTTTAGCTTGATTAATTATGATTTTCGCCAAGGTATAAATGAAACTCATGGCAATTCTCTCTTTAGCCAAACCTTCTTTTAAACAGGTTATTACTTGCTGTGTAATTTGCGCTGTCGGAACTTGGGAATATTTTGTATTATACAAAAAATCTAAATAATCTGAGCTATTGTACTTGGAAGCCAGATTCTCTAATAACATTGCAGCCTCACCTTCATAATCGCAAATATCACTAAGTCCAAGAATACAAGCAACGGCATCAAAGAGCCTTCCAACAGAAGATGTTTTTAATGTATTGTTTTCTAAAAGTTTTTCGTAAACCTTCCATTCTACATCAGAAAATTTATCCTTGATATTAATTTGCGTAGATCTATTTAAAAGGCACAATAATGATAGACGAGGCTCTCTCGCCATTTTATCGGCTGCGATCCAATTAAAATTTTCAAAATTGTTTTTACGGGTAATTATTCCATCATAATAGACAAAAAATTCGCCTCCCCAAATATTACCATCATCCCCAAAGCCAGTTCCGTCCCAAATGACACCGAGGACTTTCTGGTTTTGATCAAATAGATTATGTTCTGCCATTACACTGCAGAAATGCGCTTTATGATGTTGTATTTCTATAAGTGAGGCGCCACTTTCATCTTGTAATTCCTTACCAATTATTGTGCTTTGGTAATTAGGATGTTTGTCCACCAAAATTTTTTGAATTGTATTTCCAAAAATCGTTTTATACTTGTTCAGAGTACTCCTAAACCGGTTCACCACATCGTAATTATCTAAATTTCCAAAATATTCTGAGACGTAAATATTTTTGTTTGGTAAGTATGTTAAGGTGCTTTTAAGTTGCGCGCCCATGGCCAAAACAGAAACTTTATTTTTAATAATTTTATCTTCAAAGATATTTGGGGCCAAACCTCTAGAACGTCTCATAATTATTTGTTGATGGTTTGAAAATTTGACGACAGAATCATCTTGAGGGAATTCTATAGTTAAATCATGTTGCAAGAACAAATCTGCGACGTCTTTGAGCAATCTAATTGCTTCTTCATTATTAGCTATAATGGGAGACCCATTTATATTCCCGCTCGTGGCCACAATTGGACGCCCTATTTTTTTTAGCAACAAATGCATGAGAGCAGAAGCAGGCAACATGACTCCCAATTGCTGTAATCCTGGCGCAACATCATCTACCGCAATTTTTCCTTTGTATTTTGATGAGTCAATTAATACTATTGCGGCAACTTCCGATTTTAAGGCAATTTCTTCCTCTTCACTTATTTTGAAATCATTTTGAATATTTTCAAAATTTGGATACATAAGTGCGAGAGGTTTTTTTGCTCGCTTTTTACGATTTCTCAAAGTTTGTATTACTGAAGAATTTTTGGCATCAGCACACAGTAAATATCCATTCGTGTTTTTGATCGCAACAATTTTTCCAGCCTTGATAGCTATGGCGGTTTCATCCAAAATTTGGGATTGTGAGGCGATTATTTCTTTGCCATTGGAAGTTATGAGGCGTAATTCTATTCCACATTTTTCACAACTATTAGTCTGCGAATGAAATCTTCTGTTTTTTTGGTCTTCGTATTCAGCCCTACATTCTTTGCACATCATAAATTCTGCTAGGGATGTGTTATGACGTTCAAATGGAAAATTTTTAGTAATAGAGTAACGCGGTCCACAATTTACACAAGTAGTAAAAGCATAATTATGCCTTCTATTATTTGGGTTATCCACATCTATTTTACAACCAGCGCATAATGCAAAATCAGGTGTCAGCGGGATGTTTGTATTTGAGCTAGTTTCTGAAATCTTAATTTTGAAATCAGTAAAAATCTTGTTTGGAATTTCTTCGATATCGTAGGATGTGATGATTGCCAATTTCGGCGGACTGGAAAGCACTTCACCTATGAATTTTTCTGCAATTTTCTTAGACCCATTTAGATAAATAATAACGCCCAATTGATTATTAACAATCTCTCCTTTAAAATTATAATTTAATGCAAGATTATAGATAAACGGTCTAAACCCTACACCTTGGACACGACCTGCAAATGTGATTTTAAATGATTTCAAAATTCGGTTGAGATAGGCTAAATGTGATGTGTTGCACATATTTAATGTAAAGATATATTCTCTGTTTTTTCTTGAAAAATCATCTTTTTTTATAAAAGCGGTTATCATCCACTAACAGTAACTAGTATAAGACTTAATAAAAGGTCGTTAATGCGAAAGCTCCGAAATAATTGTTAACTTACAAGAACGCTATAAAAGTAGGTCGATAAGACACTATTCTAAAATATCCTAGTTTAGAAAATAAAGATTATGTGGGAATTCAGTTCCGTTAAGTCTTACGCGATAAAGAAATGTCGAAAATGTGCAATAAGTTAAATTTATTCAGCATAATACGTGATTTATTAATTGTTTAGAATACTTTATGTATTCTATTTATCGAAGTTCATAATTACTCTAGATTTAAATGCGTGTTTAAATTCTGTACTAACAAGTCATTGAATTACCATCACTTCCAAGGGCTGTCCTACCTTTAACATACTAAAATCCAGCGGTTGCAGGTCAATGCCGAAAGTGACGGATTTGTTGTAAGAATTTTTAAGCTACTGAAGGGATTTAAGCGGTTCTAAGCTAGGGTTTTTAATGGTCGTTATCGGATCATTCGTTGCACATACACATCTCTCAGTATCATCTTCAACTTTAAATCTGCAACCATTAATGCTTATTTCCTGCCAGTTGTCTTCTTCAAAAGGTTCAACCCATCAACAATCAGGTTTGACCTAAACTGTTCCTCACTTACTTTTTCAGCGAGATTAGAATTTAAACATTCTACTGTTCTTTTCCCACTTCAATGGACAGTAAAAACCCGTGATCAGGTCGCATCGGAAGTTGTATATTTCGGTCCTGCATTAACAAGATTAATTTTTCCATTATTTCTTCAATCGGGTTATCACCATTTAGATGTTCCGATTCTCTAAAAACATCTTTAGAATCTCTTTTCACATTTCTTATATGAAGAAAATGAATGCGCTCACCATGGTCTTCAATAATTTGAAGAAGATTATTAGTTGGTTGGGCACCAAGAGAACCAGTGCAATAACACAGCCCGTTGGCATTTATCGGAACAGCTTTGAAAATTGATTCTAAATCTTTTTGCGTACTTACAATTCGCGGCAAGCCTAATACCGAAAAAGGTGGGTCATCTGGATGAATCGTCAGCTTGACTCCTGTTTCTTCTGCGACTGGCGTAACTTCGGATAAGAAATGAATAAGGTTTTTTCGTAGTTGTTAGTTATCAATATCCCTATAAGCTTCCAATAAGTCTAATATCTGATTTCGCGAGAAATTTACTTTACTACCGGGACGTCCTAGAAGTACATTTCGGAAAAGTACTTCCTTATATTTTTCTGAAAGTGTTTTGCCATAATCTAAGGCTTCTGCTTTTCTTCTTCAGAATAATTTGCTTCAACATTCGGTCTCTTTCGACATTGGAATTGTCATCAATTTTTAGCGAACTTCCTGCTAAAATAATTAAACCTAAAATAATAAGAAAAGGCTTTGGCACAATCTGCATAGCATCATTTTCTGCTTTAACTTTTATTCTTCCTGTTATAGTAGTTGTAATACCATTATCACAAGATTTTTTGACACTGGCAAGGTCTAAATTGAAATTCTCCTTTCGCTATTCTTGTTTTCTTCTGTGAGCTTGGTGGAGGAATAAGATATTCAAGAAGTATGTAGTAATAGCGATGGTTCTTCGAATTCCCAAGCGATTGTTACAGAATATATGGAAAATTTTGCAGATATTACAGGTATTGATTTATTGGTTATTGAGGAAGACACCAAAGTGCGAAACTTCCAGGATACGATGAACGCCAATGAGGCTTATTTCAATATATTTCAACATCGATTGTAATTAAACTCAAATTAAAGATGAAAGTTTTAAAGTCACTATTGTACAGCTTTTTGTTTTTCCTCTTTGCCTGTATTAGTATTCAATGCAAAGAAAATAAAAACGAGGTAATTCCGGAAGATTCAGAACTTATGGTTGAAAGGAAGCAAACCATAGAAAAATCTAGTTTTGGTATTGGGGAAGACAGTACGGCTATTGAACAGTATACTTTGAAAAATGAAAATGGTGTTGAGTTAAACGTGATTACTTACGGCGGAAGAATTACATCTTTAAAATTACCGGACAAAAATGGAGATTTAGAGAATGTCGTTTTAGGTTTTGATAATATTAAAGATTACCAAAAGGAAAATCCATATTTCGGAGCATTGATTGGTCGCTACGGAAACAGGATTGCGAAAGGAAAGTATACTTTAGATGGGCAGGAATATAAATTAGCTACTAACGATGGTTCAAATCATCTTCACGGTGGGGTAAACGGTTTTGATAAAGTTGTTTGGAAAGCAGAACCGATGGAAGACGGCGATAATTCATCCATAAAATTAACCTATATGAGTCAGGATAATGAAGAGGGATATCCAGGTAATTTAGATGTCACCGTTATTTATACGTTGACTAATGACAATGAGATTAAAGTTTCATATAAAGCCATAGCCGATAAAGCGACTGTAGTCAATCTTACTCAACACGCATATTTCAACTTAAGTGGGGATTTTTCAAAAGAAATTTTAGACCATGAAGTTGTTGTCGATGCAGATGAGTATTTACCAGTAGATGAAACCTTGATACCTACTGGAGAAATAAGAAAAGTTAAAGGAACGCCGTTCGACTTTAATTCGGCTAAAAAGATTGGGGAAGAAATTAATGCGGATAATGAACAATTGAAAAGGGGTAAAGGATACGACCATTGTTGGGTTTTAAATGGCGAAGCGGGTAACGAAAGATTTGTTGCTTCGGCCTATGATGAATATAGCGGTCGCTCTATGGAAATATTTACAGACCAACCTGCAATACAATTTTATACCGGAAATTTTTTAGATGGAACCTTGCGCAGCCCTAATGGAGGGACGTATGCCCACAGAACTGGATTTTGTTTAGAGACCCAGCACTACCCTGATTCTCCTAATCAGCAAGCATTTCCAACGACCGTTCTAAAACCTGGAGAAACCTATGAAACTAAAACTATCTTTAAGTTTTCGGTCAAATAAAAAGAAACCAAAAATTCTTTATGATAAACTGATTTTCAATTATGAAAGTACTTTCGTCTAGGGTCAATTCTGCGCATTTCAACTAATTTAAGCATCATCACCAATTTGGAAGGAGAGTAAAATGCCCGTATTTTGTTTTATACTAATTTGAAATTATAACCGTAAATGAATAAAGCTTGACGCTCTTGCTCCATTTTAATTTTATACTTACCTTTCTACTATAATCGTTATTTGCACAGCTTCAACATACCAACCTGCTTAACGAGCCCCCAGATATCAGTGAAGATTTTGAGGATTACCGCAATACATTTTACTTAGCTGACGAGCTGGCTTCATTTGACCCAAAGACAGGAAAAGGCTCGATTAAATAATTGCGTCACAATTCGCGACAGCCCAAGCCTTCGATAATATGCTGTCAAGGCTAACGCCCGCCCAACCCAATCAATTTCCATAAATAGAATATTCAGGTTCACCGGAATTACCTTTGTCAATTGAATTTATTTCCGACCGAACTTTCAGTATAAAAGCATCCTCTGGACCTCAATTCGAAAAGGAAGAATCGTTGATGTTGGTTGATGGTTCGTGATTATGTCCGTTGCCTTAATCATGTGAATTTTTGCTCTGACTCTGGGAGTCTTTCCGAGGAAAACGGAACAATTAGTAGATCATGAAAATTTATGTTTTTTTAATTGACAATTATATATATTTTTATATCTGTTCAAAAAAAATTAAATCTACAACTGGGATTGACGAGCATTATCTTTCTTTTATTTAAAACTTATTAATCTTGAAAAAAACTACTTTAAAACTAAAATTCCTGCTTGTATTTTTCTTTATTTCTTTTATCGGAATAGCGCAGGATATCTATCCAACCGTAGGAATTGTTGGACCGGCAACACCTAATAGTAACTGGGACGTTTCAGTTCCAATGGAATTACAGTATGCAGACAATCCGAACCAGTGGATGCTGACTGTTCGGCTTACCCAGGGATATATGAAATTTCGCGCCAATGATAATTGGGAAGTAAACTGGGGAGGAGACCAATTTCCAACCGGAACTGCCTGGCGTGGTGGTCCGGATATGTATGTACCTGAAACGAGCTACTACACGATTTACTTTAATGATGCCACAGCAGCTTATCACTTTGAAGCTTTAAATAGCCCTGTTTATGAAACCATCGGGATAAGAGGAGATGCCACAACGAGCGGCTGGAGTGTTTCTGTTCCTATGACCGTAGATCCTGAAGATCCTCATAGCTGGTCTCTAGAAAATATAACATTGACGGAAGGAAAAATTAAATTTGTTGCAAATAATGACTGGAGTGTAAAGAGCTGGGGAGGCGATAACTTTCCTGATGGCACAGCTTATTCTTCAGGGAATGATATAGTTGTAATTCCTGGAGAATATTCAGTTACTTTTCATGATGTAACAGGAAAATATTTATTTAAGGTCCTTAATGCCCCCATCTACGAGTCGGTGGGAATAATTGGAAGTGCAACTGCTAATGACTGGGCCTCCTCCACACCTATGAAGCGGGTGGATGGAAAAGAGCACGAATGGATTTTAACTACCTATTTAAAAGTAGGCGCATTAAAATGGCGGGCGAATGATAACTGGGACGTGGATTGGGGTGCAACTGAATTTCCAACGGGAATTGCAGAGTGGAAAGGACCGGACCTGCAAATTCCTGAAAGCGGATATTATACCCTCAGGTTTGATGATTTTACAAGGGCTTACAGTTTTACGAAAGAAAATCCTGAAACTTATGCTTCCGTAGGTATTATAGGGAGCGCTACTCCATTGGGTTGGGACAATTCCACTCCAATGGAACAAGGAACCGATGGCCATACCTGGACCCTCCAAAATTTTGAACTTTCCAGCGGAGCAGTGAAATTTCGCGTAAATAATTCCTGGGATATAAACTGGGGTGGAACTGAATTCCCGACCGGAACAGCCACTAGAAATGGTGGAGACATTCCTGTAACTCCCGGTTTTTACGATATTACCTTTAACGATTTTACCCTTAAATATTCTCTTGAATTGATAGGAATCACTTCCGGGGAAATAGTAACCCTGAATCCTGAGTATCCAACCGCGGATGAGCAGTTGACAATCATTTACGATGCTACCAAAGGAATTTCCAATCTTGGGGATGCCAGCAAGGTGTACATGCATTCTGGTGTTATATTTTCTGGTCCTGAAGGCACAACCTGGAACAATGTAGTAGGTAACTGGGGGCAGGACGACGGAGTAGGAGAAATGACTCCTGTAGTAGGCGAACCGGGGAAATGGCAGATAACTTTGTCTTCCATAAGAGATTACTATTCTGTGGAAGGTGGCGAGCCGGTATTCCGTTTGGGAATCGTCTTTAGAAATTCAGATGGAACAAAAACAGGTAAATCTGATGCTGACGGTGATATCTTTGTTAACATCAATCCTGGAGATTTTGTCCGCTTTACAGCACCTGTCGCTCCAGAAGTATTCGGTGTAGCCGGGGAACAGCTTCTTATTAGTGCTGAAGCTTCAGCAGTGGCAGACAACATCAGCATAGAGATTAATAGCGGCAGTGGATTTCAGTTTGTTGCACAGGAAAGCGATACTCAGACAATCGGCTTTCAATATTCATTATCAACTTCCGCAGAAATCGTTTTAAAAGTAACCGCCCAAATTGGGGAGACGACCGTTTCTTCGGAAAAAACAATTTCAGTCTACTTGCGTCAGCCGAACCAAATAGTTGAACTTCCGGAAGGAATGAGCAACGGTATCAATTACGATCCTGAAGATCCTACAAAAGCTACTTTGGTACTGTTGGCTTCACAAAAGGAGTTCGTATATCTGGTAGGGGATTTTAATAACTGGGAGATCCGGGATGCATATCAGATGAATCAGACTCCAGATGGAGAAACCTTCTGGCTGGAAGTGACAGGCCTTGAAGCTCAAAAAGAATATGTTTATCAGTATTGGGTAGAAGGAACAATTAAAATTGGAGATCCCTACGCAGATAAAGTGGCCGATCCTTATAGCGACGGAAACATTCCTGCCCATATATACCCAAATCCTGTTTTTTACAACAAGACCCAATACGGCATAGCCACTGTTTTACAAACAGGACAACTGCCATACCAATGGGCCCATCCTGAAGTAGTAGGCGGACGTCCGGTTAATGAAGACCTGGTCGTCTACGAATTACTGGTTAGGGACTTTGTGCATTCACACAGCTATGAGGGAGTAATTGAAAAGCTTCCTTATTTAAAATCTTTGGGGGTAAATGCCATAGAATTATTGCCAATCATGGAGTTTGAGAATAATGAAAGCTGGGGGTATAATCCTACTTATTTATTCGCTTCCGATAAATACTATGGTACCAAAAATGACTTGAAAAAGTTTATAGATAAGGCTCACGAGATGGGCATGGTTGTGCTACTGGATATGGTACTTAACCACCAGTTTGGCCAAAGCCCTATGGTCCAGATGTACTTTGATAAAGCCAATAATAAACCCGCCGCTAACAGCCCTTGGTTCAATCCCGATGCTACACATCCTTTCAATGTAGGATATGATATGAACCACGAAAGCCAATACACCAAAGATTATATTGACGATGTAAACCGATATTGGATCGAAGAATTTAAATTTGATGGGTACCGTTTTGACCTTTCCAAAGGGTTTACTCAAGTAAACAATCCAAATGACGTCGGTGCGTGGAGTGCCTACGATCAATCCCGTATTGATATCTTGAAACGAATGAGTGACGTAATCTGGGAGCAGGACCCGGAAGCTTATGTTATTATGGAACATTTGTCAGACAATAGTGAAGAAAAGGTACTGGCAGATTACGGAATTATGCTTTGGGGGAATATGAACCATCAATACTCTGAGTTGGTTATAGGTAATACTTCGGAAAATTTAAGCTGGACCTTGTCCAGTACCCGTGGATGGAATAATAAAAATCTTATTGCATATATGGAAAGCCACGATGAGGAACGCTTGATGGTAAGAGCACTTAACTCTGGCCTTCGTGACGGAAATTATGATATAAAGCAGAAAGAAACAGCCCTGGAAAGGGTGAAACTGGCTTCGGCATTTTATTATCCTGTTCCCGGACCCAAAATGATTTGGCAATTTGGGGAACTTGGATATGATTTTTCTATTAATTATAACGGCAGAACAGGTAATAAACCTATTCCATGGAGCGGGGCCGATGGGCTTGGTTATGACCAGGATGAATCACGCTTAAAGTTGTATGGAACCAAGGCCGCAATGATTAATTTGATAAATGAGTATCCAGATGTTTTTGAAGAAGGTTCTTTTTCTTGGACACCAGCAGGACAAATTAGGAACATTACTATTGGCCATGAATTGATGAATGTAAACATCATCGGAAATTTTGGAGTAACCGAAGGTAATGCGGAGGTGAATTTTCAGAAAACTGGTACCTGGTATGATTTTTACTCGGGCGAGAAATTTGTAGTAAACTCGACCGCAAATACAATTGCTCTTTCCCCGGGAGAATTTCATATACTTATAGACCGTGATGTAAACTTTCCCGAAGCGGATCTTACTTCTAATACATTTGTCTTTATGGCTACACCCACAGAACTTGATGCTGAATTGACTCCGACTTTTTCTATAGCTTTAAACTGGAAAGATAATTCGGCAGGAGAATCTGGTTACCTGATAGAAAGAAAAAGCGAAGATGAGGCTGAATTTGTTCCTATTGCCACTTTAGCTGAAAATGTAGAATCCTATTTTGACACAGGAATAATTGATGGTGTTACCTATGAATACCGGGTCAAAGCCACCAATACTTCTGCAGGGGATTCGGGCTGGAGCAATATAGATGTTGTAAACCTTCCACTTATTGGTCCTTCAGCATTAAACGCAGTTCTGATTGATACACGTTCGGTGAAATTACTGTGGCAGGATAATTCTGCTCATGAATCTGCTTATATCGTAGAAAGAGCTATAGAGCGTGGTGCCATACGGACTCCTTATGAGGCAGTTGCTGAATTACCTACTAATACCACCACTTATAATGATACTCGACTACGAGCAGGAATGACCTATTATTATAGGGTCATCGCTAAAGATTCAGATGAGGTATCAAATTACAGTAATGTTGTAAATATAAGGCCTGCCGACGGGCTTAAGGATCAGCTGGCAAGGAATTTTAATATGTATCCAAATCCTGCTTCGAATCAGGTAATAATAAGTGCTTCTGTAAATATCGTAGATCCTGTTTATTTACAAATCACAAATTTGAAGGGTATGGTAGTGAAGTCCTTTGTCATCCAATCAAAATCTCAGTCTATAGCGATACCCGTGAACGATCTTCCTAATGGACTTTATATAGTCCATGAGGTATCGAAGGAGAGCTCATATGGTAAGTTGCTGTTGATCCAGCATTAAAATGTTGAAGCTAAAAATGAGGGGCAACATTTATGTTGCCCTTTTTTTATTTATAAATAACTGAATGCACCGTTTTGAAGCCGCCTACAAATACAAAATCTCTCATACTGCAGGAGAAACTTTTGAATGACAAAAACAGGAGCTTTTGACTTGCTTTTTCTTGTGGTTTCCTTAGGCTCTTTTGTCTTGGTGAAATCCCGCTTCTTGTTGTATTCGCTCTCTTTTTTCATAATCTATTGATTTTCATATCTAAAAGTTACACAATGTTATAGAGGGGAATTATCAATGAAGAGTTAAAGTTGGGACAGGGCTATAATTTATCTCTTTAGAGGTACTATCAAGATTATTCAAATAATTAGCAATTTCCCGAGTCGAATTTCAAAATCGATATCCAAGGCATATCTCCATGGTGACACTCGTGAAACGAATCAAAAACAATTTTTTTAGTATTTGAGATTTCATGAAGCGCTCTAAATTGTTTATCGATCTCTCTGTGGAATGCAAATTTGATTCTTGAAGAACTAATTATGGGAAATTTTACTTCATTAAAATTTTTTGGACCATCCATTGATGCCCCACCACGATAGTTTAGAAAAAATAATTTGAGGATATAGCTCCCAATTCTCAACCTATACAATTATTCATTGAATAACCGTCACCTCAACGGTTTGTCCTACTTCTAACACAGCTTCATCAAGTGGTTGAAGGTCAATACCAAAGGTCACGGCTTTACTATTTTTAAGGGATTGAATTGTTCTAAGAGGTTCTAGATTTGGATTTTTAGTTTTTGTGATTGGATCAATCGTTGCGAAAACACATCGTTCGGTGATGCCTTCAACTTTAAATTTGCAGCCATTAATACTGATTTCCTTCCAGGTATCTTCTTCGAAAGGTTCAATACCATCAACAATCAGGTTTGGTCTAAATTGTTCTGCACTTACTGTCTCATTAAGATGAGAATTTAAATATTCTAATGATTTGAGATTAATAAGATGCACTGGTGCAGAATCCACATAACTGCTTCTGTTTTCTAGATCTTCATTATTTGTGTTAGCTGAATCAAAACTGTTATGGCCGAAATAAATAAGTTGATAATTTCCATTTAGAACTTTAGAAATCCATAGAGATGCTGAATTATCTAAAACCTTGCCGGCAACTTTTTTACGAAATAGCGAAGCTTGAAAAATATCTGGTAAATCTGAAAGGCTAACATTTAAATCTTCAATCGACGGATATTTTAAGGTTAAGCTTGAATATTCAATCTTAGAATTTATATGGAGCAATTCTTGCCGTTCCCTACCAGTAATGACCCTTCCAGTTGCAGTTACAACGGCAATTTTTCGGTCGTTTTTCAACCCAAATTCATCTATATCTATTTGATTTAATAAATTTCCTCTTGCAGATTTGAGCGGGTATTCGTAAAGTTTGGTAATTGTAATCGGCATAAGTGATTAGTCTACAAGTCGTTCTCTTCGTATAATTGAGTGGCATTTTCAATATCGGCATCAAATTCTTGGTGCTGTTTTAATGATAGCACCCAAGCTTCGACCAAGATTTTACTGGTTGCATTACAAGCCTGTAGCCCATAAGAATAAGGTCTTGGTCCAGAGGTGTGAGTAAAGGTTACATCCATTATATTTTCATTTGGGATATCATCTTCATCAATTACTCTATAAGCCGCATCCACTTCAATCCCGCCAGTATAAAGGTATAGATTCTCATTTTTTTCAAACAACAATTCTTCATCGATTATACGGATTAAGTCTTTGCAATCTTCTTCATCTTCAAAAGCAGCACAAGCTTTTCGAACCGTACCATTTTCAACTAAGGTTTTAAAAGGATAATCTTGAATCTGAATGCTTTTTTGGCCCGCACAATTGATATACATTTTATATTGAATGGTCTGCTTTTTACCTTTTTCATTTTCAACTTCAATAGCCACTCCAGTTTTAGTATTATCTGAAACATCTTCCAAAACATTAACCCTTCCTGGTATCATGTCAATACATTCTGCATCATAAAGCGCTAGCAGAATTTTAGCGGATGAAAGAGGTAGGGCGGCAATGACATTCATAAGAAAGGACATCACTTCTTTCCGGAAAAAATGGTGGTCTTCTGCGGGCAATAGTTCTGCATGAAAATTTAGGCAGTACATTAAATCGTCCAAGGTTTCTTTCCAATGAATGGGTTTACTGCGCTCTATAGAATTGGTTGCAGCAACCATTTCCTTGCGCATCCCTTCAAAAGAATCTGAGTATTCATGATCTTTAACCATCATCTCTACAAATTCCTTTATCCCAAAGTTTGCATCCTTTAACCTGATTGCCATTCTTTCTAATTTATCTTTTTCAAAAGCTTCGATCAATGCATTTCGGCAGACCGAGTGAAAAAAAGTTTCCAATCGTAAATAACCGTTATCGTCTATCAATGAAAGCATCTGTTCTCTATCGGTATGTCGATAAATCTCGCGCATGGGTAATCTTTGTTCATATTGAAGATGAGGAAGCCAACCTTCGGAAGAATGCATTAAAATTTTAAAACCCTTAGCTTTGGGATTTAAGTTGAAAGTATATTTTGAATCGGTTTTTATAAATTCTCCATGTCTGTGCGCAAGTGAAGTTACCACATCAAAAGCGCTCAAAGACGCACCCAAAGTCCCAATCGGAAAGTTATAATATTCACCTTTTTTCGGAAGGATTTTTTGAATTGGCCAAGGCGAGCCGTAATAACCCTTTTTGGGATTATCGGTTTCGCTCCATCTATGTCCGGTGGCGATAATTACTTTAGAATAGGTTTCTTCTTTTTGGTCTTTTGTAAGGATGTTCACAAGATTTGTGTCTTTTTTATATTCTATATCGCTGACCTCGGTATCTAACTTCTCAAGAAATTCGATCCCACGGGCCTCTAATAGCTCCCCTATTTTAAGGTATTGATCTCGTAGATATTCGCCTAGAGCTAACCTGCTGTAAACCTCAGAATCATCTATAGGAAATTCAGTAACATTTAATTTCTTGAGGGTAGGCTTGTTCTGTTCTCGCAGCCAATCTCCAAAGCTCATTAATAGTTCAGGAATCTCTTCTGAAGAAATATTCGCGAGATTATAAATATCAGTTGTATTAGGATTATACGGCATTCCCATTCCAGAATTTGTATCCCTTTCATAAACCGTTACAGAACTAATCTCTTTTTTAAGCGATTTGTAATGTTCGGCAATGTGCTTTAGCAAATAGATTGCCGTGGCACCTGAGCCGATTATCGCAATATTTTTATTTTTCATATGTATTACTTTGTATAGGGACAATTAGGAATATTAAAGTCTTCCTTAATTCATTCAACTAAATTAAATCGAGAAATTTTACAAGTAAATTTTTTTTAATCTGAATGCAAATTTCGACTATCCGAAGTAGAATTTTTTACCGAATTACGCAGAACATTAATACTATCAGTATTAATATTGTTTCATTTGAAAATAAGTTATTTTTTAATTCGATTGAGCGTATAAAAACATATTTCAACATCTAAATTCACTGAAATAACTAATAATTAAACATTTTAAATCATGAAAAGTTTAGAAGAATTATTCGAACATCAATTACAAGATTTATACAGTGCCGAAGACCAATTAACTAAAGCACTCCCGAAAATGGTAGAGAACGCTGAGAATGCTGAGCTCAAAAAAGCTTTTAAATCTCATCTTGAAGAAACCAAGGAACACAAAACTAGAATTAAGGATATCTGTGACGAACTTGGGGTTAAACCGACAGGAGAGACTTGCAAAGCCATGAAAGGCCTTATTGAAGAAGCTGAAGGTTTCTTAAAAGAAGTCAAAGAAAAGGATACCAAACATGCAGGTATGATTGCTGAAGCACAACGTATTGAGCACTACGAAATCTCTGGTTACGGAACTGCCGTTCGTTATGCCAAGGAATTAGGTCATAAAGAAATCGCTAAAAAACTTCAAAAGACTTTAGATGAAGAATATAAAGCAGATGAAACATTGAATGATCTTGCAGAAGACAGATTAAACAGAAAAGCTATCAACTAAGCCTTTCATTAAATATGAAAAAGTCCATCGGTAGCGATGGACTTTTTTTTGTATTATTTTTTAAATTTAAAGCGAAATAATTAGCCAGTTTTCAATCTACTTCTTAAAAGGCACAAAACGCCCACTTCTTGTTCAGATAGATTTTCCTTATCCTTTAGAAGATTTTTTACTTCATTTTTAAAGAACTGTATCGTTTTTCCATCTGTATATTCTTCAATAATTCTAGGATCTATATAAGAACTTCTAGCAATAGCTGGCGTATTACCTAATCTTTCACTGACTCTTATCACAGCATCGCGAATGTTCTTTTCGAGCATTTTTTGGTCCTTTTCTTCAGGAGCTCCGATTTCATCTAGTGCAATCGCAGCGATAACGGTACCCGACCAAGTTCTAAAATCCTTGGCAGAGAATTCTTCGCCCATAACTTCCCTTATATATTCATTAAGGTGATCACTCTTCACATCTTGACTTTGTCCGTCTTCGTCAATAAATTTGAAGATTTCATAGCCGGGTAATTCGTCAATTTCGTGAACGATTTTCGCAAGTTTCTTATCAACGATGTGTCTTTCTTGTTCCTTTCCGGATTTACCTATGTAATGAAAAATCAATTCATCGCCTTCAATCTTTAGATGCTTGCTCCTCATGGTTGTGAGGCCGTAACTTTTATTCTCTTTGGAATAGCGGTCACTTCCAGGTCTAAAATATGCGGCTTCTAGTAATCTTACCATGCAGGCTAAAACTTTTTCTCGGCTTAGGGTACGCTTTCTAAGGTGTTGACCGGTGACTCGTCTCATATGCTCGAGTTGATCGGCAAAATCTATAATTCGATCAAACTTCTCTTGGTCTTTTTTCTCCCTGAATTTAGGGTTGTAAATGTATTGTTTACGTCCTTTTTCATCACGACCGGTAACCAGTATGTCGGCTTTTTTCTTAGGATTTATAGCTACATCTTGCCAAGCCGGAGGGATGACAAGTGACTTAAAATAGTCCTTTAATTTATCATCGGTAATGGTTTCTCCTTTTTCTGTTGTATACCGAAACCCCTTTCCATGTTTTTTCCTATAGTACATTTTCATATGAAAATTTGTAATCTAGAACAAAATAAAAACTTTATTGACGTACACTTTAACTCAAATGAATGCATTAATAGCAAGGAATTACTATTATTAATAAAACAAAGGCTGTAAATAATCCCAATTATTTGAATATTATGCAGAATGACTATCAACGATGAAAAGTTCTGTATTTAGTAGTATTTGTTCACTTAATTTCTATCTTTGCACCACATTTTTAAGGAATGTTCTTGGTCGCGTAGCTCAGTTGGATAGAGCACCTGCCTTCTAAGCAGGCGGTCACAGGTTCGAATCCTGTCGCGATCACGACACTCAATAAGCCACACCAGAAAGGTGTGGTTTTGTGTTTCTTGAAATGTCAAAGGCAAACGCCTTTGAAAATGGAAAGAAATTCAAAAACAGCAGCGCCAGCTGCGTGGCTTTTTATTTGCAACATTGAACACAAAGGAAAACCGAAGGTAATCCTGTCGCGATCACGACACTCAAAAAACCACGCTAATTAGCGTGGTTTTTTATTTAAGGATAATTACATTTTATAATTCAGGTGGTTTTCTCCTAAGCCTGATGGGACCTTTTAATTTGGATGGGAGCGCATCCATGATTTCTCCTTTTTGCAACACGATTAATTTGTTATTCAACACTAGCTCATCGCTCACCTCTCTTACTAAATCCATCTTTTCGCTCCAATCTTCATTAAAAACTTCCCGTGCAGTTTCCGATGGGCAAAATGTTTTGTTATCCCCTCTGTCGTCGGCAAACTTGAGCAATGAAATTTCTATTTCTCTTATAGGACTTTCAACTTTCATTATAGTTGGAATATACTAGTTAATTCTGCCATTAACTCTTTCTTAGTTTCCATTTTAAGATGGATACTGAACACGAATTTAATTGTTTTTCGAAGTCAGTCTGATTATTGAATTGTGCCGTTTGTAGAATTCGCTCTTCAGAGTGCAGCTCGAATTCATCGTCTGTAAATATCCAAGGATCTATAGAAATTGATTCATCTTCATTCCGGAAGATAAAATATTCCTTATCGTCAATTGAACGATTAATTTCTAATTTCCTTCCTCTTGACGGTATTTCATCTTTAGATAGAATAAGCGAAAGGCGGTCGCAAAATCTCAGGATTTCATAACTTTTGTTTGCCTCAGATTCTTTAATTTTCATATCCTTGAGCTTCATGTTTCTTAAATCTTTGTGTTCAGATAGAAACACTTTAATCTGTTTACTAGATTCAGCTAAATCCTTATATAAGAAATCGATATGCAGAGAAATTAAAATATAAATCCAACGCGATTTATTCTGAGCATCATGCAGAACGCGATTGCAGCGCTTTAAAATTTGAGCCACCGTTTCCTCGTTTTGGGTGAAATCCATCGGAATGCCTAAATCCGACAGATATTGTTTTTCAGTGAAATTTAATTGCCTATCGTCATGATCTGTTGTCGCTATCATTGTTTCGAACCAAAATTTTCCTCTATATTCCTCGGAAATTTGACTCGCAATCAAGCCACTAAGAACGCCGTGACATGCATGGTAAATTATATGATAACCTTTCTTTGAAGTTCTAACAATCATATTTTTTATCTCTTTATAAGCTTTAGTTAAAGATCACCATAATTGAATTTAATCTGATAAATTTTGAGGATTTATTTTAATAACCTAATCTCTTTTATGAATTAAAATCTCTAGAAGAAATTCTAAAGTTGAAAAAATCATCAACTTAAATTCTTATAACAACTCAATAATTCTTCAATCTTTTAACAGAGTCCCTGCGATATTTTATTTATTTTCATAGAATTCTAATAAAACCGGTAATTATGGCGAATTATAATCTAAAAATCAACGGAAAGAGCATGGAAGTTTCCGTAGATCCAACCACACCTATGCTTTGGGTATTAAGAGACCATCTAAACTTAGTCGGAACAAAATACGGCTGTGGCATTGCTCAATGCGGAGCTTGTACCGTACATCTGGGTGGCGTTGCCGTAAGGTCATGTCAAATACCAGTTTCAAGTGTTGGTGAACAAGCTATAACTACTATTGAAGGTTTATCTGAAAAAGGAGACCACCCGGTTCAACAAGCATGGTTAGAACATGATGTCCCTCAATGTGGATACTGCCAAGCCGGACAGATTATGTCGGCCGCCTCATTACTTAACAACAATCCTAATCCCACCGACTCAGAAATAGATACTGCCATGAATGGGAATATCTGCCGATGTGGTACTTATACAAGAATCAAAAAAGCAATCAAGACCGCCGCTAATTCATAAAATGATATGTTATGACAAAGATTAAAACAAAAATAGGAAGACGTTCTTTTATCAAAACATCAGCATTGGCGAGTGGAGGCTTAGTTGTAGGTTTCAGCTGGTTAGCCTCTTGTAAATCCG
This sequence comes from Flavobacteriaceae bacterium MAR_2010_188, assembly GCA_900104375.1. Lineage (NCBI taxonomy): Bacteria > Pseudomonadati > Bacteroidota > Flavobacteriia > Flavobacteriales > Flavobacteriaceae > Flavobacteriaceae bacterium MAR_2010_188. The sequence continues at coordinate 937,303 of LT629302.1, forward strand.
AACCCGAGAAACAAGTTGTTTTTGAAGAGGAATTAATGGAAATGCCTGAGGAATGGTTTGAAATCAACGGATTTCTCAAAATAGGCGATAATGGAGTAGTTACCATAATGTCTCCAAATCCAGAAATAGGCCAGAACGTTAAGACATCAATGCCGATGATCGTTGCAGAAGAACTAGATGTCGATTGGAAGGATGTTATAGTTGAGCAAGCTCCACTTAATACGGATATATTTAAAAGACAACTTGCTGGTGGAAGCGCTTCCATTAGTGCGGGATGGCAACAACTCAGAATGGCAGGAGCCACCGCAAGACATATGTTAGTTGCTGCTGCTGCAGAAACTTGGAACGTACCAGCTTCAGAAATTTCAACTTCGGATGGTGTCATAAGTCATTCTGGAAGTGATAAAACTGTAACCTATGGAGAAATGGCCAGTGCAGCGGCAAAATTAGAAGCGCCAGAAGAAGTTCAACTTAAAGAAATCAAGGACTTCAAAATCATCGGTTCATCAAGAAAAAATGTAGACGCTAAATCTATTGTTACAGGAAAACCACTATTTGGATTGGATTATATGCAGGATGATATGCTAATTGCAATGGTGGTGCATCCCCCGGCTTTTGGTCAAACGCTAAAGTCGGTAAACGGCGATGATGCGAAAAAAATGCCAGGTATCAAAGATGTCTTTACTATAACTCCTTATCCGGATGATATGGAAAAACAATGGTCCGATACTTATGCATTTGGCGAAATTGCGGTAGTTGTAGGTAATTCTACATGGGAAGTTATGAATGCTAAAAAAGCATTAAAATTAGAATGGGAACTCAATGATGATGTAATCCAACAGCAAATATTACAGGATGATTCCGCACCCGATACCCCAGAAGGGAATTTGGAAGGAACCGCATATCATCAGTCAATAATGGCGAAAGTTGGCGGAGATAAAGCCGAGGTGCTTAGACGTGATGGTAATCCGGAAGCTGCTTTTAAAAACGCGGCGAAGATTATCGAAAGAACTTATACCTGCCCATTCCTTGCCCACAACACAATGGAGCCAATGAACTTTTTCGCCAACGTTTCAGGTGATAAGGCCCTTTTAGTTGGCCCTATTCAAACTCCAGAATTTTTAGAAAAAAGTGTGTCTTCTCGGTTGGGAATCCCAGTAGAAAATATCGATGTTCAAATGACGAGGATGGGAGGAGGTTTTGGACGACGCCTTTACGGTCATTTTGGAGTTGAAGCTGCAGTAATTTCTCAGAAAATGAATGCTCCGATCAAGTTAGTATATTCTAGGGAAGATGACATGACCCAAGGAACCTATAGACCAGCTTACAGTGCGACCTACCGGGCAGCTCTGGACGGCAATAATAATCTTATCGCATTTCATGTAAATGCTGGTGGCATCCCCGAATCTCCGGTTTTTGAAAATCGTTTTCCCGCTGGTGCAATAGAAAATTATCTGGCCGAAGGCTGGACCATAAAGTCTAATATCTCTACCGGTGCCTTTAGAGCGCCACGTTCAAATTTTATCGCCGGGGCCGAGCAGTCTTTCCTTGATGAGTTGGCAGAAGAAATGGGTAAGGATCCAATCCAGTTTAGATTAGATTTATTTGAAAAAGCCAAGACTACTCCAATTGGAGAAAAGAACGACTACAATGCATCTAGGTATGCGGGTGTTTTAGAGTTGGTTAGAGATAAATCGGGATGGGAAACCAATACCTCTAATCTTTCAAAAGGCGTTTCAGCATATTTTTGCCATAACAGTTATGTGGCCCAAATAATTGAAATGGAAGTGATAAATGGCAGTCCGGTTATACATAACGTGCATTGTGCGGTGGATTGTGGAATTGTTATAAATATGGATGCAGCTACCAATCTCACAGAGGGTGGAATTGTAGATGGCATTGGTCATGCAATGTATAGCGGTCTAACATTTAAAAATGGTGCAGTAGAACAACATAACTTTGATAGATACCGCTTAATACGACACAGTGAGTCTCCGAAAAAAATAAACGTACATTTTGTTAAAAATGATATTGACCCTACTGGTTTGGGAGAACCGATGTATCCACCTATTATGGGTGCACTTGCCAATGCACTTTATAAAGCTACCGGGCAGAGGCACTACAATCAACCCTTTATCAGTGAGAAAAAGATTGTAGGTTGAGAGTTTCAGCCTAAAAATCCTAAAGTAATTTGGCGAGATTATTGTTAAGCAACGATAGTCTCGTTCTTTTTTTGTCTTAAATTGAACATTCAAAAAATTCAAAATCTTTAGCGATTATTTATTTTCGGTAGAGGTAAACTATATTAATCAATAATCTAATTAAATATGAAAAATGCATTTCAAAATGGCTTTTTAAAACGTTGTTTTACCGCCGTTTTATTCTTTGCTGTAATCACGACTTATGCTCAAGAGCAATTTGGTGGTTTGGCTCTTTACACCGTAAGGGACGACATGTCTAAAGATGCCAAGGCAACTTTAAAGGCCGTTGCTGACGCCGGTTATAAAAATATTGAAGCGGCAGGTTATGAAAATGGAAAGTTTTATAATATGACTCCAAAAGAATTTAAAAAGCTTTTGGACGAACTTAATTTGAAGCCAATTAGTACTCACCAAGGTTCTGTAACTATGGAAAACGCGGACGCTATGATTGCCGACGTTAAAGCGGCCGGTTTTAAATATTTCGTGATTCCGGTGCCTCCAATGGGAATGTTTACATATAACGCAGAAGCGCGTAGTATGGGCATGAAAGGTACCGTGGCAGATTTAACCAAAATTCTAAATACTTTGGGTGAAAAATGTCAGAAAGCGGGATTAAAGTTGCTTTATCATAATCATGATTTTGAGTTCAAAAAGAATGAGGAAGGAATTGTTCCGATTGAATATATGTTAGAGAATACCGACCCTAAATATGTCAATTTTCAAATGGATTTATTTTGGGTTACCAAAGCAGGAGCAAGTCCGGTCGCTTATTTTGAAAAATACCCACATCGCTTTAAAATCTGGCATGTTAAGGATATGAGTGAAGATGGTGTTTTTGCTCCAGTAGGAACAGGAACTATCGATTTCAAGAATATCTTGGCACAGAAAGAGCTATCCGGAATGAAATATTATATGGTCGAACAAGATAATACGTTCGATTTAAAACCGCTCGAAGCTATAAAAATTAGCCACGACGGTCTTAAGAAAATTGGTTTCAAGAAATAAGAAAGGGTTTAAACCGCTTCCTTATAGATTGATTTCTTAGCCAATTTTTTTACTTTATTTTGATATTTAAGGCTCGTTTCAAGAATGTTTTTTAATTTCTTGCGAGCCTTTTTCATTTTCAGGGTTTTGGCCATTCTAGAGGTATTTTCATAATTAGCAGATTTGTATGCCATCAACCTATTGTAAGATGCCAATTGCCCAGCTTCTTTAACCTTCGCCGTAATATCGCTGCTATTTTCACTTTTAATATTGGTCAGTATTTCTGCTACGACGCTATCGGTTGTGCTTCCAGGATTAACGGAATGTTTTTGCAACAATGCTTTTATGACTTCATAATCCGCACTATTTTTATTAGATATTTTGCTGATCCGTTTATCAAGATCAGAGTTGTTAAGAGGTTTTAATTCTTGCATGGTGGCAGCAATCTGCTTTTCCATTGCGTAGAGATTTTTTAATTCTGATATAAATAGTTCTTCGAGATTTTTCATTTTTGAAAATTTATGATGTTAGTATTCTTCAATCTAATATGGAATATAGTTGAATTTCAAATTCTTGCTTGCTTCAATTAAAAGTTTTCATGACCGATTTCATTAAATCATCTACATTAATACAGTGTGATTTTAAACGATTGAGATGTTCTTCCCAGAGCCAATTAAAAAAAATACTGTTAAAAAATTAGCCCGCTACAAAACAAAGTACTATTTACTTATATTTGTAGTATGAATGTTATTTCCAAGAATATCCGCCATCTGCGTACTCTACGTGGTTTGACCCAAGAATATTTAGCTGAAGACCTTAAAGTTACAAGGGCAAGAATCGGTTCTTATGAAGAAGGACGTTCTTATCCCACAATCGATTTCTTGATTCAGATTTCAGATTATTTTAAACTTCCGATAGATATTTTGGTAAGAAAAGATCTGTCTAAATCTAAAGATTCCTCTTTTATAGAGTTGAATAATCAACGGGTACTTTTTCCCATTGTTGTAGATTCTGATGATAACGACCTTATTGAAATTGTTCCGGTAAAAGCTTCTGCAGGTTATCTGGCAGGTTACGACGATCCAGAATTTATTGAGCAGTTAGATAAAATAAAGTTGCCATTCTTGCCAACCGGTAAGCATAGGGCTTTCCCTATAAAAGGTGATTCGATGTTACCCATGAAACCTGGTTCTTTTGTGGTTGGCAGGTTTGTAGAAGACAGATGCGATATCAAAAATGGAAGAACTTATGTGGTTATGACCTTAAATGACGGTTTGGTATATAAACGGGTGTTTAATAAGATTGAAGAAAATGGTACGTTGCTTTTGGTTTCAGACAACAATCTTTATGAGGCTTATGAAGTTCCGATCAATGAAGTCTTAGAGATTTGGGAGTTTACTTGTAGCATCAATACCCAAGAGTATGATGAAGCTGAGCTCAAAATAAGCAGTATTATGAATATGTTCAATGAATTGGGGGTTGAATTAAAAGCTTTAAATAGACATCTAGGATGATATATTCTGTAATTGATGTAGAGACCACTGGTCGCGGGAACAAGATTACCGAGATATCCATTTTTAAAACGGATGGTGTGAATGTCATCGAGGAATTTACCTCTTTGGTTAATCCAAAATCCCTGATACCTAGACATATAACTGCGCTAACCGGCATTGACAACTTAATGGTTGCCGATGCTCCTACTTTTGAAGAGATTTCTGCCCAGATATTAGAGATTACCGCAGATTGTGTGTTTGTAGCACATAATGTAAATTTCGATTATAATGTCATTAGAAATGAATTTAAGGAGATAGGAATTGATTTTAGACGTCGAAAATTATGCACCGTAAGACTTTCTAGAAAATTATTCCCAGGATTAAAATCCTACAGTTTAGGAAAGTTATGTAAGTCTCAGGATATTGAAATTATTGATAGACACCGGGCAAGGGGAGATGCTGAAGCGACTACGGTCTTATTCAAAAAATTGATTGATCAGCCAGATTCTGAATCTGTTTTTTCAAACTGCTTTAAGCGCGATTCAAAAGAATCGACCTTACCGCCAAATCTGCCGGCAGAAGTTTTTAACAAGTTGCCAAATTCTGCAGGCATCTATTATTTTAAGGATAAAAAGGGTAAAATCATTTACGTTGGAAAAGCTAAAAATCTTAGGAAACGTGTATTAGGCCATTTCTACCATAAATCTGACAAGGAGCTAACCATTTGCAGGGAAACGGCCGATGTAGATTTTAGACTATCAGGTAGCGAGTTAATTGCTTTATTAATGGAAGACGCGGCGATTAAACATCACTTCCCAAAATATAATCGTGCCTCTAAAAAGCCGATAAAGAAATACGCCATCTTTAGTTATGAAGATCGACAAGGCGTTTTACACTTGGCCTTTAACAATCAAAAGAGTATTAGGAATCCTATTCAATATTTTTACGGAATAAGGGATTGCCGTATCTACTTAGAAGAGGTTTGCGAAAAATATAATCTTTGTCCTAAATATTGTCATCTTCAAGAAGGCGTTGCGGAGTGCGACCATTACAGAATCGATAACTGTTTAGGTGTTTGTAAGGGGAAGGAAAAAGTGAAGAACTACAATCTTCGTGTGAATAAAGCGATTACTGCCATGCAAGAAGAATCTAAAAATATCATTTTAAAAGAAGAAGGCAGGACCAAGGACGAAGAATCCTTTATCATGTTAAGAGATGGAAAGTATTTGGGCTATGGCTTTATAAGTCGCGAAGAACAAATAGTGCACGAAGATCAGTTAGAAACATTTTTGATAAGGCAGCATGACAATATGGATGTTCAGAGGATATTAAGAAAGTCGATTATGAATCCAAAATCATATTTTAGATTCAGTGACGTCTTGAATAGTGAAAATTCTGCCTGCGCTTAGTATTTTGTAGTGACCAAGAATGTTACTTAGATGGATTAATTCTACTGAAGTGATTTAATCAAACGGGCTAAAAATAATTCCTTATAGTTTATGTAATCTATTTTCTTACCTTTATTTTTATCCAAAATTTAATAAAACATGAAGAATTTATTTAGAGCACTTTTGGCCGGATGGGGAGCAAAGAAAATTGGCGGTGGAAAATGTGGTTGTATTGGAACGATCGTTGTATTCTTAGTATTGTTCTGGATACTAGGATATGTTTTTGAAATGTTCTAGAATCAACATTACTAAAAGTTAATAATAACATTCCCAGATAATCTGATTATCTGGGATTTTGTGTTTAAACCTTTTCGCACTCAATTACAATCTTGTTATTGTGTAGGTCCGTGGTAAAGAATAGATAATGTTCGCCACCGTCAGAAATCTTTAATTCCTTGCGAATTTGCTCAACGCTTTTTGGAAAGTTCCGGATACTTATATTCGCTTTTTTCGGCAAATCCCTTTTGAGCTTTTTCTTGTTATAATCTTGCCACTTCAAAACCTTAAAAATCCTTCCAGGAAATTTTTTTAATTCGTTGCTAGTATATAGATGCGAGTTTAGATTTAGCTTTTTGATTTTATAATCTTCCGAGATGATTTTAAAACCACCCGATTTTAAGATTGCGGCATTAGGTTCGTATAAATAGTGCAGCGGTTCTGAAAGTTCAACTTCAGTTGTTAGTTCATCATCTATACAGAAATTGTAATTCTCGTCTATCTTTTTAGTAATGTTTCTGGTAAGAACTTTTACCTTTCCCTTAAAATCCTTCTTTACCAGCCACAAAAGTTCTTTCACCTCATTATTTAACGCAATGATGTGAATTGCTGAAACGTTTCTTAAATCTTTGATACCTGAACTAAGGTCAACTAAGGGAGATGATTTAATTAAAACGGTACTAGCTTTCTCAAAGAAAAGTCGAAGGTTGGCGGTAACATCAGGCTCGCTTTCATTAAATCTAAAAATCTTCCCTTTTGTATCATGTCTTCTAGAGGGATCAATATAAATGGCATCAATTTGTCCTTTTTGGTTTTTTAGAAAGTCTAATCCATTTTGGTTTACGACTTCGATGTTGTCAACTTTAAGAATCTTTAAATTATAAGCGGAAATCTCTGCAAGCTCCTGGTTGATTTCGCAAGCGTAAACTTTCTCAAAAACTTTCGAAAAATAATAATCATCAACTCCAAACCCGGAGGTTAAATCAATCAATACTTTTCCTTGGATAAGTTTAGATTTATATTCTGCCGTTTTTTCTGAAGAGGTTTGCTCGATATTTAACTTATCTGGAAAGTAGATTAAGGGTGCATCATACCAAGTCGGTAGTTTAGATTCGCAACGTTTTTTAGCTTCAATTTGAGAAATAAGCTCACTCAACAAGGGAATGGATTGGAAAGCTTTAGAAAGTAGAATCGCATTTAAATCTGATTCTAAATTTTTATGTATAAAGTCTTGATTATCTTTATTTAATATATCTTTATTCAAACTAATCGTCTAAACCGCTGGTGAGCCTTTTTACAATCTTATAATCATTTAGAAATTCCTTCAAAATTACCTTAATTACCGTGTAGGCAGGC